>JASFZD010000021.1:0-49582 GCA_045046645.1 Sulfurimonas sp. | reverse complement strand
AAATGGGGAAGTTGTAACGAGTATTGTTAGTGATAATAAAATCAGCGGCAATATCGCACTTGTTCCATCATTTGATTTGAAATTAAACTCAGAGGTTTTGTTTAACGCTTATCGCTTTAACTCAGCTTCGATAGAAAAGGTGTAATATATGGATACAGCATATTTAATAGAAACGGTTATAAAAGTCGTTGTTATTTTACTGGTATTTTCTGCTTTAGCAGGTATTGGTACATATTTTGAGCGTAAGATACTTGCATTTATGCAGCGTCGTCTAGGACCCATGAATGTTGGTCCATTTGGTCTACTTCAAGTTGGTGCAGATGGTATCAAACTATTTACTAAAGAGGATATTATTCCTACAAATGTTGTAGCGCCTATCTTTAAAATTGCACCTGTTATAACAGCAGCAACTGCGTTTATGGCATCAGCTGCGATACCTTTTTTACCTCAATTTACAATTTTTGGATATACAGTTCATCCAATTGTTGCAGATTTAGACATCGGTATATTATATATCTTAGGTGTGATGGCAATAGGTCTTTTTGGACCAATGCTTGGTGGTATGGCATCAGCCAATAAGTTTGCTTTACTTTCAGCTGCTCGTGCTGCTGCTGTATTTATCTCGTATGAGGTAGTGTCAGGATTGTCAGTATTAGCTCCGATAATGCTAGTGGGATCACTCTCTCTTATTGATTTTAATGAGTATCAAGCTGGTGGAATTGGAAGCTGGATTGTATGGTCTCAACCTTTAGCCTTTATCCTTTTTTGGATAGCTGCGTTTGCTGAAACTGGTCGTACTCCATTTCACCTTATTGCAAATGACCATGAGATTATTGATGGTTTTGGTACTGAGTATTCTGGTATGAGATGGGGACTTTTCTTTATCGGTGAATACGCAAATATGTTCTTTATATCATTTGTTATTCCAATCATTTTCTTAGGTGGTTTTGGTGATGGTAGTGTTCTAGGTGCATTCGGTTTACTTGGTAAGATGGCATTTTTCTTCTTCTTTTTCTTATGGACAAGAGCTGCATGGCCAGATGTTAGACCAGATCAACTTATGTGGTTATGTTGGAAAGTTCTCATGCCACTTGCAGTGATTAATGTTGTAATCACTGGTTTAGTTATGATGTATTAAGGGGATATGAATGAGTAATGAACAATTTAATAATAGAAATGTAGCGGACGATGGCTACTTTATGGTTGATATTGAAGATTATCCTACTGATGGTTGGGGTAAATTTCAGCGTGTTATAAAGAGAACTTTTAGAGGCGAGCTTTTTGTTGGTCTTTGGGTTGTTATGAGAGAGATGTTAAGGTTTGACCTTCATACAATCCAATATCCTCAAGAGAAGATGCCAATTGGTCCTCGTTATCGTGCAGTGCATGAGATGAAAAGACTTTGGGAATCAGATACTGAGAGATGTATTGGTTGTGGACTTTGTGAAAAGATTTGTATCTCTGATTGTATTCGTATGGATACTAAAATTGATGAAAATTCTCGTAAAGAAGTATCTTCTTATACAATCAATCTTGGTCGTTGTATCTTCTGTGGTTACTGTGCAGAAGTTTGCCCTGAACTTGCTATTACTCATGGTGGTGAGTATGAAAATGGTTCAGAACAAAGAGAACACTTTGTAATGTATGAAGATATGTTAACACCGATTGATAAGATGAAAGCTGGAACTCAGTTAGAGTTTGAAGGTTTTGGTTCTATTACACCACATGAAGATGAGCGTGTTAAAAAAACACCTCTAGCATACTAAGGAGATTTGATTATGTTTGAAGCGATAGCGTTTTATCTGTTTGCATTTTTAACAATTGCGATGTTTTTCATAGTAGTTACAACATCACAAGCGTTATATGCACTTAGTGCATTAGCAGCAGGAATGATTTTTATATCGGCATTTTTCTTTATCTTAGGTGCTGATTTTTTAGGTGCGGTACAAATTATCGTCTATACTGGTGCAGTTATGGCACTTTATGCCTTTGGTATGATGTTCTTTGATACTACGCGCGATGTTAAAGAGAAACAAGGTAACAAGTTTATCATTATTGGGATGAGTGCAATTGCAGCTGTTTTAGTTGTTCTTATTGTTGCTGTACCAATGGCTGCAACAAATGTAACAGCCTTATATCCAGGTGTAGCCGATGTAGGAAATACTCAAAATGTCGGTTTAGTGCTTTTTACAAAATACCTTATTCCTTTTGAGCTTGCGGCAGTTATGCTTTTGGTTGCTATGGTTGCAGGTATTGTACTAGCTGGTAAGAAAATGGATGCATCTTTAACTCTTATGAATTCTCAAGAGATTGCTGAGCTTCAAAATGAAACAATTACAAAGGTGAATACATGATGGAAATAGGTTTAAATCATTATTTGGTTTTATCTACGATTTTATTTGCTATTGGTTTAGTGGGTGTTATTCGTAGAAAGAACATTCTTTTACTGTTTTTCGCAACAGAGATATTACTTAATTCTGTAAATATTTCTTTTGCTGCGATTTCACACTATTACGGTGACTTAACAGGTCAGATGTTTGCATTTTTTGTAATTGCAATCGCTGCATCAGAAGTGGCTGTTGGATTAGGACTACTTATTGTATGGTACAAACGCCACGGTAACATAGACCTAGATAATTTAGCAACGATGAAAGGATAGATAGATGGAGACATACTTATATATAGCACTTTTTGCTCCTCTTGTTAGTTCTTTGTTTTCTGCACTTTTTACTGCAACTCCAAAGAAAACTTTCACAGGTATAATCGCATCTTTACTAATATTTTCAGCATTTCTTAGTAGTACAATGCTTCTTCTTTATATCTTAGATGGAGGAGAGCCTATACATGTTGAGATGATGACATGGATGGCAGCGGGTGATCTTTACATTCCATTTGGTTTTGTAGTTGATCAGATTTCTGTAACTATGATGATGGTTGTAACACTTGTTTCTACTGTGGTACATATCTATTCTATTGGTTATATGGATCATGACAAAGGGTTTAATAGATTTTTCTCTTACCTTTCAGCTTTCGTTTTCTCAATGATGATTCTTGTTATGAGCGATAACTATGCTGGTCTTTTTATTGGTTGGGAAGGTGTTGGTCTTTGTTCTTGGTTACTTATTGGTTTCTGGTTTCACAAAGAGAGTGCAACCTGGGCAGCAAACGAAGCGTTTATCATGAACCGTATCGCTGACCTTGGAATGCTTGTAGGTATCTTTTTAATTTACTGGAATACAGGTACACTTCAATATGATGGTGCTTTTGAAGCATTTACTACTTTAGATACAACAACACTTTCTTGGATAGGTATTTTCCTATTCATTGGTGCAATGGGTAAATCAGCACAGTTTCCACTTCACACATGGCTTGCAGATGCGATGGAAGGTCCTACTCCTGTATCGGCTCTTATTCACGCAGCAACAATGGTTACAGCGGGTGTTTACTTAGTTATTCGTTCAAATGAACTTTATAGTCTCATCCCTAGTGTAGGTCTTTTTATAGCTAGTCTAGGTGCTTTTGTTGCTATCTTTGCAGCTTCAATGGCTCTTGTAAATCGTGATATGAAAAGAGTTGTCGCGTACTCTACACTTTCACAACTAGGTTATATGTTTGCAGCAGCTGGCTTGGGTGCTTACTGGGTGGCATTGTTTCACTTAATGGCTCATGCATTCTTTAAAGCACTTCTTTTTCTTGGTGCTGGTAATGTTATGCATGCTATGCATGATGAACTTGATCCATTTAAAATGGGTGGACTCAAAAAGGTTATGAAGTGGACATATATTATGATGACTATCGCTTCTGTTGCGCTTGCGGGTCTTTTCCCTTTAGCTGGTTTCTTTTCAAAAGATACTATCTTAGAAGCTGCGTTTGCTGAGCATCACTTTATTATCTACTCTGTTTTACTTTTCACGGCAGGTCTTACAGCATTCTATTCATTTAGATTAACTGCACTTATTTTTGAAGGTGAAGAGAGATACAAGCTTTTTGGTATTCATCCACATGAAGCATATAAATTTATGCTTATTGGTATGAGTCCATTATTGATTCTTGCTATCATAGCAGGTGCTTTTAGAACAACATTCTTCAGTATGGTTGAAGAATCTTTAAGTGCTATTGAGTATCACATACATTCAGAAGTGACTTTATGGGTAATGACAATAGGAACACAACTCTTTGTAGTATTAGCTATTATTTACGCATATAGAAAATATAACAATTCGAAAATTACAGTTCCAGATGGAACATCAAAAATGGAAAATAGTTTTGTATATAAACTACTTATAAACCAATACTATATTCCATATGCATATGACAAATATCTAGTAACACCATACAGAGAAGTGTCAGAGATTTTCTGGACACATATTGATATGAAAATTGTTGATGCTTCAGTTGATGGTATTGCTGGAATTGTTTATAATACTGGTGATAAAACGAGAACAATGCAGAGTGGTAATTTATCTACGATGTTAAAATGGATGGTAGCAGGTCTTATTGGACTGTTATCATTAGCTGTGGTTTTTGGACTTGCAGTGAGATATTCTGATCAAATCTTAACGGTTTTATCAGGTTTAGGAGTTTAGTAGATGGTTGATCATATTTTATCAATTTTAATATTTTTCCCATTAGTGTCAGCACTATTTGGATTTATAATACAAAAAGACAGTATCCGTGCTTACGGTATAGCAGTTTCTGCTATTGAATTTGCTTTAGCTCTATGGCTTTGGTTTGCGTTTGATGGCGGAGCCTCTGGTATGCAGTTTATGGAAAGTATCCCTTTAATTCCAGCGTTTGGAATTAATTATACTTTAGGTGTTGATGGTATCTCTATATTTATCATTATTCTTTCAACATTTGTAACTTTTATAGGAATCGCCTCACTAGGTGAAATGAAAAATATTAAAAACATGATTATTACACTTCTTATGCTTCAGATGACTATGTCTGGTGTATTTGCAGCACTTGATGCTATAGTGTTTTATGTTTTTTGGGAACTCTCACTAGTACCAATGCTTTATATCATCGGTGCATGGGGTGGACCAAAGCGTGTTTACGCTTCTATAAAGTTTTTCTTATATACTTTTACAGGTTCACTTGTAATGCTGGTTGGTATGCTTTTTATGGCATATTTTTACAATCAAGCAACAGGTCAGTGGAGTTTTGCAATCCTTGATTGGTACAGACTTATATTGCCTGAGAATTTTCAATTATGGTTATTCGCAGCATTCTTTATAGGTTTTGCTATCAAGGTTCCGATGTTTCCATTTCATACATGGTTACCATATGCGCATGGACAAGCACCGACTATTGGTTCTGTAATACTTGCGGCAATTTTACTAAAAATGGGTACATATGCATTTATCCGTTTTTCATTGCCACTATTTCCAGATGCCTCGGTGTTCTTTATGTACCCCATAGCAGTGCTTGCCATCATTATGGTTATCTATACTGCAATGGTCGCTTACGCGCAAAAAGATATCAAACAAGTGATTGCTTATAGCTCGGTTTCACACATGGGTATCATTATTATTGGTATATTCGCACTTAATGTTGAAGGTGTTTCAGGTTCAATCTTTTTGATGCTGGGTCATGGAGTAGTTGCTGGGGCACTATTCTTCCTTGTCGGTGTTATCTATGATAGAAGACATACGAAGATGATGAGTGAATTTGGTGGTTTAGCTCACTCTATGCCAAGATATGCAACTATATTTGGTATTATGATGATGGCTTCAGTTGGTATGCCACTTACAATAAACTTTGTAGGTGAATTTTTAAGTCTACTTGGTTTCTTTAAACAGTCTCAAATTTTAACTCTTTTAGCTGGTGTTGGTATCATTGTAGGTGCAATTTATATGCTTGCTTCTTATAAAAAACTGTTTTTTGGTGAGATTACAAAAGAAGAGAATAGAAATCTTCCAGATATAAATAAGAGAGAACTTTTTGCTCTTATCCCACTAACAATTATCGCAATATGGCTAGGTGTTTATCCTAAACCAGTTTTAGAACCTATAAACAATAGTGTTGAATCAATAGTGCAACTTATGCATGATAAAGCGCAATCAGCAGAAGCAAAGTCAAGAATCCCTAGCCCTTTAAAAGAGTTAACGATTCCAATAAGTTCAATAGAGGAGGCACACTAATGGAGCCAGTAAATGTTTCTATGGAGTCATTAAATTTAGCGACTCTAACACCGATGTTAATTCCTATCGTAGGTGCGTTGTTAATCTTAGTTATTGATACGATAAAAGCTGGACTTGACAAGACTATGTATGTAGTCTTAAGTATGCTTTTTATTATTTTAGATTTGGGTGCATTATTTAACTCTGCATCTGTTTTCTCTGTTTCGGGAACAATGATGGGTGTGTTTGATGTTATGCTTATTGATGGTTTAGCGATTCTCTCACAGTTTATAATTGTGGGAGCTTCACTTCTGTTTATTCCATTGGCTCTTACACATAAACGCTTTCATGAATTTTCATATCCTGAGTTTTTTGCACTCTTCTTGTTTATGATTAGTGGATTTCAGTTTATGGTTGCAACAGATAACTTAATACTTATCTTTGTTGGACTTGAGACTGCTTCATTAGCACTATACACAATCATCGCTATGCACAATCGTGATAAATCATTCGAGGCAGCTGTAAAGTACTTTACAATGGGTGCTTTAGCTGCAGGTTTTTACAGTTTTGGTTCAATGGTATTTTATGCTCTAACTGGTTCAGTAGAGATAAACCAAATCGCAACGGTATTAGCTGCAAATAATTATGTAGATATCGGTTATGTTTTAGTTGGAACTGTATTCTTATTAGCTTCATTAGGGTTTAAAGTCTCTTTAGTACCTTTTCATACTTGGGCTCCTGATGTTTATGAGGGTGCAAGTGCTGCAATGGCTGGATATATGTCAATAGTACCTAAGATTGCAGGTTTTATTGTAACTATGAGAATCTTTGAATTTTTAATCCACAGTGGTGTAGTTTGGTTAGAAATAATCCTTTATGCTATCGTAGTTGTCACTATGACTGCTGCAAATATGTGGGCTCTTGTTCAAACTGATGTTAAGCGAATGCTAGCATATAGTTCGATATCTCACGCTGGTTTTGTAATGGCAGCTGTTATGATTGGTACTACGCAGTCTAATTCAGCACTTTTCCTTTACTGGATACTTTTTGCCTTTACAAACTTAGGTTCATTTTCTATGCTATGGATAAGTCGTCAAAAATCTTTACCTGATCATCAAAGTAGTGACCATAGTTATAGTAAATTTGCTGGTATGATTAAAACATCTCCAGTTGCTGCTACAATTATGACTATCTTTATGTTATCACTTGCAGGTGTTCCACCATTTGCACTGTTTTGGGGTAAATTGTACATGATAGGTTCTGCTGTTTCTGCAGGTTACACAGTTTTAGCACTTATAATGGCACTTAACTCTGCTATTGCTGGGTACTATTACTTAAAACTTGTTGTTTATATGCTTATGAAAGAGCCAGTTGATGGTATGACTGGTGATGTTTATTCTGGTAATGCTACACTTGGTCTTAAAACTATTATCGGTATTGCAACTATGGGAACTATTTTTGCTTTTATAGCTATAAACCCACTACTTGAGTTTATTACATCTCTTGTTTATAACAGTGGATATTAAATAGTTAAGGAGAGTAGAGTTTGTTAAAATGGACAGTCTACCTCCTTATATTTTTAGGTATAACTACCTCTCTTGAAGCACTAGAGATATCTATCAATAGTGCAAAAGAAAATCACCAACGATTTTCCATTCTTCATCTAAAAGACTCCCAAGAATTTATCTGCCAAGAGACAAAAAATGACTTTAATGAAGCCATAGAAATAATTTGTGCTTACAATAAACGACCAAATCAAGAAATTAAAAAATTAAAAAACAACTTTTTTACTATTGATAGTGTTATAAAAAATAAAACATTTTTTTTAGTAATTAAACCATTTAAAAAGATTAAACTACTACCTGTGATATTTAATTTATGTGAAGAAGATAGAGTCTATCAAGCAGATGTTACTCTAGCAAAACATTGGATGATAGTTGGTTACACTGATAAACTACCACTGATAAATAATAAAGAAAAAGCGAATATAGGTATTAATTTTCCATTTTTTATGCAAAAGGATAAGCTTCCTTTTGTAGGTGGTTTGGATATAAAGGGTAATCCAGTGCATATAAAGCAAGTGGGAGATGTTACTGATTACCTTAAAGTAAAAAAATACTTTAAAGAAGAAAAGTATGAACTTGTCTTAGATTTGATAAATGATGTATTAGAAGCTTATCCTAACACACTTTTTAAGGCTGAACTTCTGTACTATAAAATCAAAGTTTACGATAAGATGAAAAATAACGATAGTGTAGTAGCTACATCAAAAATATATTTAAGAGAATATTCGTCTGATGAAAATATAGCAGAGGTACTTTCTCTTCTTGCAAAGTCTTATTCGAGTATGGGCTTAAGTACAGATGCTGATTACTTTTTTGATAGACTTTTTAGTGAACATGAAAAATCTGTCTATACGCTTTGGGGATATATTTATAAAGGTGAGATGCTAGAAGGTTCAGGTGGAACTAAAGGAGCGATAAATTTTTATACAAAAGCTTTAGATGAGACTAATGATTTAGACCTTGGAGCTACAGCAGCGTATCATTTAGCTCACTTAGAGATAGGCTACTCTCCTAAAAGGGCTTCTAAATATATTATGCAGATAGTAGATGCAAAACCTAATTTTTTTATAAAAGATTTAAAAACATCTTTAGACATGATGACTACTTTTTCTGATGCTGGAGATTTTGTTACGGCTGCAGCTATGGCAGACTCTTTAGCTGTTGCATTAACGATGGGTAGTGATGATTATGAAGGTTTACTAAAAGATAAAGCTTTATGGTTAGCAAAAACTGAGGATAAAAAAGAAGCTCTTGATGCCATTAATGCATACATAAAAGCTTTTCCAGATGGTGATTTTATTTACGAAGTTCAAACAGTAAAAGATGCTCTGTTTTTTGATACACAAGAGTTAAACGCAACTAGCAAGTTGGCTCAATATAACAGACTTATCAAAGATTATGCAAACGATAGCATCGGTAATCGTGCTATATACGAAAAAGCAAAATTTTTACTAGAGAGTGGTGAATATGCTCAAGTTTTAGACTTTAAAAATGATTTATTGGAACTTGATAAAGATAAGTATGAAGATATACAGAATATTATTATGGATTCTGCAGTTGGTTCGATGAAAAATTCACTTCAAGATAAAAAATGTCATCAAGTTCTAAGTATATCAAATGATTACAATGTAACGCTTTGGGACAAGTGGGATGATGGGATATATGAGTGTGCTATGAAAGGCGGAGATTTTACGCTTGCAAAATCAATGGCAAACAAACACTTCAAATCTAAAAAGTTAGATGAGCGTAAAAAATGGTTGTATAGATATATAAAGATTGATTTTCAAACAGGCAACTATAGTGATGTACTAGATGCTTCAAAAGATTTGATAAGCTTGATAGATGATGCAAAAACTTCACCATATAAAGATGTTTATAGATATATATTTGATACTTATCAAAGACTAGAACAAGCAGATAATGCCATAAAAGTGATAACAGATATAGAAAATAGTTTTGGAATAAATTATAAAGATTTAGATCGATATATGGCTTTGGTTACAATAGGACAGAAAAGAAAAGATGATAATATTGTTATAAAATATGGTCTTCTTGTCTATAAAATCCAAGAAGATTCACACTCACATCCACAGAGTCCAATGCTAGAGTTTACACTTTACCAAGCTTATATGAATCAAGAACAATTAAACAAAGCTTTAGAAATAATTGTATCCCTTAATGAAATAAAACTAGAGCCAAGCCAAACAGCAAGACAGCAGTATCTACTCGGCACAGTTTATTCTAAACTTTGGAGAGATGAAGATGCTAAAAAAGCGTACAAAAATGCTATAAACGCAGACAAAACTTCCCCTTGGGCTAAGTTGGCGAGTAGTGCTTTAGATATTTAAGTACAAAAAGTATACATTCATAAATCTTCATACAATCTTCATTTAACTTTTGTATCATTCTAAAATCTTAGATTAATAAAGGGGATTTTATGAAGTCATTGTTTTTTTCAATATCCGTCATCGCTTTGCTTACAGGCTGTGGCGGAGGTGGTGGTGGAAGCACTACAGCGCAAGCAACGCCTACAAACACAGGGGTATTTTTAGATTCAGCTGTTTCTGGTCTGGATTACAGTTCAAAAACAACACATGGTAAAACAGACAAAGATGGTCATTTTAAATATGCTTCGGATGAAGAAGTTACTTTTAAAGTTGGTGACATAACACTAGGAACTACGAAAGTTGATGATTCTGGTATAGTTACACCACTATCAATTGTGCCAAATAGTGATATAAATGATCCAAGAGTTGTGGAAATTTTACGAGTTCTTCAAACTTTGGATGATAATAAAGATCCATCTGATGGAATAGAGATTACAAAAGAGTTAACAACTAGTAATCCTATTGATTTATCAGAATCACATACACCATTAACAGATACTGAGTTAGCTTCCCTTGTGCAAGAGAGTGCAATAAACCTAACATCTGCATCAGATGCACAAAAACATTTTGAAGATACACTTAAGTCACATAGTAGTGAGCATAGTTCATCAAGTGATGAAGAAGATGACGAAGATGATGATTCATCAGATCATGACGATTCATCAAATCATGACGATTCATCAGATCATGACGATTCATCAGATCATGACAGTGATACAACAACTGGTGGAGATACAGGAGGAACAACTGGTGGTACAACTGGAGGTACAACTGGTGGTACAACTGGAGGCACTGGAACAGGAGAGTACACACTTCTAGCATGGAATGATTTAGGGATGCACTGTATGGATGGTAGTGAATTTTCAGTCTTTACTATTTTGCCACCATACAATGTCCTTCAGGCACAACTAATCAAAAAAGTAGGAACTTCAAATAAACATGTAACGACAGGTGTAACTCTTAGCTATCAAGCGATGAATTATAATGGACATATTAATACTGTTAGTCATACTAAAACAAATTTTTGGGACTATTCAGATCAACTTTTTCCCGGAACTCATCTTGTTCCTGATTATGGGTTAGCTGGCTTTAGAACACCTAGTGATACTGTAGATTCAAATATGACTTTTAATGCAACTGAAAATTGGTTTGAAGCTGTTGGCATACCAATTATAAATCGCGATGATGATAATTTAACTAATTATTATCCACTTGTAAGAGTAACCGCGAGAGAAAATGCAACAGGTATTGTTTTAGCAACTGCAGAAGTTGTTCTTCCTATTAGTGATGAGATGGATTGTGCAAGATGTCATGCAAGTACAACTTCAACTGGACCTGCTGGTGATGCTAAACCTACTGCTGGTTGGGAATTTAACAAACAAAGTACAGTGATTGATTTTAAACTCAATATCTTGAAATTACATGATGAAGATCATCCTATTAGTCAAACAGATTTAGATGCTTTAGCATTAAGAGGTTTTCATTATCAAACAAGTTTATATGACACTGTAAAAGCAGGAACTCCAGTTTTATGTGCATCATGTCACAGAGATATCTCTTTGGGAGCAACAGGTCAAGGAACAAATGGCATCAGTTCATTTACACAAGCGATACACTCCAAACATGCAGATGTTTTAGACCCAGTTAATGGTTTAAAGTTAGATAGTTCAGCAAATAGAACATCATGTTATGCTTGTCATCCAGGTGCTGCAACAAAATGTTTGAGAGGTGCTATGGGTGATGCAGTAGATGCAAGTGGCAACCAAACAATGCAGTGTCAAAGTTGTCATGGTAATCTTAGTGATGTTGGTAGTTCAACTCGTACCGAGTGGACAAGTGTACCAAACTGTCAAGCCTGTCATGAAAATGGAAATAGACATACATCAGCTTTAGTAAACGGAACTTTACGAAATGCACTTGATACACAATTTGCAACAAATCCAAATACTCCAAATCCGGGAACAAGTGTATATAGATTTAGTAAAGGTCATGGAGATTTAGCTTGTGAATCATGTCATGGTTCTACACACGCAATATTTCCAAGTAGACAAGCAGAAGACAACTTACAAAGTTTACTTGTGCAAGGGCATGCAGGTACTATATCTGAGTGTACATCATGTCATACAACTATGCCAAACACAACAACAGGTGGACCACATGGAATGCATAGTATTGGTGAAGGCTGGGTAAGTTCACACCAAAATGTAGCAGAGAAAAATTCTGCACAATGTATATCTTGCCATGGTGCAGATTACAGAGGTTCAGTTTTATCTAAAACCTTCAGTGCGAGAGCTTTAAAGGATAAAACTTACCAAACAGGCGATGTCGTGAGTTGTTATGACTGTCATAATAAAAAATGGTAATTCGAACTTTCTCCCATGCTTGGGAGTGTATATACTAAAAACAACATAGTTCCCAAGTAAAACTTGGGAACTAAAACAAATATTAGTAAACTTTCATTTTTTTCACTATAATAAACTATCAAAACAAACAAAGGTGCTTTCGATGCAAAAAACAAAAAGAGGTGCATTTACACTTATAGAGTTGATGATAGTTATCGTCATCTTAGGACTTTTAGCAGCTATGGTTATGCCAAGTCTTACTGGTAAGGGTGAAGAGGCTAAACGCAAGCTTGTGTGTGTGCAGATGAAGAGCATTTATAATGGTTCTCTTGATATGTTTAAAGTGAACAATAGTGTTTACCCATCAACAAGTGAAGGGTTAGAAGCTTTAGCAAAAAATCCTGATCCTGAACTATATAGTAACTATTCGCCAAGTGGTTACTTCAAAGATGCTAAAATACCAAAAGATTCATGGGGGCGTGAGTTTATTTATCTCAATGATGGTGGGCATATTGAACTCATATCTTTGGGTGCTGATAAAAAAGAAGGTGGTGAGAATGAAGCTGCTGATATCAAAATGAGTGGTTGTAAATAACCTTTGAAGAGAGCTGCGTTTACTCTTATAGAGTTGATGATAGTGATAGTAATAATGGGCGTTGTGTATAATCTTGCAAGTAGTAACCTGACAAGATTAAGTAAAGATAATGGTAAAATTACTCTAACTAATCTCAAAACATATTTGCAAAGTCAACACCATGAGAAAAGTGTTCAGCTTTTATGTCTTGATGATTGTTCAGCTTGTGATGTTTATATAGACGGTGTAAAAACAAGAACACTTGATGCGTTATTTAAAGATAGTGATGTGAGAGTATATAGATATGATTTTTCGTATGGGTATACGGCTAAAGAACAAGATGTCTATTTTAACAAAGAAGGTGTAGAGGAAAATGTCTGTTTTTCTTACACGATAGATAAAGAAGGAATTGGGGAGCAGGTGCTGATGGAATCTAAAAATAAATTTTATGATTATAGCTCCTATTTTGACTCAACAAAAGTGTATAGCTCTTTATCAGATGCAAGCAATGCTAGAGATGAACTTGCCCAAAAAGTAATGCGATGATTTTTAAATATAAAGGCATTAATAGTGAGGGAAAAAATGTAAGTGATAAAGTAGAAGCACTTAGCTTAGATCAAGCAAAAAGTAAATTAAAAGCGCAAAAAATTATCTATAAAAACATAGAAGAAGATTTGCCCTCATTGTTTGATAAGTTAGAGTTTAGTAGAAAGTATAAAATATCATCTAAAGAACTCTCTTCACTTTCGCGTGAACTCTCCATGTATATCCGCTCAGGTATTACCATAGTTTCTGCTCTTAAAATCATCCAATCTCATTATGATAAAAACAAAAAATTAAAACTATTTTTGACAACTGTGAGTACTTATCTTGATGAAGGAAAAGATTTTTATTCTGCTTTAGAGTTGCAAAGCGTTGTTATCTTACCAGAGTTTTTTAAGCACTCTATCAAAGTGAGTGAAAATGGTGGACTTCTTGATGAAGTTTTGATGGAGTTATCGCGTTTTTTAAAAGAACAAGATAGGATAAACAAAGAGATAAAGTCTGCTTTTGCGTATCCATCTTTTATGATTATTGTTTCTCTGCTTATGATATCTTTTATGCTCTCTTTTGTTGTACCTCAGATAACAGGTATCTTTGAAAACATGCATCAAACCTTGCCAACACCGACCATAGTAGTGATAGCCATGGGTGATTTTTTTAATCATAATTTTAAAATTATTTTTGGAGTTATCTTAGCTTTTGTAGTTATATTTTCACTTTTGATGAAAAATAGCTATGCATTTGCATACGGAGTGCATAAACTTATTTTAAAACTTCCGCTGTTTGGTGAGATAACACAAAAAAGTGAGTTGGCAAGATTTTCTTATATTGCTGCACTTTTAACGCGTTCAGGCGTTCCTTTTGTGCAAACAGTCAATCTGAGTGCCAATATTTTAAACAATCTTGTTTTAAAAAAACTATTTGTTGATGCTGCTAAAAAAGTAGTTGAGGGAAAACTACTTTCAAAAGCCTTAAATGCATCACAGACAAAGATAGACTATGCTTTTGTGCAGTCAATTGCTCTAGGAGAAGAGACTTCCGAAGTTGCGAATGTACTAGCAAATATGTCTGAACTCTATTTTGAAGAAAATCGAGATAAGATAAGAACACTGCTGACACTTCTTGAACCAGCTTTAATGTTGTTTGTAGGAGCAAGTATAGGCTTCATCGTGGCTGCTATGTTACTTCCTATCTTTTCTATGAGTATTAACTAAAATGTCAAATCTCAAGTCAAAACCAGCCATAGCACTTCTTTTAACTCTTGTTTTTATTATGCTTATTACAGTGAGTTTGGGTGTGAGTTTGAAGTATATGAAACAGAGTACGCAAGCACTTAATGATGAAAACTTTATGTTTCAAGTCACAACAGTTGTAGATGATTTTGTAAACATTTTAAAAACTTCCTCAGAACTAAACGAGGTTACTGACAGTGATGCTTTAGCTCTGTTTTTAGCTGAGTCTTCTCTTCTTCCTTTTGAGAATCAAGATGTAAGAGTTATGATAGAGATGAAAAGTGCAAGAGCAAAGATAAATCCCAATACTTTTGACTCTCCCCAAAAGATAAATCTTTTGCAAGATTTTTTGGTGAGTAAAGTAATAAATTCAGAGTATGCCAATATGATTAGTGACAGTATAAATGGTATAAAAGAAGATAATGTGTATAATAGTGATATTTTTGTTGAACATCCTTATCTTTTTAGAGATTATATCACTTCTGATAAACATCTTGAAAAGATTAATAAGATATACAGAATAAAATATCATGAAGAGAGTTTAAACAATCTTGATTTTAGTGAACTTTTTTACACAAATAATGATAAAAATAGTACGATTGATTTAAACTATGCAACACCTTTAGTCTGGGAGTTAATGATAGGATGTGATGAAGATAGAGCAATTACATTAAACGCAGGTTCTGGAACTTATCAAAGTGTAGAGGACCTATCCTTAGATGAGAAAGAGATAGTGGCTCTTTCTTATTTTAGTACGACGTACTTTAGTCCGATATTAGATGTGAGTATAAATATTGATAAAAATGGTGAAAGAGCATTTGTGAGATTTGAGTATAATATAAAAACAAAGAAGGGGTCTAATTTTGTTTTCGAAGTTTAATAAGCAGATAGATACAATATTTTTAGATATAAACTCTTCTTCTTTTGAAACAAGTGAGCATGTTAATGTAATTTTATCTCCATCTTTATACTGGGTAAAAAAAGTATCTCTACCTGTCAAATATCTTCGAGATGTAAAAGCCTTACTTCCTTCACTTTTTGAAGATATTTTACCACATGGAAATTATAGTTATAGTGCTTACAAAAGTGGTGAAGAATTTTATATTTTTGCTTATGAAGATAAACTCATTTTAGATACCTTACATAACAAAGGCATAACAACGGCTCAAGTACATAATATCTATTTTTCACAGCGCGAAATATTTGATATCCACGGTGCAATACAGATAGATGAAACGCAGAGTTTATATAAAAAAGATGATATTTTGCTTCTTGTTCCTTCGGCTTGGACCACATCACATACAAAACTCTTTAGAACTTTAGATAAGATTGTTTTATCTAAAAATAGCATTGCATTAAAACAATTCTCCCATCTTGTCAATGAAAAAAGTTTATATGCTTTAGCGAGTGTAGCAGTCATATTCTTGATTCTTATAGCGAGTGAGTATTTTATTACCTTAGAAAAAATTTCTAAAGTAGAATCTTTAAAAGAGAAAGTATTTGCAAAAGCTGGATTAAAAGCAACTATGTTTCAAAACAAATCAATGCTTAAAGAATACCAGCAGACAGATAAAATACAGAAAACAGTACGAAAAAGAATGGTAAATATTTTAAATATACCACTTAAAAATGATACTAAAATTTTAGATTTGTCTTTGAGAGGAAAAACAATAAAAGTGGCATTTGAGCCAATAAGTGATGGAGTAAAATCTACTATATTTAATGATTTGAAATCAAAAAATATAAAATTCAAATCAAGCTTAGAGTCGACGATACTGTATGTGGAGATTGAACTATGAAAAGAATAAACCCTCTTCACATAGGTGTTTTACTTATTGTGTTTTTACTCTTTTTTACTCTAAAGCTTTCAACGCTCAAAGATACCTTGAAAAATGAAAAAAAAGCTTATAGAGAAACAGTTCAAATCGCTACAAAACTGCAAGGATTAAAAGCAGTTTACGCGGATAAAATAGGAGTGAAAAAATCACTCAATAGAGTGCTTCATCAGCGAGTATTAAAATCTGCAAATATAGAAAAAAAGTTTAATGCCAAAGGGGTAGTGTTAAGTGCTGAGGCAATAACACTTCGCCAACTCAATTATTTTATGGGTAAAATACTTAATGGTTCTTATAGAATAACACTGCTGAAAATAAAACGCATAAGCAAAGAGAAAGCATCTTTAAAGTTGAAGATAAAATGGTAAGAGTATTTAAAATCTTAGCCTATATACTCTTTTTTATCTTGGCAGTGGTCTACTTTATGCCAAAATCAAATCTCTACTATTTTGCAGAACAAGAGTTGCAAAAGCAAAAAGTTGTGATTTCAGATGAAACAACCCAAGAAGAGATGTTCTCCCTTGAGTTGCAAAACGCAGTACTTTCTTATGCTTCTGTTGATGTTGCTACCATCTCAAAGGCTGATATTGGGCTTTTTGTACTCTATAACACGATAACTTTGCATGATGTAAATCTCTCTTCTATGGCATCTGCTTTTGTTCCCCTGCACGTAAATACGCTAGAAGTGAAATATACAATTTTAAATCCTTTAACGATTTATATGCACTCTAAAGGTGCATTTGGCGAAGCAGATGCAATGTTGCATATAAAAGATAGAAATATCACCATTTTACTAAAACCATCTTCTTTGATGCAAAAACAGTATGTAAATAGTATGCGTAAACTAAAGAAAAACAACAATGGGGAGTATGAATATGCAAAAAATTTCTAATCCCTATTTGCTTAGTGTAGTAACTAAACTTTTTATACTCTTGATTGTAGCTAAAAGTATCTCTCTATTTGCCTTATGGTTTTTGCCAAGTGATGGAGTAAATGCAGTTGTACAAAAAAATTATAAGCCAAAATATCAACGAGTAGAGTTTAAAAATATGCTTATAAGCGATAAACAAGTTAAGCAAGTAGCGAGAAAGATACATCAATCAAGTAATAATGGAATGAATATTACAAATATGATACTTAAAGGTTTATATGGTGTGGGTAGTAAAGGATTTGCTATCATCGCTCTGCAATCTTCACCAAAAAATACCACAATTGTCTCTGTTGGAGAAGAATATTCAGGCTACGTTTTAAAAACTATTTTAACAACTAGTGTTATTTTTATAAAAGCAGACAAAGAGTATGTTTTGAGTATGCAAGAAGAGAGTAAAAATATGAATAAAATGAATAATTTTGTTCAGGCGGTAGATGGTGTACAAGAAGAAGCAAAAGTATCAAGAGAAGATATCAAATACTATGCTAAGAATCCAGATAAAATATGGAAAGACATTTCAATAGTGCAGATGAAAAACAAACAGGGTTTTAAGATTACCAACATAAGAAAGAACTCAAAAATGGATGCTTTAGGACTCAAAAAAGGTGATATCATGATACGAGCAAATAATAATGATCTGAAATCTTATAAAAATGCAATAGATTTATACAAAAGTATGGACAAACTGCATACAATAGAGTTAGTAGTATTAAGAAATAATAAAGAGAAGGAATTTATATATGAAATTCATTAAAATAATAAAGTTATGTTTATTTTAGTATAATGTATGTTCATAATAAAATTTAAAAGAGGAATGTTATCTCATGAAACAAATTTTTAAAGTCTTAACGACATTAGTATTATTTTTCTCAATAGTGAGTGCTTCGGATGTTTACAATGTAATAATCGGGACATATTCCACACAAAAGAATGCCGGCACAGCTTTAGAAACACTTGAAAATAAGTTCAAAACTAATCAAAATATTTTATCTCTACAAAAACAGTATAAATTTTCTTTTAAAATAAAAAAACTAGATCAATATTATCAAGTAAATATAGAGCCTTTATATAGTGAGAAAGTAGCTTATAATGTTTTAAAAGAGATAAAAAAGAAATATTCTACTGCCTATTTATACAAACAAGATAAAGATGATGTAGCTAAAATCAAGTCTTTATTTATACCTAAAAAAGCAAAACAAAAAAAGATTAAAAAAAAGAGTAAACATAAGCTAAAAAATAGTCGAAAACAAGTGAATGTTAATTTTTCAAATTTAGCTATTGATGATTTTATAAAATTAATTTCTAAAATCACACATAAAAATATACTTGTAAACAATAAAATAAATGGAACGGTTGATTTCGTATCAACGGCACCGATTTATGATGATGAGTTGATTGGTATTTTAGTTTCTGTTTTAGAATCAAAAGGTTTCACTTTGATGGAAGATGGTTCGATTTACCAGATAGTTCGTTCAACTGAGGCAGCTAAACATAATGCGAAAGTTGTAAGAAGTGGTCGAAAACTTTATGGATCTTTGATGGTTACACAATCCATGAAAGTAAGAGGTGAAAATGTAGATGTAGTGGCTGCAAAAATCCGTTATCTTATCTCTAAAACAGCAAAATTAATGACTATGAAAGAGAGTAATACTCTTCTAATTACTGATTATCCAAAAAATATTGAGACTATTAAAAAAGTTATTAATAGCATCGCGAGAAATAATAAAGCGATTGTAAAAATAGTTTATGTCAAAAAAACAGAAGCAAAAAAATTACAGTTACGTTTAGTAGATATAGCAAAATCTATCTTTAACCAAAAAGTAGCTTCTCAGACTGTTAAAATAATACTTGATGATAATATTAATGGCATTATTATAGTCGGAGAGAGAAGAAATGTTGCAAAAATTGAAGCTTTGATTGTGAAGTTAGATGTAGAATCAAAAGTAAACAAAAAGGTTGAAATATTTGAATTGAAAAATTCTGATTCTAAATCTGTTCTTGCGAGTTTACAAGCCATCATAGATAAGCAACTTTTTGCAAATCCTGCAATGAAGCCAAATATATCTTCCAATGAAGAGATAAATTCTATTATTGTTATTGGTGAGCCTATTATTGTAAAAGGAATCAAAAAGATTATAGATATGTTGGATAAAGAAAAGTATCAGGTTTATGTCCAAGCTAGAATCATAGAGATTAACCAAAATAATAGCTCAGATTTAGGGGTGCAGTATGGTTTTTCAGGTGGGGATGTTTCTGCCTCTGGACTCTATGCCATGAGTGCAAATTTTGGTTCAGATAGTTTAACAGCGGCTGCTACAGCAGCTGTTACTACAGCTCTTGGAGATATCGGTTCTGGAGCAGGTACTGCGTTTGCTCTTGGTGCAACAGTTAATTTTTTACAAATAAATGGAGCAGCAAAATCTATCTCAAATCCTTCTATCCTTTGTGTAAATAATAAAGAATCTTCTATCTATGTAGGTCAAACCATATCTATCTCGACAGGAACAGTTTCAAATGCAAATCTTGGTTCAGGGTTAACAAGCAGTTTTAAGCGTGAAGATGTTGGTTTAACACTGAAGATTAAGCCGCGTGTATCGTCTAAAGATAAAGTAACACTTGAAGTAGAGGTTATACTAGAAAATGTTTTAGATGATGGAAGTAAAAATGCAACAGGACAACCTGTTACTTCAAAAGAAGAAGTAAAAACACAGGCAATACTAAGACATGGAGAGAGTATTATTATAGGCGGTCTTGTAAAAACAACTGAGCGAGACTCCACTAGTAAAGTACCACTACTTGGAGATATTCCATTAATTGGTGAATATCTTTTTTCATCTACTGCTAAAACGAAAACAGAAGATAATTTAGTAGTGATATTGACCCCTTATGTTATTGATAAAAGTGAAGAGTTGTCTAAGTTGCAAAGAGATTTAGGAGTCTTAGCTAAACTACAAAAAGAGTATAACATTAGGGCTTATGAAGCGTTAAAAAAGAAAAAAGAAGAAACAAAAGAGCAAAAAGAAAAAAGTGATGATCCATTTAAAGGTATACTTTAATGCTTACACTAGAACCTCTTCATGATTTAAGACTAGAGGTTTATGAGCCAGATGAGTTAAATACAGATTTAAATGTCAAAAATTATCTTCTTTTTAGTGAGATAGATTCTGAAGTTTGTGCATTTATATGTGAGAAGTATTTAGTAGAGGCTAGTAATTATTATACAAAACTACAAACAAAGTATCCTATGCAGATGCTTGATGAAGACTCTTATGATAGGCTTTATAATCGCTTCTTAGAACTTAGAACAGATAAGACTATGGAGAGTATGCAAGAAGATGGAGAAGAGGACGATACAGAAGATATCTCCTTAACTGATTTTCTTAGAACATCTTCTGATATTTTAACAAGTGAAGAGTCCGCACCTATTATCAAATTTGTAAATGCTCTTTTTTATCAGGCTGTTAAAAAGAAAGCTTCAGATATTCACATAGAAGTTCAAGAAAAAAGAGGTGAAGTCCGTTTTCGTATAGATGGGATGCTTGTTAAAAATGCCGATCTAGATAAAAAAATCGTTAATCTTATAGTGAGTCGTATAAAAGTCATCTCAAATCTTGATATCTCTGAAAAGCGGATACCCCAAGATGGACGAACACAGATAAAGATAGCAGGTGAAACGCTAGATGTGCGTGTTTCTGTTTTACCTACTTTTTATGGGGAAAGAGTTGTCATGAGACTTTTGATGCAGAGTTCTCAAATTCCACAAATAACAGAACTTGGATTTCATGAATCTCTGATAGATGATGTGAAAAAATTACTGCGTTCTTCTCATGGCATTATCCTAGTAACTGGACCTACAGGGAGTGGTAAAACGACATCACTTCATTCTTTTTTACGAGAGGTAGAAACGCCAGAAAAAAATCTTTTGACTGTTGAAGATCCTGTGGAATACAAATCTGATAATATTTCACAGATTCAGGTAAATGAAAAAGCAGGGTTGACTTTCGCTTCTGCTCTTCGTTCTATTTTACGTCAGGATCCAGATGTTATTATGATAGGTGAAATTCGTGATGAAGAGACAGCAGGCATAGCTATTAGAGCAGCTTTAACTGGTCACTTAGTCTTTTCAACTCTACATACAAATTCAGCAGCAGCAACCATCTCAAGATTGGCAGATATGGGGATAGAGCCATTTTTGATATCTTCTTCACTACTGGGTATCTTGGCACAGAGACTCGTTCGTATTTTATGTGAAGATTGTAAAGAGGAAGATACTATAGCAAAAGAATTTACTCATGATTACAATCTTCAAGCCGATGCTAAAATTTATAAAGCTTGTGGATGTAAAGTGTGTCGATATAGTGGGTACGTGGGTCGACGTTCTATCGGTGAACTATTGGTTATGAATGATAGTCTAAAAGATTTACTAAAAACAACAACAGATGAGCATAGTATAAATACAGTTTTAGAAAAAGATGGACTTAAAACAATTTCGTACCAACTCTCACAGATGCTTATTAATGGTGAGACATCACTTGATGAAGCCATTCGTATTGGTCTGTAAATGTTACAAGCAAGGAGAGCTTTTACTCTGATAGAAGTGATGGTTTCTGTTATGATTATTTCAGTTGTCATTATGGCTTTGCTACAAATGAATGCTAACAATACACATATTTTTGGCATCACAAAAAAACATCTCAACACAAATCAATATATATCCCTATTAATTGGTAATAAAGATTATGGATTTGAAAATAAAAATATATATCTTGATGATTTAACAAGAGATTTTGAACTTGAAAATGACTTGAGAAGAGCATTAAAGCAAACAAAAGTTGCAATCGTTTATCAAGAGTTAGAGTCCATAGATTTAAGTGAAGATATGAATGATACAGAGGGAAGTAATGGCTCTGGATTAGTTTTAGAAATAGGAAAGAGTGTACTAAAAGCCAAAGATGATTCAAGTGGGGTAATGAGGTTACGAATCAAATGAAGTTAAACAGACCTGCGTTTACCTTAATAGAGATGATGATATCCATCACAATATTGTCTATTATGATGTTGTTTTTATATAAAAGCTATGCAAACTTAAATATTTCAAATAGTAATCTAAAACAAGAAACAAGTAGACTACTAAAGAGACAAGAGATAAAAAAAGTTATTTATTTAGATTTTTTAACTGCTTTATATCACTCAACGATAATCACTAATAGAGAAAAAAATGAAGATTTTGTTGTTTTACAAAGTACGCACTCTCTTCACAGAAGGTTTAACCCTTACATAAGCTACATGGTAAAAAATAAAAAGTTATATAGACTTGAGTCCTTAAAAAAGTTTACAGAGTATGAATTAGCAAGTGATAGTGAGTTTGACATTGATTATATTGGAGAAGTAAACAGTTTCAGACTTTATCAGTCTAAAGAAAATGAGATGTTCTTAGTACATATTGACTTTAAAAATAGAGATGAAATTTTACTAAAAATCAATCCTTTAAATGAATATTAATTCCTAAATCATGGTGTTTTCCATATTTACACATAAATAAAAATATCCTCAATAAAAGCATCTATTTTATTACCCTTTTAAGTATTGTTAGATAATATGTTTATAGTAAAAAAAGCTCTATGTCTACGCATAAGGGTTTCTTTTAATTAAAATAAATTAGAGTTATAAATCTTAAAAAAAGCCATTATCTTGGCCAAAGGAGAATATATGCAATTAGGTTTCCTAGTTGATTTACACCTATGTATGGGCTGTAAAGGTTGTGAGATCGCATGTAAAGTGGAGAATGAAGTACCACTCAGTACATGGAGATTACGTGTTAAGTATGTTGATGTAGGAACTTTCCCAGAAACGAAGAGAACTTTTACACCTTTAAGATGTAATCACTGTGAAAATGCTCCATGTGAGAGAATTTGTCCAGTATCTGCACTTCATTATTTAGAGAATGGAATTGTAAATATTGATAAAGAGAGATGTATTGGTTGTGCTGGTTGTGTTATGGCTTGTCCTTATGGAGCAATCTATATAGACCCTGAAACGCAAACTGCTGATAAATGTACTTATTGTGCACACCGTATTGCATCATCAATGATGCCAGCATGTGTTGTTGCTTGTCCTGTTGAAGCAAATATTTTTGGTGATTTAGAAGATCCTGCTTCAAATATATCAAAATATATTCAGCAAAACACTGATGTTCAAGTTCGTAAACCTGAGAAGGGAACAAATCCTCATCATTATTATGTAGGAGCATCTCAAACTCACTTGAATCCTCTAGCATCAAAAAGAGAAGAAGGGTATAGTTTATTTAATAAAATCACTAAACTTCCATTAGGAGGACACCACTAATGATACATGAAACTTTAGCAGCTACAAACGCTGTAGTAACTTTAGATGTACCTTTACCAGATATTTTTTGGGGTTGGTATGTTACGATGAATATGTGGGCAAAAAGTATTGGTACTGGTTTAGTATTTATGCTCTTTTTGCTTCTTAAGAAAAATGCAAATGAGATGGATAGTTTAAGAACACCAACTCTCATTGTTTCTTTTGTATTTATGAATATATTTTTACTATTCACATGGTTAGATTTACACCAAATGTGGAGAATGTGGCATATTTTTGTTTACCCTCATTGGACTTCTGCAATTACAGTCGGTGCATGGATGGCAACACTATTTGTTGGCTTAGAATTCTTAATGATTTTCCTCATGATTACGAAAAAAGATGAAAAAACTTTTGATAAAATCTTGTTTTGGGTAACACTTTTAGCAATTCCTGTAACGCTTTATACTGCTGGTATTATGGCAGAAGCAACTGCAAGAGAACTATGGCAGATGCCAACTGAGTCAGCACAAATGATACTCGCAGCAACCTTAACTGGTTCAGCAGCGATGATTTTACTTGGTGGTTCTAAGTTAAGTGACGAAACAAAAAATTTCTTTGGTGCTATTTTAGGTTTAAGTGCATTAATGGCATTTATCATCTATATGTCAGAGTATATTTTTGGTGCGATGAAAGCAGAAGAAGTTGCTGCTGTGTTACAATATGTAAAAGGTAATGGTGAGTATGCAACTATGTTCTGGATTGGACAGTGGACAGCATTTATTTTACCAATGCTACTTGTTGCATTAAGTAGAATAAGTAACAGTAGTAGTATTTTAAGTCTTGCAGCTATTTTAGCAATCGCAGGTTTATGGATAGTGAAGCATGTATGGCTCGTTATTCCACAATTATTACCGTTAAGTTAAGGAGAAAGTATAAATGTATTTACAAAGTAGAAGAACATTTTTAAAAGGTGCAGCATTTAGTGTTGCTGGTGTTGCTATAGCTAAGGGTGTATTTGCAACTGATGCTGTTGCAGAATCTGTAACGAACTCTAAGTTTACAGACACACCTGATACACTCTCTTTTTATCCTGATCATTCAGAATGGGATAATTTCCAAGAGCTTGATGGTGATGATTGGAAGCGTGGTGGAATATCACGACATGGTGTGCGTAGCAAAGATAATGAAGATGGTATAAAAGTTAATAACTACATGCTTGTCCCAACAGTTTGTTCAAACTGTGAAGCTGGTTGTGGGCTTACTGCATGGGTTGATAAAGACTCAATGACTGTTAAAAAGTATATGGGTAATCCTCTTCATACTGGTTCTCGCGGTAGAAACTGTGCGAAAGGTTATGCAGTAACTTCACAAATGTACGATCCAGATCGTATACCATTCCCACTTAAGCGTGCTCCAGGTTCTAAGCGTGGAGAAGGTAAATGGGTTCGTACAACTTGGGATGAAGCTATGGCTGAAATCGGTAAGAAAATGCACGACACTCTTAAAGTGGGCGATGAAATGTCTAAAAAGTCAATCATGTATCATGTTGGTCGTCCAAATGAAAATGGTTTTGGACATCGTGTACCACATGCTATGGGTATTGATGGATATAATTCACATACAAACATCTGTTCAGCAGGTGCTCGTGAAGGTACGATTCAATGGGCAAATGATGACAGAAACTCTCCAGATTGGGGTAATGCTGAACTTATTTTCTTACAATCATCTCATGCTGCTGATGCAGGACACTACTTCCAACAATCAGCTGGTTTGATTGCTGAAGCACGTAAACGCGGTGCAAAGATGGTAACACTTGACCCTCGTATGTCTAACTCAGCTGGTATGTCTGACTTATGGATTCCATGCTGGCCAGGAACTGAAACAGCTCTGTATCTTTACTTAGCAAATCGTGTTTTACACGAAAAAGACATCAATGGAAATGATTTAGTTGCTCATGAATTTGTAAAAGAATGGGTAAACTGGGATCGTTTGATGGACAACAAAGAGTATCTTAAAAAGATGGTTGGCTATGGATATATTTCTAAAATGCCTGCTGGAGACTCTTATGAAGACTTTATTTCGTTAATGAAAGAGTTGTATGCTCCTTATACAAAAGAGTATACACTTACAGAGTGTAAATTAGAAGGCATGGGCGATAAGCTTGACCAACTTTTTGAAATGTATATAAATGCAGGCGATAAAATTGCTACTTACCTATGGCGTGCAGGTCCAATTGCTAACCGTGGTGGTTGGATGATTACTCGTGCTGGGTTCCTTTCTTTAGCACTTCGTGGAGCACTTCGTGGTGATGTTGGTGGTACATCTTTCCACCACTGGCATGAGATTTCTGTCGGTGGTAAAGGTGATAAAGCTACTGTTGCAGGCGAGAGACCTCCAAAAGTTGATGTTTGGAATGAGCTTGCTTGGCCACCAGAATATCCACTCTCTTCTTTTGAAATGAGTATGATTTTACCTCACCTTCTTATGGATACAGAGTGGCAAGAAAAATGGAAAGCAAAAGGGCTTAATGTTCCTACTAAGCTTGCTGTTTGGATGCCTCGTATGTATAACCCTGTTTGGATTAACCCAGATGGTTTTAGATGGATTGAAGCACTTCGTGATGAGACTAAGATAGAGTTATCATTTAACCTTTCTCCAACATGGAGTGAAACAAACTGGTATTGTGATTATTTACTTCCTGTAGGACTTGCAGGTGAGAGAAATGATCAACAATCAACACCATCTAAACCAGAACAACGTATAGAGTTCCGTCAAGCGGTTCTTCGTGTTGCAGCTGAGAAAATGGGTTGGAAAGCAAAAGATCCTTCTCGTGCAACTCTTGAAGCACACATGAAGTATGGTCTTGGTGAAGTTTGGGAAGAGTCAGAGTTCTGGCCAAACCTTATGGTGCACCATGTAGATAAAGATGGTTCTTTAGGTATTAGAAAATTCTGGGCAAGTAAAAAAGATCCTTCTCGTGCAGTTACTGTACCTGAGTATTTTGATGCTGCTATGAGTCTTCTACCAAAACTTAAAGATGCTGCTGATAAGCTTTACAAAGATGAAGAATTTCCTGTTTACAGTTATATGAGAGATCATGGTGCTTGGACTGAAAAGACTGATATCTATAAGCCTCAAGAAGAGGAACTAGAATTTGATGGTACACACTATGTTGCACATGGTAAAAAACATCATAAAGATGAAGTTAGAAAAGATAAGTTTGGTACTTTATGGATAGAACATGATGGTAGAGAACACTCTATTGGTATTGATATCAATGGTAAGCTTCATACTGGTTTTCATACACTAAGTAAAAAACTAGAGTTCTTCTCTGAGTGGTTTGCTGAGTGGAAGTGGCCAGAGTATGCTATTCCTATCTACCCTCGTAATCCGGGTGAATACAAAAAAATGGAGCATATTGTTACTCAAGTGCACCATAGTATGATGAAAGGAGACAATGAGTTTGCATTAAATACAGTATATAGATTACCGTATAATATTCACACTCGTTCTGTGAATTCAAAGCATCTTATGGAGATTTCACAAAACCATAATCCAGTTTGGATTTATACAACAGATGCAGAAAAACTTGGTATTAAACGCGGTGATGCAATTCGTGTAAATATTACAGATACTGTTTCTGGTCTTGATTCTGGTTATTTTGTAGCTATGGCAGTGCCAACTGAAGCAACTCGTCCAGGTGTTTTAGCTTGTTCTCACCACGCTGGTCGTTGGAAACTAAAAGATTCTGTAGAGATTCCAGGTTTTGAGCATAGACTCGGTGTAATGGGTCTAGGTGCTCCTCTTTATGAGATGACAAATGATGGTAAAACTGGTACATTAAAGCCACTTAAAGGGATTCAAAAGCGTCATGCTGGTCATAACCTTTGGCAATTTACAGAGTACAATAAAGATTTAGATAATATTTGGTGGGATGGTCTTAGTGGTTCATGGCAAAATGCTGTGGCTCCAACTCATGCTGATCCAATTGCAGGTAATCATGCTTGGCACCAAAAAGTTATCATAGAAAAAGCTAAAGCTGATGATAAAATTGGTGATATTAGTGTAAATTATGAGAACAACTTTAAAACTTATCAAGCTTGGAGAGATCAATTGACTCGTCCATTAGAGGCAGGCGATACACTTCGTCGTCCACAACATATTAAGCGTCCTGCGGTACCTTTGTCTAACAAAGCTTATGCAGTAGAGATTAAAGACGTTTAATTTTTTTAGTAAAGCACACCTCAAGTGCTGCTTTACTATACTTCCAATAATTAATTTCCCCTAAGGCACAAAATCAATGAATGATGATTTAAGACAACAACAAATTTCGCGTATAAATTTATATGCACTCACATCAAGACTACTGATGAGTGAAGTAGACGAAGAGTTATTAAAGTCAATAGAAGAAGATGAAAATATGCTCTCTTTTTTCCCTACATTTCAAACATGGAAACGCCGTGAAGAGATGGATAGAAAAGATTTGATTGCTAAGTATATTAATGTTGATTTTACTAACTTGTTTTTACTGCATCTAATCCCTTATGAATCATTTTATACAAGAGAAGATCAAATGATGGAAACAGGTGGAGATAATCCAATTCAAGTTATGTATAATGCCTATGAGTTTCGTGTAGAGCTAGACAAAGCACGGATTATGGCAGGAGATCATATAGGTGTAGAGATGGAGTTTATGTATAAACTTTGTGAGTCAGAATTAAAAGCACTTGAAGATGGAGAGGAGAAAGTTGCACTAGAAATAGCACATATTCAATATGGTTTTTTAAAAGATCATATACTCCAATGGGCACCAATGTTTTTACTTAATGTTAAAAGTGAAGCTGCAACTGCGTTTTATTTTGATATTGCTGATTTGGCATTAGAGTTTATGATGAGTGATTTTGAGTACTTGTCTGAGAGAGTAAACGCAGCTAAAGGAGATGAATAATGGATATCAAAGATTTAAATGAACTTAGAGGTGAATTTGAGCAGATGCAAGAGAAGCTCAACAGTGATTGTGCTGATGGAAGTTGTGTAACAGAAGAGAGCCGTGAAGATTATCCTGATTATTTAGTAGCTATGTATAAAGAGATAATGCCTCCTGTTAAAAGTGGTATCTATTTTTCACGATGGGATGTTAAAGGTATGGCTGAAGAAGTTGGTGACTCTATAGCTCTTGATGTTAGAGAAAGAATGTTCCAAAAGTTTATGCAGTGGATAGCCAATGCTGATGATATGAAACTTGTGATGGAACAATTTAAAAATAACATAGATTTAAAGTGTGAACAATATAAAATATATTCTGAAAAATATCCATCAACAAAAGAAATTTTTGATGTGAAAATCGATAAAGCTGAGTCAAGTAAAAAATATCTTGATAAAGTTTTTGTAGAGTTTTTTACTTAAACTCTTTTAGTATTTGAGTCTTTATCTCCAAAAGGCTCAACTTACCATTTTTATACTCTAGCAACTCTAATGCATCCACAAATTTTTTAATGTCTTTATTTTTATATTTTTGTAAAAGAAGTAAAATAAGAGCCTGTGCAGATAAAGCATCTTTTATATCTTGAAATTTTGCATCTTTTTTTGTGTAACTGATTTTGTTACTGATTTTAGCAGTAACAAATCCACCTATAAATATAAGAATAGCAATCAATATATTTTTATAAAATTCAAAATCTATCTCTTTTGTTTGTGGGTACTCTTTATCATCAAGTAGACTTGCAGTTTCTATTTGTGTAACTTTTATATGCTTTTTTTCAGCTTTGAGTGTATAGTATTTATGTTTTCGTGGTGAATAAGCATGGAGAGTAACACTAGGAATATCAAAATCTTTTTTTGCCACTAAGGCATAATTATAATCTCGATTGATTACATAACCATTTTTAGTAGCCTTAGAATAGGCATCAGTCATTTGAGAAAATATATCTACTTCTGGTATCTCTTTTAAGATATTAAAGCTTGCATCTTTGTAACCTCGCCCCTTTAGTTTATAAATAATATTTGTAGAGTCATACTGTGTTATTTCAGATTTTGAAAGTTTAGATGTTAAAGTAAAATCACCTACTAAGTCTACCGCTTGTTGAGGTTCTTGTATATCAATACTAAGAGGTTTAAGTTTTATGTGAGTATCAGTTGTTTCAATCCATTTTGTATTGTCCCGACCACCTTCATACACTTGTGCTACTGCTTTATCACTTGCAATTTTAATAGTAAAGTCAAAAGAAACAGTAATTTTTTTTGCTTTAAGAGGAAAAAGTAGGTATGTAAAAGTTGTAGCATAATCATGATAAGCGGTTTGAATTGTTTTTTTATTAAGTAGCTTTATCTCATAATCCTCATTACTAAGAGGTTCTAAAAAGAAAAACATTACATTTGTATGATTTTTTTGCTTTACATCAAAAGTTATTTTCACTGCTTCTTTTACTAAGGCAGTTGATTTATTTGATGTGAGTGAAAAATCTGCTAATGAAGTTTGAGCAACAAGTACAGATGAGAACAGGAGGAATAAGAAAATACTACCAAGGCTCTTTTTCATTTGTAAATCCTTTATTTATAAGTTCATATGATTTGTAACTTGTCTTATAGTTACTTTTTTTTGATTGAGATTTTTTTAGAATTTTTTGCTTCTCTTCTCTTTTTTTCTGGGTACCAGCCACCCCATTCTTACTTTGAGCTGAACGTTTTGAATGTTTTTGACTGCCACCTTCTTTTTTTTCATCTTTATCTTGTGAAGTTGATTTGGAAGAGTTCTTTTTCGTTTTTGCATTTTTTGGTGGTAACATATCTATAAGATTTACATCAGTTTTTAACTGCAATTTTTGAAGTAGTTTTAAGTTATAGAGGGCATCTTTGTCCTCACCAAATGCTAAGGCTTGTAAATAGTAGTTTTTAGCTCTATCATAGCGTTTAAGCTTCACAGCACAGTTCCCTAAACCGTAAAGTATATTTTGTTTAATAAACTTGTCTTGCGTTTGTATAATTGTAAAATACTGTAGTGCTTTTTTATAATGTCCAGCTTTATAGTATAAAGTAGCAATATTATAAAAAGTTTTTACACTCGGAGTTACTTTTTCATAATATTGTATAGATTGGAGGTAATTTTTTTGTTTAAGAACACTTTGCGCATTATCTAAATAATAAAAATCCAGAACTGCTGCATATGATGGTTGTGGCAAGAATACTAAGGGAATAAAAATATATAGCTGGTGTATTTTTGTAACTGCAAAAAAGAAAAAAAAGATAGCAATAAGCAGAGGAACAAAAAATAGTTCTTGGTAGCTACGCACTTGAATTGTCTTTTTTTCAGTTATATCTTTTGATATATCGCTAGAGAGTTGATTGACTAAACTTATATCTTGGGAAGTGATCGCATAATATTTACCGCCACTGATATATGCTAAATCTTTAAGGAGTGGGTTGATACGGGAGATAACAATAGCAGAATACTGATCTTTTATTAGTTCTCCGTTTTGTTTCAATGCTGCACCTCTTTTTGAAGCTACAGCAACACCATATACAATTATATTGTTCTTTTTACAAAGATTTACAAGAGTATTGACCTTGTGTTCATCACCTCCATCAGTAAAAATAATTAATTTTTTCTTTTTGTGCGATGTTTTAGCAATAGTTTGTAGAAGTGCTTTAAGACTTGTGCTTTTTGTTAAGATATACTTTGGATTGATTGCGTTTAGGGCTATCATACTAATGGAAGTATCTGTTGTAGGTGGAGAGATAAGCAGAGCATTGGAAGTGAAAATAAATGTCGAAAACCTATCCTTACTATGTTCTTGTAAGAGATGCTTGATTGCTGATTTTGCTACTTCATAACGAGAGGGTTTTAAATCGTCAGCTTGCATAGAAAAAGAAGCATCAAGAGCAATTATATAATCCTGTGCATCAAACTTTTTATCTGTATAAGAGTTGTCTAACACTGGTCTAGCTAGAGCTAAAATGATAAACAAAAGTGATAAGTAGAAAAAATTTATTTGTCGTTTTTTACTCTTTATCTCTGTTTCAAAAATATTTATTTTTAAATTTTCGCGATGTTGTTTATGCAAAAGTATAAGTGGAAGGATTGCAAATAAAACCCAAGCATATAAAAAACTCATGACGCTTTTCTTTTAAGTAGTATAAAAAGAAATAAAAATGATGCAAGCAGTAAAGGCAAGGTATAAAGCATATGTTTGTTAAGATAATTCTCAGATCGAATCTTACTTGGCTCAAGTAAATCTAATTCATCATAAATATTTTCTAACTCGGTAGCATTATGTGCTTCAAATACTTTAGCATTAGAGTCTTGTGCTATCTGTTTTAAAAGTTTTTTATCATAAGAGCCTTCTTTGCCTATCCCTATAGAGTATACTTTTACATTTTTAGATTTTGCAAGTTTAGTAGCATCTTTGGGGGAGATAGAACCACTGTTGTGAAAACCATCTGTTATTAGGATAATCACTTTGCTTTTAGCTTCCCCATGTTCTAGCAGTTTAAGAGCATCATAGATTCCATCACCAATAGCGGTACTTTCTCCTGCAATGCCAACTTCTAAAAAATCAAGTAAAAATTTTACAGCTTTCATATCATAAGTAAGAGGTACCGAGGAAAAGGCAAAGGTACCAAAAACACTTACTCCGACATTATCATTATGTCGTTGAGAGATAAATTTTGAAATAATATTTTTTAAAATATTAAATTTACTTTTACCTTTTTCTTCTTCACTAAAGCCACTCTCTGCCATAGAACCACTAGTGTCAAGAACAAAAACTAAATCACGACCCTTTCTGTGAGAAGATGCTTTTTCATCATAAGTGATGGGCGAGGCTAGGGCGGTGACTAGGAGAGTGAATATAAGAGTATAAAAAAGTCGTTCTTTGCTTAGCCAAGAAGTTGATTTAAGAAAAAGATGTGTGTGAGGAAAAATAAATTTCTTAATACTTACAGGACATTTGTAAATACAAATAATAAGTAATAGTAGTAAAAATACAAAAGGATATTCAAACTCAAAATTATGCAATAAGGACCTACTTTTAGTAGAAGTAAGTGGACATAAATAACTTCATAGAAAACAACATTTAAAAGGTTTAGATTTAAGGCAAACTTTGTTTGGCGATGCTGGCATCGTTAAGTGAAGTTTAACGCAGAAGATGAATCTTTTAAATGTTGCCCTACGGGTGAGAAAATAAGCTATAATATATTTCGTTAAAAGCCCTTGAAGCTACTAGTAGCTCCTGCGGACTTTCGCCTTGTATCTTATAGCTTCTTTTCTCATTTACTATGAAGTTATTTATGTCCACTTTCTTAATTATACAATGAAAGGACTAAAAATGAAATTTATACTGTTTTTACTACTGTTTTTTAATACCCTGAATGCAGATAATTTATCTTATAACAGAGGGGAAATGATATATCTCTCAAAAGCTTGTACAAGTTGTCATGGACCTGATGCTGAAGGAAGCACCCAATATCCAGCTTTAGCAAACAAAAAAAGTGAGTATCTTGAAAAAAAATTGCACTATTTTAAAAAAGGTAATGTCAATACGCAATCTCGTGAAATGATGGTGCAGTTTATCATTAATCTTAGTGAAAAAAATATTCAAGATTTAGTGTTTTTCCTCTCAAATCACAAAGAAAAGAAAAGAAAAGATGTGTCATATGATTTACTTGGCGGTAATGGCTCTTGAGGGCATTGCTAAAGTCCCTTAATTTATTTGAAACCTGCCCACCACATTCTCACCCAAAGTCCAAAAGTGCTTGTATAACCAACTTCGCTAAAAACAATATTGTGATTTTTGTCATAAATGAAGGTTGTTGGAAATCCTGTGATTTTAAATTGTGAAGCAAGAGTTCCATCTCTGTCGTTCACAACTTTAAAGTCCAAATCATGCTCTTTCATATAGCTTTGTATCTCTTCGTTACTTCCTGATTTAACTGCAAAAGTGAGGACTTCATACTGTTTTGAGATTCTTTGAATATTTCCAGCCTCTAACTTACAAGTAGGACACCATGTCGCCCAAATATGGATTAATATAGGTTTATCTTTAGGAATAACATAGTGTTGAGCATTTAAAAGTGCAACTTTTTCTATGTTTAGCGGTGAATTGTTAAGACTTTGACTTTTGTATAAACTAATGGCATTAGCAAAAATAGTCATCACAATGATAAAAAATAGAATCTCTTTTGCATAGTGTTTTAGTTTTTCTTTCATATCTAATTGTAACATTTTTATGATACAATTAAAAAAATAAGGTTATTTATGAGCATAGATATAGCGATTGTCATTGATACCATGCGAAAATCTAACTATTTTAATGCTTGGCAGGATGTGCTCTTAGGAAGCAGTGCTTGTAAAGATTGGGAAATGATGCTCCTTGATTCTAGCAATGAAGATTTATATCATATTATGGCTCATAAACTACATGCTAATTATGTCCCTTATGTGATAGTAGATGAATATATTGATGAATTTTTTAGGTATTGCAAAAAAAATGCAGCAAGGCATGAGATAAAAAACAATATTGCACAAGCATATTTAAAGAAAAAACTTATAGATGATAAAGTAATTATTGAAATTGAAGTGAAGAAAAAGATATCTGCTGTCTTAGAATCAAGGCAAGAACTTATCAATGCACATCTTAATTGGATGAAAAATTTTATTAATATAGTTGTAGGAACTCCTCAGTATCTTGAATTAGATCCTACAAAATGTACTGTTGGAAAATGGATAGTGGAAGAAAGAGAAAATATAGATTCTGCTTTAATAAACAAACATAGCAACTTACATTCTATGGCTCAAAGTGCATTAAGGATGTATAAAAAAGAAGATTATGCTTACTTCTTACTTCTATATACAGATATTTTAGCTGTTTCGTATCAGATACGTGATGCAATAAAAAATATATATTTTGAGAGACGATTGACTTCTATTTATCAAGATCCTTTGAGTGGTAAAGCAAATTATTTACAGCTTAAACATGATATTCAGGTAGATAGTCCTAATAACTCTATCCTTATGTTTAATATCAAAGAATTTAAAAAAATAAATCTTTTATATGGACATACAGTAGGAGATAAAATTGTAATTACAGTCTCTCAACTTGTGAGTGAGATAGAGAAAGTTGCTAATGTATATAGAATTTATGCTGATGAGTTTGCACTTATATTTTTGAGTGAAGATAAAGAAAAAGTTATAGAAGATTTTAAACATATTTTATACAATTATGAATTTGATGTTGGAAATGAGAAAATTTTCCTCTCTTTTTATGGAAGTACCTCTAAAATCTCTAAACATATTTTAGAATATTGTGAATATGGTCTTATGCTTTCCAAATCTCACACGGGGACTATTGTAGATGTGAGTGACCTTGATAAAAAAACATTTAGAAAATATGCCAATGAGATAACTTTATCTCAAAAATTAAAAATTGCATTTTTAGATAATAGAGTAGTACCTTATTTTCAGCCAATTATGGATGTTAAACTTGCAAAAATTACAAAATATGAAGTGCTCATGCGCATTAAAGATATTGATGGAGTACTTATGTATCCAAATGAATTTTTAAGCGTTTTGAAAACCATGTATATTTACCCTGAAGTTACAAAGCTAATGATTAAAAAAAGTTTTGAATATTTTGAGGATAAAACATTTGATTTTTCAGTGAATCTTTCTTATGATGATATTTCAAATGATGATACTAAGGCATTTATTATAGAAATATTGAAAAAAAATCAAGAGATTTCTTCACGATGTACTTTTGAGTTACTTGAACATGAAACTATTATTAATAAAACAGCAGTGCGACATTTTTTTAAAACCATACATTCTTATGGTGCTAAAATCGCCTTAGATGACTTTGGAGTAGGATACTCCAACTATGATACTATTTTTCAATTTGATATAGACTATATAAAAATAGATGGTTCTTTAGTGGAATCTATACTGACTAACACAAAATCAAGAACACTCATAGAATCAATTCTTACTGTATCTAAACAAATAAAAGCAAAGGTTATACTTGAATATGTGAGTTCAAAGGAAATTTTTGATGTTATAAGTGAGATGGATGTTGATTATGCTCAAGGCTACTATATAGGAAAACCTGCAAGTAGTCTTGAAGTACAAAGATAGAGTAAGTTTACTCTATCTCAGCGTCTATAACATCCTCATCTTCTTTCTTTTTCTTAGCATCAGCCTCTGCAGCAACAGGGTCTTGCTCTTTTTTGTACATCTCTTCTGCCATTTTATGTGCAGCTTCTGTTAGTACTTTTACTTTTTCTTCGATTTGTGCTTTAGTAGCAGACTCATCTTTAAGTGTCTCTTTTAAGTCCGTAACAGCAGCTTCGATTTTAGCTTTCTCTTCAGCGTCAAGTTTTTCACCCATTTCTGTTACTGATTTTTCAGTTTGAACGATTAGTGCATCTGCTTGATTTTTAAGCTCTACTAACTCTTTACGCTCTGTATCAGCAGCTTTATTCTCTTCTGCATCTTGAACCATTTTGTTAATCTCTTCTTCACTTAGTCCAGATGATCCAGAGATTGTGATTGATTGAGATTTACCAGTTCCTTTATCAGTTGAGCTAACAGTTAAGATACCATTTGCATCGATATCAAAAGTTACTTCGATTTGTGGAACACCTCTTGGAGCTGCTGGGATGTCACCGAGTTCAAATAAACCTAATGATTTGTTATCTTTAGCAAATTCACGCTCACCTTGACCAACGCTGATTGAAACAGCTGGTTGGTTATCTTCAGCAGTTGAGAAAACTTGAGATTTTTTAACAGGAATTGTAGTTCCTTTTTCAATAATCTTAGTCATAACACCACCAAGAGTCTCAATTCCAAGTGAAAGAGGTGTAACATCTAGTAAAAGAACATCTTTAACATCTCCTCTTAAAACACCACCTTGGATAGCAGCACCAGCGGCCACAACTTCATCAGGATTAACACCTTTGTTTAAGTCTTTACCACCAAAGTACTTAGAAACAGCTTCCTGAGCCGCTGGAACACGAGTAGATCCACCAACCATAATGATTTCTTTGATTTCATTATTATCTAAGTCAGACTCTTTCATAGCAGTTTTGATGTGCTCAATAGTTTCATCGATAAGAGATGAAATCATACCTTCAAACTTAGCACGAGTAAGTTTTACAACTAAGTGTTGTGGTCCAGCTTCTGTCATTGTGATAAATGGTAAGTTTATTTCAGTTTCAGTAGCTGCACTTAACTCTTTTTTAGCTGCTTCTGCAGAATCTTTTAGACGTTGAAGCGCCATTTTATCATTTTTAAGCTCAATGCCATGAGAGTTTTTAAACTCTGCGTTTAAGAAGTCAACAATTTTATTATCAAAATCATCTCCACCTAAGAATGCATTACCATCAGTTGAAAGAACTTCGAATGTACCATCAGAAATCTCTAAAACAGTAACATCAAATGTACCACCACCAAGGTCATAAACAAGTACATTCTCTTCAGCTTTTGACTCTAAACCATAAGCAAGTGCAGAAGCAGTTGGCTCATTGATAATACGAAGAACATTAAGACCGGCAATAGTACCAGCATCTTTTGTTGCCTTGCGCTGTGCATCATTGAAGTAAGCTGGAACTGTAATTACAGCATCAGTTACAGTTGACCCAATGTAAGCTTCAGCATCTTCTTTTAGTTTAACAAGAATTTTTGCAGAAATCTCTTGTGGAGTGTAGATTTTTCCAGCTACATCAACACATGCTGCACCATCTTTGTCTACTATATTGTAAGTTACTTTATCGTGAGCTGCTTTAGCATTCTCTTCGTTCATCATAAGACCCATAATTCTCTTGATAGAAGAGATTGTTTTCTCAGGATTTGTGATTGCTTGACGCTTTGCTGGATCACCAACTAGAACATCACCCTTGTCTGTAAACGCAACTACTGATGGAGTCGTATTTTTACCTTCTGCGTTTGGGATGATTTTAGCTTCACCACCCTCGTAAACTGCGACACATGAATTTGTTGTTCCTAAATCTATACCTATTACTTTTGACATATTATTTCCTTTAATTTTTTTTATTTACGAATTAATTCGCAACAATTACCATCGCTTCACGCAGTGGTCTACTTTTGTATTTATAACCAGTTTGAAAAGTTTGCACTATTTGTCCTGATTCAACTTCTTCGTTATCCACTGCTTGGACTGCATTGTGAATGTTAGGGTCAAAAGGTTCATCATGAGCTACCATAGTTACACCATGCTTTTCTAAAGCAGTAAGAAACTGCTTATGTGTAAGCTCAATACCTTCTTTCAACTTTTCAAAAAGTTCAGCTTTATCAGCATCAATATTAACTGAATTCATTGCACCTTGAAGAGAATCCATAACAGGAATCATATCTTTAGCAAATTTTTCATTTGAGTACTCTACAGCTGTGTACTTTTCGCGTTCAAGTCTTTTTTTGATGTTGTCAAAATCAGCATGAACTCTTGCATACTTGTCTTTTAGCTCTATAAGTTCTGTTTGTAAAAGATCGAACTCATTCTCAACTGCTTCAGCTTCAGCCTCTGCTTCATCAATAACTTGTTCGTCAGTTTGTGCGACTAAATCCTCTTCGTTCGCGAGAATTTCGTCTTTATTTATTTCTTGAGACATAATTATTTAGTGACTCCTTTTTAAAAGATAACACTATTATACACATTGAGTGTAACAATGTCAAGTAATACTTGAATGAATTTAATCATTTAAGTTGAGTCTATCATTATCAACTATAAAATAAAAGATTATTAATAGTAATTTTAGTATGAGTATACACATCCCACTTATATATTCCCACTTTTAAACGAGCATATTGTATCATAGTGCAAGGCGAAAGTCCGCAGGAACTACTAGTAGTTTCAAGGATTTTCAACGAAGCAATATGGTACAATATGTTCGCCCTATGGGTAAAAGATAAGCTATCATTTACGGCGTTAGATACCCTTGAAGCTACTCGTAGCTCCTGCGGATATCTGCCTTGTAACTCATAGCTTATCTTTTATTTAAAAGTGGGAATATACAAGTGAGATGTGTACAGTTAATTTATTTTGGAGAGTGACATGAAGTATTTAGCATGGTTGATGGGTCTATTGGTGAGTTTAGTGATAGTCGTTTATGTTGTAGCATTTACATCTTTTGGTAATAATTTGCTAAAACCAACTATTGAGTCAAAGATAAGAGAGCAGACAAAGCTTGATAGTAAACTCAAAACTTTTAAACTTAGCATGAGTAAATTTGAAATTCTTTTGGAGTTAAATAAAAACAATACTATATTAGTGGCTGGAAATTATTCCATTTTCTCTCAAGCTTTTAATATTGCATACCGCATGAGCCTTGAAGAACTCAAAACCTTAAAGCCTTTAACACAAACACAGCTTAACAGCTCATTTCACACAGATGGAAAAGTAGTTGGTGATATGGCATTTTTAAAAGTAGACGGAAAAAGTGATGTGGCAAAGAGCGCAACGACTTACCATGTTGAACTCACCGACTTAAACCCAACATCAATTATTGCTAAGATTGATGCAGCGGATTTAAGTAAATTACTATTTATGTTAAACCAAAAAGCATATGCAAGTGCAGATATCAATCTTGATATTAATTTTAAAAATATAACTCCGCATCAACTAGATGGAACAGTCAATCTTAAAACACTTAAAGGAAAACTAAACTCTAAGGTTATGAAGAAAGATTTCAATATAAGCATTCCTCACACTGCGTTTACTATGAATCTTGATGCAAATTTAAAAGGTGATGATGTTGATTATACTTATGCACTTAACTCAAATCTTGCAAAATTAACTTCTAGTGGTAACTTATCTCCAGAACCTTTAGCTATTGACATAAAATATGGTCTAAATGTAAAAGAACTTGCTGTATTAAAACCAATCACTGGTGCTGATGTTAGAGGTGCCCTAAAACTTAAGGGCACCGTTAAAGGAAATAAAAAGAAGATGAATATCATCGGAAAAAGTGATTTTGCTTCTTCTGATACAACCTTTTTAGCCCTATTGGAAAATTTTCAGCCAAGTAAAGTTAAGGTAAAAATAAAACATCTTAAATTGCAAAGAGCACTATATATGGTAAAACAACCTCATTATGCGGATGCACTTTTCTCTATGGATATTGATATACTTGATGCCAGAACTGCAAGTTTAAAAGGAATAGTAAAGTCAAAAATTACAAATGGTTTAGTTGATTCAACATATATGACAAAAGCGTATGAGTTTAAAACTAAGATGCCTCGCACAACTTTTAATGCAAATACAACAACGACTTTAAATAAAAATATTGTCGATACAAAAGTGGACTTTAACTCTAATCTTGCAGATTTTGATATAAAAAGTGCAAAGTTTAACATCAAAGATAGCTCGATAGTGAGTGATTATATTGTTAAAATACCAAATCTCGACAAGCTTTACTTTGCGAGTGATAGACATATCAAAGGTGGAATTATTGCAAAAGGGGAACTCAAAAAAGCTAAAGATTTAGACTTTACAATGCACTCTGATATCGCAGGGGGTAAAGTGGACGCTCTACTTCATAATGATGATTTTCATGCTACTTTAGCATCCTTGCAGACATTGGATATCTTTGATATGCTAATTTATCCAAAAATCATCAAATCATCTATAGATGGAAAGCTTGATTATAATCTTGTAAAACAGAGTGGTATTTTTGATGGAAAACTTAGTGATGGAAAATTTACTAAAAACCAAGTGCTTGATATAACGCAGAAGTACGCTCATATTGATTTGTATAAGCAAGTGTTTAAAGGTGATGTAGATGCTAAAATCATGCAAGAACATATCTTAGCATCACTAAATTTAAAGTCAAACACATCTTCAATCATCACCAAAAATACAAAACTAAACTCTAAAACGCAGGCAATAGACTCTAAGATAGAGATAAATGCAAATGGCAATCCTATCACTGTTACTTTAAGGGGAAATGTAAATAGACCAAAAGTTGGTATAAACGCAGAAAAACTAATGAAAAAAGAAGCGACAAAGGCAGTAAAAAAAGAGATAAATAAACTGTTTAAGAAATTTTTCTAATTACTTTTGACTGACATCCGTTAATGTAAGACAAAAAAGAAGCTCTTTTTTTTGTCTTTTTAATAGATTGCTTGCCTCAGTAAGTGTTGTCCCAGTAGTTATGATATCATCTACTAAAATAACATTCTTTTCGTTAAATATTTTTAACTCAAAATTTCTCGGATTCATTATTCTAAATTCTTTGCTTTTTCCAGAGTAAGAGATGTCATTTTTTGCGATTAGTTTGTTGTAGAGTGGTGTAATATTTTTTGATTTTAGATGTCTGTTTAAGATAGCAGTGTGTGCGTATCCACTCTTTACATTATCATCTATTCCAATGGATACAGTAGGAAATCCACTATTAAACTCTTGTGCAAATTTAGTAAAACTTTTAGTCGCTAAGATATTATAAATATAGTACCCTAAGTCTGTATGCTTGGTAAAAAGTAGTTTTTTAATCTCACTATATTTGTAAAAAGAGATAACTTCAACGCCATTAGAAAGCTTGCGTTTATAAAGAGAAGGTGTTAAAAAAAGTTCTTGACAAGAGGGGCAAATATGCATGAGAGAAAAGTTCTCACACAATAAACATTTCATAAACTTTTTTTAATCCATTTTTAAAACAGACATGAAAGCTTCTTGTGGAAGTTGTACTTTTCCGATAGATTTCATACGCTTTTTTCCTGCTTTTTGTTTTTCTAAAAGCTTACGTTTACGGGTAATATCTCCCCCATAACATTTAGCAGTTACATTTTTACCTGTAGATTTTACAGTTTCACGGGCAATTATTTGAGAGCCTAGTGAAGCTTGAACAGCTACTTCAAAAAGTTGTCTAGGTATAAGCTCTTTCATGTTTTTTACTAAAATACGACCGCGTGGAAGTGCTTGGTTACGAGGGACAACAATGCTCAAGGCATCAACAGCTTCTCCAGCCACTTTGATATCTAGTTTGACTAAATCACCAACCTTAAAGTCAATAGGTTCATAGTCAAATGAAGCATATCCTTTAGAAATTGATTTTAGAGTATCATAAAAATCCATAACTATCTCATTCATAGGAATCTCATACTCAAGCATAACTCTCTCTTCATTTAAGTAAGTCATTTTTGTTTGAGTTCCTCGTTTAGAGATTAAAAGGGTTATGATATTTCCAAGATACTCAGCTGGTGTGATAACTGTTGCTCTTACATAAGGCTCTTCAATCCTATCAATTTTTTGAACTTCAGGAAGTTGTGATGGGTTTTGAACTTCTACCATATTGCCATTTGTTAAGTGAACATTGTAAACAACGGATGGAGCAGATGCGATGAGGTCAAGGTTAAATTCACGCTCTAAACGCTCTTTGATAACTTCCATATGAAGCATTCCAAGAAAACCAACACGAAAACCAAAGCCAAGAGCAACTGATGTTTCAGGCTCATAAGAGAGTGAGCTATCATTTAATCGAAGCTTATCAAGTGCGTCTCTTAAGTCTTCAAATTTATCTGTATCTATTGGGTAAATTCCTGCAAATACAAATGGTTTCGCAGGTTCATAAGTTCCCACAGGCTCAGCAGTAGGATTTTTCACATCAGTGATGGTATCACCAACATTAATGATGGCAACCTCTTTAAGCCCAAGAACAACGATTCCAATCTCACCACACTTAATAACATCGGTTTTAATTTTTTTCATAGGATGAGGGTACATTAAATCAAGCACATGATGCTCTTCACCATTACTCATAAGCTTAATATTTTGCCCTTTTTTTACTTGACCATCAAATACACGAATAAGTGCTAAAGCACCTAAGTACTGGTCAAACCAAGAGTCATAAATAATAGCTTTTGTAGTTGCTTCTGGATTTCCAACAGGAGCAGGAACTCTTTCAACAATCGCATCAATAAGTTCTTTGATTCCAACACCAGTTTTTGCACTCACTAAGCAAGCATCAGTTGCATCGATGCCAATAGCTTCTTCTATCTCCTCAGCAACTTTATCAGGGTCAGCAGCAGGCAGGTCGATTTTGTTAATAACTGGAATAAGTTCAAGGTCATTATCAAGTGCTAGATACACATTTGCGATAGTTTGCGCTTCAACACCTTGTGCGGCATCTACAATAAGAAGAGCACCATCAGAAGATGCTAAAGATTTGCTTACTTCATAAGAGAAGTCTACATGACCCGGAGTGTCGATGAGGTTTAAGATGTAATGCTCACCATCTTTGACATAATCAAGACGAACAGATTGAGCCTTGATAGTAATACCACGCTCTTGTTCGATATCCATTGTGTCCATCATTTGTGTAGACATTTCGCGTTCAGTGACAGAGCCACACTCTTGGATTATTCTATCAGCAAGTGTACTTTTTCCATGATCAATATGAGCGATGATAGAGAAGTTTCTAATATTTTTCAATAAGTTTTCCTATACAAAAAGACTGTTTACACTTTCGTTATGATAAACACGACGAATAACTTCTGCAAAAAGTGGTGCAACCGTTAAGACTTTTATCTTTGGATGTTCTTTTGTTTCAAGTGTATTTGTGATGATGAGTTCATCAAGTTCACCATTCTCAAGGTTTTCATATGCTTTTCCACTTAGTACACCGTGTGTTGCACATGCCATAACAGAACTTGCTCCTTTATTTTTGAGTGCGGTTGCACCTTTTACCATTGTTCCTGCAGTATCTACCATATCATCTATCATTATTATATCTTTGCCCTCAACATCACCGATGATATTCATAACTTCAGCTTCGTTTGCTTTTTCTCTGCGTTTGTCAACGATAACCATGTCAAGACCCATTCGTTTTGCAAAGTATCTAGCACGGGCAACACCACCGATATCTGGACTGGCAATAACAGGATTTTTAAGGTTTTTACTTTTGATGTAGTGCTCAAATGTTATAGAACCATAAAGGTTATCCACTGGGATATCAAAGAAACCTTGGATTTGACCTGCATGTAAGTCTATAGTGACAACACGGTCAATCCCTGCTGTTTCATAAAGATTTGCTACAAGTTTTGCAGTGATAGGAACACGAGGAGCAGCTTTACGGTCTTGTCTTGCATAACCATAGTAAGGAACAACTGCGGTAATACTTGAAGCAGAGCTGCGTTTAAGTGCATCTGTCATAATAAGAAGTTCCATAAGATTGTCATTTGATGGGGCACCTGTACTTTGAACGATAAAGACATCACGGCCACGAACTGATTCAGCAATCTGAACTGAAATCTCACCATCACTAAATTTTTTAACATCAGCTTTAGCCAATGGCACATCTAAAATTTGACAAATCTCTTTTGCAAAATCAACACTGGCAGAACCAGCAAAAATCTTATAACCACGCATGGGTATTCCTTATGGAAAATTTAATATGGAATTATACATGAATTGTTCTGAGTGTAGGGTAAATTAATTAAAATAATAAGATATAAAAATATAATATAGATTATTAAAAGATAATAATTATCCTTTAAGTTTATGGGAGTATAATTCTTGTATAAACTTTAAAAGGAATCTATTATGAGACAGTATGAAACTTATAGGTGTAACAAATGTGGTAATGAGGTTGAGGTATCTAGTGTTGGTGGTGGTGAACTACATTGTTGTGGTGAAGCGATGGAAATGATTACTCCAAATCTAACATTGGTAAACTTGTTAAAGGCATTTGCTGGTGAATCACAAGCAAGGAACAAGTACGAGTATTTTGCAAAAGTGGCACAAAAAGAGGGTTATAGAGATATAGCAGAGCACTTCCAAAGAGCAGCAAATAATGAAAAACAACATGCTAAAATGGAACTTGCTTTACACAATAGAATGGCAAATGAGAGTGAAAATAATTTTGGAGATACAAAAGAGAATCTTCAAATGGCGATAGATGGTGAATCATATGAAAATATTACTATGTATCCTGATTTTGCAGAGATTGCAAAAGAAGAAGGGCATAAAGAAGCAGCAAGACTTTTTACTGGAATTGGCAAGATAGAAGTTGAACATGAAAAAATGTTTCAAATGCTACTAGATAGACTCAATGCTGATGAAGAATTTGTGAGTGATAATGAAGAAGAAGCATGGATTTGTGAAGTGTGTGGTCATATTCATTATGGAAAAAAAGCTCTCAAAGTTTGTCCTGTTTGTAAACATCCGGAGGAATATCAGTCGCGTTTAAATTCTAAAAAATAATTTTGAGTATAATAATGGTATGAAAAACTTAGAACTAGACAATATTTTTATACCATCAAAAATCCCCTCAAAAAAACTCATGATTATTTTACATGGAAGAGGGGACTCTTTAGAGGGGTTTACTTCTTTGCCAGAACTTTTGGACATTGATGATATGAATTATATTTTGTTGGATGCTCCTTTTGAGTACTATACTGGTTACTCTTGGTATCCACTTCCTCCAGACCAATTAGTTGGCATTGAATACTCTTCAAAAATACTCACTAAAGTTTTAGATGAACTTTTTAAAGAAGAGTTTAACGCCCAAGAGAGTTTTCTTTTTGGTTTTTCACAAGGCGCTTTACTTACATTTGAATTTGGCGCAAGATATCATAAAGTACTCGCAGGATATATCGCAGTAAGTGGTTACATCTTTGATGTGGATAAACTCCTAGAAGAGATGAATCCAGATGTGAAAAATGCAAGTTGGTTGTGTACGCATGGAGTTTATGATAATGTCTTGCCTTTTGAGACTTCAAAAGAACAAGTGCAAAAACTGCAAAAAAATGGTTTTAGTGTAAAATTTAAAAGTTATAATAAAGATCACACTCTCGATAGAGATGAAATAGTAATGATATCAAAATGGATAAAGGAGCGTTTATAATGAAATATATAAAAACAATAATATTGGCTTTCTTGGCATTTTTTATGCTTAATGGTTTTTGGTCGGGAGATAGTAAGTCCAGTCTTATAAAAGAGCGTAAAGAAGATAGTTCCAAAATATTACAATTGCTTTATAAATATGCACCAGAATCAAAGAATATGATTCGTCGTTCTTATGGATATGCAACTTTTAGTAATGTAGGGGTTAACCTCATTTTTTTAAGTGCTGAGGGTGGTACTGGTCTAGCACACAATAACAAAACAGGTGAAAATATTTATATGAATATGGGTTCAGGTGGTGTTGGTCTTGGACTTGGAATAAAAGATTTTCGTGCCATATTTTTATTTGAAAATAAAAAGGTATTTGAGAGTTTTGTAAACAGTGGATGGGAAGCTAATGCTCAAGCCGATGCTGCTGCAAAAGCTGGAAAAGAGGGTGGTGCATTAAACGCAGCTATTACAGTTGCACCGGGTATACGACTCTATAAGCTTACTCAAAATGGTCTTGCAATCCAAGCCACCATACAAGGTACAAAGTACTGGAAAGATGGTGACTTAAACTAAAGTTTATATCTAATAGTAGTAGTTTGTTATATAGTGATTTTGAACAACTACTCTGTTGTGTTTACGATGATGTTTAGTATACTTTTTATTATACCCTCTATTATATCTTCTATCATAATGATGGCGTGAAAATCTATCTCTGTTGTGATGATATCTTTTCTTATTGTGTCTAAACTCTTCGTGTCTTTGATATCTATCTATATACACTGTTTCTCTTGGTTCTTGAACATAAACTGTTTTTGTAGAGTAGCTTTTGTATGAATTGTTATCATAGTTTGAGACTAGGTGTGTTAAAACAACACCAGCTGTAAATCCAAGTAAAGCTTTTTGCTCACTTTTCCCCCAAGCAAATGCCTGTGTTACCACTAGCAATAAACTAATGATGAGTATTTTAATCGTTTTCATAATAAACTCCTTAAAAGTAATTATGAAAATTATAAGATTAAATCGTGGACTGATTGTGAAGGAAAAATTGTTAAAATATAATATAACTTGTGATATACTTGTCACATAAGTAAATACTATTTTAGATACACTTACATAATTGTATTAATTTAAAGGGTGTACTTTGAAGATAAATAAGGTTATAGTTGGAATTATTTTGGGCTTAGGCTTGGTTTTTGGTGGTTGCGCAAGAAATGGAGTTCCAAGCAAGGCTTTAAATGAGAACGCAAGTAGCGAAGTGAAAGTGAAGCAAAATGTCACTGAACCAATAGATACAATGTCGCCAGTTTTCGCGAATGGCACAATGATTAAAAAAAGCGTAAAAGAAAATCAAAACTCAGCTATAACTTTAAACGCCAGCGACGAAACATCTAGTGTAAGCTACTTCCTAGTTGGTGGAGATAGCAAGAAATTTAAGCTTAACTCTCAAACGGGAGAAGTGACTTTCTTGAGAGTACCTGATTACGAGGCGACACCTATAAAAAATAGCTATGTATTCGCCGCAATTGCCAAAGATGAAGCACTCAACGAAAGTTCACAAACCGTAATTATAAATGTGTTGGATGTTGCTGAAGTGATTTTAAACAAACCACCAGTAGCAAAAGCCGGTAAAAACCAAAGTGTTCAAAAGGGTGCACAAGTGATTCTTGACGCAAGTTTAAGCAGTGATGATGGAGTTATAAGGAGTTATGCTTGGAGTGAAGGCTCTAAAAAATTAAGCACAAACAAACAGTTTCAAATTTCTACACTGGGTGTGGGAACTCATAAGATAACCCTCAAGGTTACGGATGATAAAGGAGAAGTGGCAAGTGATACAGTGATAGTGAGTGTAAAAGGGCTTTTGAATAAAATCCCAAAAGCGTCAGAGCAATCTTTAAGAGTAGGAGAAAATCAAAAACTCAACATAATTTTATCAGGTACCGATGAAGATGGCGATAAGTTGACTTACTCGATAGTTACAAAGCCATCCCATGGTTCACTTAGAGGAAAAGCTCCGCGTTTAACATATACTCCGACTCGAGGCGAGGTTGCCAAAGACGAATTTGCTTTTATGGTGAGTGATGGTAAGGCTACTTCAGCTGTTGCGATAATAAGTATCAAAGTTATAGCAGTGAAAACAAAAGGAATCATCAAGAACGGAGTGACTTACAATACTGTAAAATCTCCATACACGGGAAAACTATGGTTGGACAGAAACTTGGGTGCATCTAAGGTATGTTCTGCGTTAGATGATACGGCTTGTTATGGAAACTACTACCAATGGGGAAGAAACCAGGATGGCCATCAAAAGTCCAACAGCGCAAAAACCAGAGTACGAGCTAAAAAAATATATAAAGCTGGAACGAAATTCATCAAAAATGAGGAAGATTGGTCAGCAGTAGATAGTAATGGTGCTAAAAGAGCTTCAAATTGGAGTGCTACTGATGGCTCATCGATATGTCCAACTGGATATAGAGTACCAACAAATAGGGAGCTAGCAGCCGAAACAACAGCGGCTAACTCTGCGGTCTCAAATAAGACAGATGCTTTTAAGAATTTTCTTAAATTGCCATCGGCTGGCTACCGTTATGCATATAATGGGAAAAAGGATAATCAAGCAACTTACGGTTTCGTGTGGACGACCAGCGCCATTGGCAAAAATGAGGCGAAAAACTTGCAGTTTGACGCCTATGACACGGTTTTTAAAGAGAGCTATCGAGCTTTTGGCTTTTCTGTTCGCTGCGTGAAGGATTAGAGCTTACTAGATTCTAGCTTTATTACATAGTTTTTCATTAAGGTAAATTGTTTTATTTTTTACCTATATCTTCAATTATTTTGATTGTTGTAGCTAAAAGCTCACTTATATCATCTTGACAGATTTCAAATATAGTTTCTGCATCTAAATCAAAATAGTGATGAGATAAGATATCTCTAATCCCTTTTACTTGTTTCCACGGGATATTTGGATAGTTTGTTAATAATGCATTATCAGATAGCTTATCAATGTTTTTAAAGCCCTCTCCAATAGCTATCAGCCTCATTGAGATACTATCAAGCTTCAATAGCCCATCTTTTTCATCTAAAAAATCATCACTAGCTTTTATACTTTCACATCTTTGGGTAATTAACTCATAGATGTTTGAATATCTTCAAGAGTTGATAAAATCATTTTATCTTGATTGCTAAGCATAAATTAAATCTTTATTAATCATTTCTAAAAAGAAAGGTTTGATATTTTTATGGTCTCTTATAATATCAACTTTTGTATGCAAGTCTTCTTCTATTTGTTCTTTGATAGCTATCATACCAAAGATGTTAGGTTTCATCGTTACAAAAATATCTATATCACTATCTTTGGTTGCTTCATCTCTTGCATAGCTTCCAAATAAACCAATTTTTTCTACATTATATTTATTATGGAATTCTTGATAGTGTTTACTAAGGTAGTTTAGTACATCAGACTTTGTCATAATAAACCTCTCCTAAATTTAACTTTACGATATTATAGCATTTTCAAATTTAATAGCTTGCAATAATATTTTTTACTCTCTTGATAAGATCATCGTAAGTTATTATATCAAGGATATTTTTATATTTTCGTTTTATTATTTTTAAATCATTTTTTTGTATATCTGTAAGCCCATCTTCTCGACCCATTGCAATTAAGCCATTAGGATTAGTGATTTTTATTTTAAGGTCTTTTGGAAGTTGTGTAGTGTATTTTTTTGCAAGAGCCTCTTCCTCTCGCCCCATCTTGTTAAATTATATATAGATTAGCGGCTTAATGAAAAGCAAGTGCTAGAGCCTAGCTCATTAAGACAAAAAAGAGCATATTTGGTGGATATGGGATATATAACTAGAGTAGGGCGTGGAGAGTATCAAATAATTGATGGT
>JASFZD010000020.1:0-39439 GCA_045046645.1 Sulfurimonas sp. | reverse complement strand
AATCTCTGGGAAAAATATCCCAAATAAAGCACCAAGAACTATCCCAAATATAACAAGGGTATTTGTAGTAGCATATTTTTTTATTTTTTTAATCAATCTTTTTAGCCTATTCTTTATTTATGAAATTGTAGCAGTTATCCTGATTAAAGTAAATATTTTTTAACCCAATATGACAATACATAAAGTCCCCAAATATGCTGTTTAAAACTTCCTTTTGAAGCAGTAGCTATGAATTGGTTTAGCTCTTTGCGTTTAAAAAATCCTGTTTGTTCATTGACTTCTTGGATTAGGTTTATCGCTTTTGAGTTTATAAGATACTCCATATAAGGGTTTGAGAAGCCTTTTTTCTTTCGTTTTAGGATTGTTTCGTTTAGTTTTGGTTTCATTATCTCTTTTAAAAGTGACTTTGTTACTCCATCTTCATATCTTAGCTTTGGGGCTAAACTAAAGATAGTTTCTACTAGTTTATGGTCTAAAAATGGAGTGCGTGATTCTATGGAGTGAGCCATACTTACACGGTCGAGTTTTGTTAAAAAATGCTCTGCTTGAAAGATGTTGAGGTCAATGTAACTATACCAAAAACTCTCATCCGTGTAAGCAGATTTTTCAAACCTTTCTCTATATGATTGTAGATATTTTAGTGATTCATTATCTTTGACATTTCGTTTTAAAAGATTGTTTTTTTGTAAGTCAGTAAACTTATCGCCTGAAGTTCTAAAAAGGAGAGTTTCATCAAAAATTCGTTTGTACCACTCCCATTCACGATTCATAGAAAAATTTGCACGAAAGTATTTTTTGAGCCAGTTTTTGTGGGCTAAATTACCAGCTTTTTCTATGTCAAGATATTCAAAATATTGTCTGTAACCTAAAAAAAGTTCATCACTCCCTTCCCCACTCATAACAACTTTGTATCCATCTTTTTTTATCTGCTCAAAAAGAAGATAAAGAGGTATAGCCGCTGGGTCATTTAGTGGTTCATCCAGTGCATCAAAAACTTTTTGGCTTGCATCTATAAACTGTGTTTGGTTTATCTCAACTTCTTTGTTTCCTAAGCCCAAAAATGCAGCACTCTTTTTAGCGTTTTCTCTCTCGTCATACTTAGAAAACTCTTTATAGCCAAGTGTATAAGTTTGAAGATTATGCCCTTTTTGTTTTGCAAAGTAGTTTATCGTTGCACTATCAATGCCTCCTGATAAAAGTGAAGCTATGGGTACATCTGCCTTTAAACGCAAGCTAATTGACTCTTGTAAAACAGATTCTAAAGTAGAAATAGCCTCATTTTTATCTGTAATTATATTTGGTTTTTGGGATAAAATATCATAATATCTTTGGATAATACAATTTCCATCTTTAAAAGTTAAATACTCTCCAGCAGCAAGTTTTTTGATATTTTTAAAAAAAGTAAAAGGAGGTGTTGGTGCTAAAAAGGAGAGATAACTAAGATAAGCATCCATATCCATATCATTTTTTTTCAAAAAAGGAACAAGTGCTTTTAGTTCAGAAGCAAAGACAAATGACGAACCATCAAGATAAAACATTGGTTTTTTCCCAAGTCTGTCACGAAAGAGATAAAGAGTATTTTTGTCCATAAGTGCGATAGCAAACATCCCTCTTAAGTGTTGCACAAAATCTACGCCCCATTTAAGATAAGCCGCAATGATAACTTCACCGTCACTTTGTGTTTTAAAGTCAAAATCGAGTTCATTTTTAAGCTCTTGGAAGTTATAAATCTCACCATTAAAGGAGAGTAAAATATCTTTGTATTTTTGTGGTTGATGAGAGCGTTCGTGAGTATCTTGTATGCTCAAACGCTGATGAGCAAAAAAAAGGTTTTCTTTTTGTGTTATGCCACAATAATCAGGACCGCGATGGGAGAGTTTTGCTAAGGCTGACTTCGCCTGCGTTTGATTATATTCACCGATTATTCCAAAGATTGCGCACATTATTTAAAAAAACCAACGGTGATATCATTTTCTATATAATTATCTTTGAAAACTATCTCTTTAACGCCTAACTCTTTTGCAATATTTTGGATGGTTTGTGTGGATATATAGTTAAAAGTATCACTCTGTTTATCTCCATGCAGAGCGTTAAATATAAAGCCATATTTGGATGCTTTAAAGCAGTTAGATATAAACTGATGTGTTTCAAATGGAGTTAAAATATTGAGTGCTCCACTGCATACATAAAAATCTTTTGTAGGCAGGGTGTCTTTACAAATATCAGCGAGAAGAGTAGAGCAGGCTGTATGCCCTTTTGTAAGAGAACACATCTCTTGAATAGAATCTATGCCTAGATACTCTTTTGGCATTTTGAATTGTTTTAGCATATAAGTATATAAATCTCCAAAACCACATCCTGCATCTGCAACAGTAATCTTACTTAAATCATCAGGTAAAAGCTCTAGAAGTTGCTCAAAACGAACTATTTGTTTCGTTTGTGAACTCCAGTTTAACCCTTTAGCAGAGTGACCATGTTGTTTTATTGCTGATAAGTAAAATTGTTTGTTATTGATACGAGGCATAAGGAATTATACTTAAAGGTTCTTTAGAAATGAATTAATCGGTATGTAACCAAAATAAATTAATAAAAAGTAGGTATGTAACCTAAACTATGATATAATTGTAAAAATAAAGGTTTCTAGATGATTGAACAATTGCACAAAAATTTTATCCAATATCTAAAGAATCAAAAACAAACATATAAAAGATATATATGGCAAACTATAGATAACAATGACAAACTCATAGGTATTATAGGAGCAAGAGGTGTAGGCAAAACTACTTATATTCTTCAGTACCTTAAAGAGCTAGATGTTCCCCTACATAAAAAACTATATATAAGTGTAGATAATATTGAACTAGCGAATGTAAGGCTACTAGATATTGCAGAACAGTTTTCATCTTTAGGTGGCGAGATATTGGCTATTGATGAGATACATAAGTACAAAAATTTTGAACTAGAACTAAAACAGATATATGATATGTATGATATTAAGGTGATTTTTTCAGGTTCATCAGCTATCAACTTAGAACACTCTAAGGGTGATTTAAGCCGTAGGGCTGTCTTGTATAGAGTCAATGGTTTGTCTTACAGAGAGTTTTTAGAGATAAAATTAAAAAAAAGATTTAGCACTTATACTCTTAAAGATATTTTAGAAAATCATATTGATATTGTCTATAATGATTTTGGAGATTTTAAACCACTTGAGTATTGGCGTGAGTATTTAGAGTATGGTTTTTATCCATTTTATTTTCAAAATCTAGATACTTATAACATCAAACTAAATGAAACTATAAATACAGTTATAGAAGTAGATATACCTTCTATATTTAGTATAAGATATGAAAATATCATAAATCTTAAAAAGTTGGTAAAGTATATATGCGAATCAAAACCATTTAAACTTAACATCAAAGAGTTAAGCCAAAAAATCGGTGTAGATAGAGATACTTTGTATCAATATATGGAATACTTAAATCGTGGTAAAATTTTCAATATTCTTCGTTCTAAAACGAAAGGTGATAATATATTTCTAAAACCAGACAAGATATACCTAAACAATACAAATTTAAATCATAGTTATTGCAATAATCAAAATATAGGGGCAGTAAGAGAAACTTTTTTTGCAAATCAACTAGCCAGTAAATATCAAGTATTGGTGGCAAATAAAGGTGATTTTCTAGTAGATGATAAGTATGTTTTTGAGATAGGTGGGAAAGATAAAAAGTTCAATCAAATAAAAGATATACCAAATAGTTTTGTTGTCGCTGATAATTTGGAAATTGGCTTTGGTAACAAAATACCACTCTATTTATTTGGATTTTTATATTAAGATTATTGTGTAATAATAAGGCAAAAATAATTTAAGAGAAAAAAGATGAAAAAAGAACGATTGGTACTAGGTGGTGGGTGTTTTTGGTGTGTTGAAGCTGTTTTTAGTGATGTAAAGGGAGTGTTAAGTGCTGTGAGTGCTTACACAGGTGGCGCTCGTCCAAATCCAAGCTATGAAAATATTTGCAGTGGTGCTACAGGACATGCAGAAGTTGTAGATATAACTTATGATAGTGAAATGATTTCACTTAGTGAACTTTTAGATATCTTTTTTGTGATTCATGACCCTACAACACTTAACGCTCAAGGAGCAGATAAAGGCACACAATATCGTTCTGTTATTTACTATAGCAATGAAGAAGAGAAAAAAGTTGTCTTAGATGTTATAAAAAAACAAGAAGAAAATTTTAGTGAAAAAATTGTTACAGAAGTAAGTCAGATAGAGGATGTTTACCGTGCTGAAGCTTATCATCAAAATTATTATAAACAAAATTCTTCGCAAGGCTACTGTCAAGTAGTGATTGCACCAAAAATACAGAAGTTTATGACAAAATTTCCAGATCAAATAGGGTAGTTTTTTTACTATTTAGTTGTATAATAGACATTAAAAAGGAGAAATCTCATGAGTAAAATATATGAACTTGTTATTGTTGGAGCGGGTCCTGCTGGGATTGCTACTGCTGTTGAGAGTTATCTTCAGGGTGTTAAAAATATTGTTTTATTAGAAAAAGACACAAATCATAACTCGACTATCAGAAAATTTTACAAAGATAACAAAAGAGTAGATGTAGCGTGGAGAGGTCAAGAGGTTGAGCTTGATGGTCGTATCTACTTTGTAGATGGAACAAAAGAGAGTACCTTAGACTTTTTTGATAATATTATAGAGCATCACTCCGTTGAACTTCGTACACATGTTGAAGTGGCTTCCATAGAGAAAAAAGAGGGCTACTTTAAAGTGAATATGGCTGGAGATAGTCTTAAGGCACAAAATGTTGTAGTAACCATAGGTCGCATGGGTAAGCCAAATAAACCAACTTATAAGATACCTCTAGCTATACGCAAAAAGATTGCTTACACGGCTGATGGTTGTAGCGAGGGTGAAAAGATTTTAGTCGTTGGTGGTGGAGATAGTGCTGTTGAGTATGCTGTAGATTTATGTGAGAAAAATGAAGTGAGCATTTGTTACAGAAGAGAGACATTTAGACGCGCAAATCCAACAAATCAGACAAATATTACAGATGCAATTATGAACAAAAAAATCAAACCTATCTTAGGGATAAATATCAATGGACTTGAAGATGATGAGGGGAGAGTAAAAGTACTCTTTAGTGGAGTCCAAGCACAGACTTTCGATAGAGTTATTTATGCTATTGGTGGAACAACACCGAGTGCTTTTCTAGCAAGTTCTGGCATTAAAGAAGATGCTGGAAAACCTTTTCATGATAAGAATTATGAAACTAATATTAAAGGCCTATTTGTCGCTGGAGATATTACTCAGGAGTCAGGTGGAAGTATCGCTTTGGGATTAAATCATGGTTATCAGATAGCATGTTATATCAGAGGAGATATTGCAGTCGCTAAGTAATTACTGCTTTTAAAATAGCGGAATCTTTTTCGCTGATAACTCCATCTTGTGTTTGCAAGATTAGCTCTACCTCGCAGTGAAGGTATTCAGAAGTGCTTAGAGGTAAAAAGTTTACATCTTCAAACGCAGCTCGTTTGGCTCCAATGAGTATATTTTTTATCAAAGAATCTTCATTCTCATTTATATAATTTCCTCGTAATTCATTATTAATGTAAATATTAACTGTGGTTGAAATGGTTTCATTTAAAAGAGGATGTTTTTCTATAAGTTCTTGCAGATTTATCGTTTTTTTTGCTTGAAGAACTTCAGCTATGGAGTCTCGAGCAAGTTGTAACAGTACTGAATGACTCATGAAGACTCCCTCTTTGTCTTGAAGTTGTTGATAAGTTTGATAGTAATCATAACACTTATAACCTGAAATAGTGCCGCTAAGATAAAGGCATAGTAATGCAGTTCATCGATAGAGTTTGCACTAAAAGCTAGTGTTGCCATCGCGATAAGTAGGGTGAGAGGCATAGAGTGAGAGAGTCCCATCAAGATAGAATCAATGAGACCAAGTTCTTTGATGAAGACGAGTGAAGCAATAACTCTCATAACAATCATAACTAAAGCGATGTATACTGCTTTGAAAATCAAGCCCTGAGTAACTAACTGGTCAAGCTCAAACGCAGTTCCAATATGGATAAAAAAGATAGGGATTAAAAATCCAAAACCAAAGGAGGCTAGTTTTTCTGGAAGTTGATGTTTATGCTCAAAAAATGTTGGGATAAAAACACCAGCTAAAAAAGCACCAAAGGCAAGTTCAAGGTTTAAAAATAACATTGCAGCAACTAGAAGAAAAAAGATTCCCATAGATAGTCTGATGTCTTGTTCTTTGTTGTCTTCATGGGGCATAAGTGCTATGGATACTTTTGGAAACCACCAAAACAGTAGCTGCATGGCACGAAAGATGAGAAACATTAAAACTAAAAAGGCTAAAAGTGCCATGATGGTTTGAAAAAGTTTGAGTCCCACTCCTGTTTGCAGGGCAGCAGAAGTGATAGTTAAGATAACGATACTCACAACTTCTCCAAGCCCTCCAGCCGTCATGGAGAGTTCGAGCCAAGCTGTTTTTCCATACTCTTTTGAAAGGGCGGCAACCAAACCAACAGAGATAAGAGGTAAAAGCACCATAAATATCTTTCCAAGATCCAAATAAAGAGCAAAAAGGATAGAAAAAATATACAATATAAGTAAATATAACAGTACTTTTTTGACGATTGTTGCTGGTGTATTGATAACATTTTTGAGGTTAATTTCTGTTCCAGCGATAAACATAAGATACAAAAATCCAAGCTCTGCGACGATATCAAAAAGATGTTCATTGTGTAAAAATCCAATATATCCAAAGATAGAACCGAGAATGATTTCTATTGGTGTAGTTGGAAGTCTTAAGTATTTTGCTAGAAAAGGAGAGAAGATAATAATAAGTGATAAAGTTATAATTAGGGTAATGTTATCACTCATCTTACTCTATCCTTATACTTTTGTTGCGACTTTTAGTTTGAGTTTTTTAAGCATATCTAAATCTTTGCTCATAACTCTACCCGCTGTTGTTAAGTAGTTGCCGATTACGATTGAGTTTGCACCATTTGAAAAGATTTCTTCTTGTCTATCTCCAAACATAAGCTCACGACCACCAGCAACCATAATCCTTTGTGCTTTAGGGATAGACTCTCTGACGAGTTTAACAAGGGCTAAAGCTTCATCAACTTCAAGAGGGTTTGGCTCAAGCTCAAGGGCTTCATTATGATGATAAAAGTTTACAGGTACAGAAGTAGGGTTAAGTGATGCTAATGATTTGAGCATACTCTCTCTATCCTCTTGAGTTTCTCCAAGTCCAAAGATACCACCCGTGATAAGTGTCAATCCAGCTTTGTTTACATTTTGACATGTTTCATAACGCTCTGACCAAGGATGAGTTGTACAGATTTGTGGGTAAAAAGCTTCACTTGTTTCTAGATTATGGTTGTAAGCTTTCACTCCTGCTTCTTTTAAAGTAAGGAGTTGTTCAAGAGTTGCTGTTCCATTACATGCTATCAAACGCAGTTGGGGGGCTACTTCTTGTACAGCTTTTGCCACATCACACACAAATTTTAATGTCTTAGCGTTGAGACCTTTATCTGCTGTTACAAGACAAAATCCTAAAGCACCATTATCTCTTGCGTTTATAGCCTCTTTTTTTATATCTTCTAGGGGTTTTTGCTTGTATCTATCTATATCTGCTTTGTAGCGAACACTTTGTGAGCAAAACTTACAATCTTCAAGGCATGTTCCACTGTTGATGTTACAGATGGAGCATAAAAAAATCTCTTCATTCATCATTTTCCCCTTTTATAAGAAAACACTTTACTAAAAAAATCATCTTTTTTCTTTTCTCTATAGTAATAAGTTACATTAAACATTTTTTCTTCTACTTCAAGTATAGCACATTCTGAAAGTGGTTTGTTTCTAGCGCAACTCTCACCAGGATTTAAAAAAAGAGTACCTTCAATAAACTCAGACTTAAACTCATGCGTATGACCAAAAAGGACAACTTCAGTATCTGGTGTCATGTAAAAGGGGAGATGCATGAGTTTGAAACTTGTATTTGCTAGTTTGAAGTAGTGAGGCTCTTGCACGAGGTTATACTCATTATGAAACTCTACTAAATGAGCATCATTGTTGCCATAAACAGCGACATAGCGTTTGCCACAGTTTTTGAGGAGCTCTAGTGTTTCATGTTTACAGATATCTCCAGCGTGGATGATAAACTCCGCACCGTTTTCTATCAGCATATCAAGTGCCACTTTGGCACTTTTGACTTTAGTATGAGTATCTGAGAGTATACCTATCTTCAAGTTATTTCTTCTCGTCAACTTCTTCACGAGGAGAACGAGCTTTACATTTAACACACTCATACACTTCTTTATTTCTGTAAGTTCTTGGTGCTAAAACACCTTTACAGCCTTTTTCTTTACATTTTATGGTAGTTGGCTCGAACTTAGAGATAAACTTACACTCAGGGTAGTTGTTACATCCCCAAAAAGGTCCACGACGAGAGTTTTTAAGACTAATCGTTCCGCCACAATCAGGACAAGGCGTCTCTGAGTTTTTTTCTTCAACATTAATGCTTTTTGTGTTTTTACAATCAGGGTAATTGCTACATGCTAAAAACTCTCCATTACGACCATTTTTAACAATCATATCAGCACCACATTTGTCACACTTCTCATCTGCAGTTGTCTCTTTTTTCTCTACTTTGTTACCCTCTTCATCACACTGTTCAGTGTATTTACATTTTGGAAAACCACTACATGCGATGAAATTTCCAAATCGTCCACTTCTTAAAAGCAACTCACTTTCACCACATTTAGGACAAGTTTTCCCAAGAGGTTTTGCAAGTTTAAGGCTTACAATATTCTCTTTTCCCTCTTCAATCTGTTTCATAAATGGACCATAAAAATCAGCTAAAAGTGTTTGCCAATCAACATTCCCTTCACTCACTTCATCGAGTTTTTCTTCCATATTTGCAGTAAAAGAGATATCTACAATATTTGCGAAATTTTCTTCAAGAATTTTAGTAACTGTAAACGCCATTTCTGTTGGAACTATCTGCTTTTTTTCTATGTTTACATAAGTTCTCTGGCTTAGCGTAGCAACTGTTGGAGCATAAGTAGATGGACGACCAACACCTTCTGACTCTAGTTTTTTAATTAGACTTGCTTCACTATATCTAGCAGGTGGTTCTGTGAAATGTTGCTCAGGTTTTACTGATTGTATCTCAGCTTTATCGCCCTTATTTAGTAAAGGAAGAAGTTTATCTTTATCTTCAGCACCAGTAACAGCATAAAAACCATCAAATATAAGCTTTCTACCACTTGCACGGTAAACATTTTCATCTCCACTAAAGATGATGCTTTGTTGTTCAAACCTTGCATCTTCCATCTGACATGCCATAAATCGCTCATAAATAAGACGATAAAGTTTAATCTCATCTGCTTTTAGAAAACTTTGTGCCACTTCTGGCGTAAACTGTAGCATTGTAGGACGGATAGCCTCGTGAGCTTCTTGTGCACCCTTGGACTTCTTTGTGTAAACTTTTGGCTCTTTTGGAAGATATTTCGTTCCATAACGATTTTCTATGATGCCACGAACAGCACCAATAGCTTCTGCTGCTAAGTTAAGTGAATCTGTTCTCATGTAAGTAATCACACCACTTGTTCCATCAGGAGTTTTTACCCCTTCATAGAGTGCTTGAGCGACCATCATTGTTTTTTTAGGGGTGAAGCCTAGTTTACTTGAAGCTGTTTGTTGCAGCGTGGAAGTCATAAAAGGAGGTGGTGTTTTACTCTTTCTCTCCTTTGTTTCTATCTTAGATATAGTAAAACTATCAGCTTTTACACTTTTTGTGATATCTTTGGCTTGGGTCTCGTTTTCTATAGACATCTTGTCTATTTTAGTTCCCTTATGGCTTATGAGATTTGCATCTATGTTAGTCTTAAACGCAGTGTCTATAGTCCAGTATTCTACAGGGATAAAAGCTTTTATCTCTCTTTCTCTATCAACTACAAGCTTTAAAGTAGAACTTTGAACACGACCACCACTTAAACCTTTTTGGATTTTTGATGCTAGTAGAGGAGAGAGTTTATAACCAACTATACGGTCGAGCAAACGACGAGCTTGTTGTGCATTTACCATGTCCATGTCTATCTTGCGAGCAGAATCAAGGGCGTGTTTGATAGCTGTTTTTGTAATCTCGTGAAAAACTATACGAGGAAGTTCTTGGGGGTCTTTTTTCATAGCCTGAGCGATGTGCCAACCGATTGCTTCACCCTCACGGTCCTCATCGGTCGCGATATAGATAGTATCTGCTTTTTTAGCAAGTGCTTTTATCTCTTTGACAATTGGTGCATTCTCTTTTGCCACAGAGTAAGTCGGTACAAGATGATTTGTATCTTCATCTAGTTTGATTCCAAAACGAGACTTTGGTAAATCACGAATATGACCTTTAGAAGCAATAACTTCATAACCCTTACCCAAAAAGTTTTTTATAGTCTTAGCTTTTGCCGGTGACTCAACGATAATTAAATCCAAATAGTAGTCCTATATATAGTATAGTGGTTTGTTTTGATTTTGGAAGTGTATCGAAAAAAAGTTAAATGAGCGATGATAGTTTTTCTAGTTCCCATACTTTGCTTGTGAACTAGCGAAAAAGCAATAGCTAATTCAACTATTAAATGCCAAACGCAAAAGAAAATAAAAAACTTTTCAAATATCCTAAAGTTATTTATATAGGTGACGATATTGTATGCATATCAAGGCATGGATGCTAAGATAAAATTTTACTGGAGCGTAAGGCTCTTACCCTAAAAGGATTTATTATGGGATTTAGAATTAACACAAACATTGCGGCTATGAACGCTCATAGAAACGCAACTCAAACAAACTTAGGTCTTGACAAAAGTCTTAACTCTTTAAGTTCAGGTCTTCGTATTAACAAGGCGGCTGATGATGCTTCTGGTATGACGATTGCAGATTCTCTTCGTTCTCAAGCGAATGGTCTTGGTCAAGCTATCAGAAATGCAAATGATGGTATTTCAGTTGTGCAAACTGCTGATGGTGCTCTTGATGAGTATATTAACATTGTTGATAAAGTAAGAACTCTATCTATCCAAGCTGCATCTGATGGTCAAAATGATGACTCTCGTGCCGCAATTCAGAGAGATATTACAGCACTACTTGGGGAAGCTGATAATATTGCGAAAACTACTTCATTTAATGGTTTAAACTTACTTGATGGTACATACATTGATAAAAATTTCCAGATTGGTGCATTTTCAAATGAAACAGTTGCTGTTTCTATTAGCAGTGCTCGTACTGGTGTTGTTGGTCAATTTGCATTACAAGAAGGTACAACGGTATCAACTACTGCTTTTGGTGCTGCTGACTTTACTGTAAATGGTGTTGCTACAACTGCTTCGGTTGTTGGATCAACAACTGATAATATTGATGCACTCGCTCAAACTGCTGCATCTGCAGCTCAAAAAGGTGCAATTATCAATAGTATTACAGCATCAACAGGTGTAACCGCTGATGCTGATACACAGGTTACTGGTGGACTTGCTGTTGCAGGTGGTTCAATTGCTGCTGGAACAATATTTATCAATGGTCAGGATTTAGGACAAGTTACTTTTAGTGCAAATGATACAACAGGTACACTTGCTGCTGCGTTTAATCGTATCTCAGATACAACAGGGATTACAGCGACTATTGTAGAAGGTGGTAAATTACAGTTAAATTCTGATGAAGGTTATACTGTGAATCTTGCAACTACTGCTGGTGGTGGTACAGTTGCATTAGCGGCTGAAACAGCAAAAATGTTTGGAGCGGGTAGTACTGTTTCATTGAACGGAGCAACTGCTGCTGGTCTTGCTGAGCAGTCTGCAGGTGTTATTACTCTTGAATCTGATAATAATATCATTATTGCTGGTGGTGCTGTGGCTGATGGTGGATTTGCTGCTACAACTTACTCAGTTGGAAATGCGCTTTCTTCAGTTGATGTTACAACTTACGATGCCGCACAGTTAAGTATCAAAAAAGCTGACCATGCCCTAGCTCAACTTGATAGAACTCGTTCAGGTATTGGTTCTTCTCAAAATCAGCTAGAGTCTACTATTCGTAACATTTCTGTTACTCAGGTAAATGTGCAAGCTGCTGAATCTCAAATTCGTGATGTTGATTTTGCTCAAGAGTCTGCAAACTTTGCTAAATTGAACATTCTTGCTCAATCTGGTTCGTATGCAATGAGTCAAGCAAACGCTGTTCAACAAAATGTTCTTAGATTATTACAGTAGTAATTAGTCTTTTAGAATTATAGAGTTGAAAAAATTAACAGATAAAAGGATTTATCATGAAAACACATGGAAGTAGAGTGACAAGAGGTCACGGAATGAGAAGAGGTATCTCACTTATTGAGATGCTGATGGCGATTGTATTACTAGGACTGCTTGGTGGAATTAGTTTCAATTATTATAAAGTTTACTATGATGTTGACTTTGCAGCAAAACAGGCAAAAGTGTATGTTATCTTAGATCAAGCTACACAGCTTTCTGGAGCACATGACCTGTATACTGTAAAAAATGGTCTTGAACCGACAACTGTTGCGGCTATGGTAACTGACAAACAGTTACTTAGAATACCAGATCCGATTCCAGAAATTACTGCTGCTGGTTGGGTTCTTTTACCAGCAGTTGAAGTAGATGGTGGAACAACAGCAGCTAATGATGTTGCGTTTACTTATGCGATTGATACAGCTGCTGGTACTGACCTTGCAAGTCAGGTTGATTATTGTAATATACTTACAAATACATCATCGACTGCAACTTGGTCTTTATCATCAACTGCTACAAATATTGGAGCAATTGGTACAGATATAGCTACAGGTTATGCTGAAGCAAATTGGGGTAACGATTACTTTTGTTACTCAAGTGCAGCTCCTGCCGCAGATAAAACAATGACTATGGTTTTTGTAAAAAGAGTTGATGCAAACTAATGAGAAAAGCGTTTTCGCTTCTTGAACTACTTATCGTTATAGCCCTTAGTGGGGTTATGGCGATGCTTGCGTTTAATTATAGAGATATGGAAACTATCTCTCAAGAAAATATAAAATTAGAACTTCAATCACACTTCAATATTATTACAGCAACTATTTTACAGTGTAAAGAGTACAGTGGAATCATGCCTATTCAAAGTAATGGCTCAGAAGCTAGCGGTACACTTTTAAATACACTCGACTGTAATACAACTACACCCTATGCATTAGATGGTGGAAAAGGAAGTTTTATGCCACTTCCATTAAATAACTTTACAGCGTATACAGCTACCCAAACAGCAAGTGAATTTTACTTTAGTACAACAACTACTATAAATTCTTATAATGCCAAAGTTTTACAAGAGTTACAAGCAACTTACTCGACAAATCAGTATGAACTAACAAGTGATGCTACAACTACTACACTAAAATTTTATCTTTCTCGTTAAAATAATGGTATAATTATCTAAAAAAGATAACATGAACCTCAAAAGTATTTTAACACCAAAACAGATAGAGATATGTAAAGAAGAAAAGTCTTACTATCAGCGTATCGGTGTTAAAAAAAATATCTTACAAATCGCAATAGAACACAACTTCGTTCAAAAAAAAGAAAAAAAAGTATCGTATAGTCTTGATTTAATTAAAAAATATGAGATAGTTATTGTAGATGAAACTGCAAAAAGTTTTCATATCGAGTGTAAAGAGCATTTAGGACCAAATCGCCTTGCAGAACTTGAAAAGCAGTTAGGCAAAGAAGTAATTCAAAAAACGGTGCCAGTACGAGAATTTAAAGAAAAATTCAATGCCTTACTAGCTATAGATCCTGATGTTATTGAAAAAACAATTAAACAGTTTAATGCTCTTGATGCAGATGATACAGAGATACTTGAGATTTTGAGAATGATTTTAAAACATGGTACTAAAAATGGAGTTAGTGATATTCATATCAATGCTTATGAGGATTTTTCATGGTTAAGATATAGAACAAATGGTAAAATTCAAGCAAAATATCTTTTAAATCAAGAGTTAGCAAGAAGATTTTCACTTATCATTAAAGAGAAATCAAATATTGACCTTGTAAATGTACAAACACCACAGAGTGCAGGTTTTACAGAAAAATTTGAAGATGTAGTGGTTGACTTTCGTATAGAGATAGCCCCATCTCATTTTGGTGAAAATATTGTCATTCGTCTTTTAGATAAGACAAATAATCTAAAGTCTCTTCATCAACTTTTTCCAAAAGATCACCCTATGAGTGAACACTTTTTTCGATTTATCAACCAAAAAAATGGCTTTTTTTTAGCAGTAGGACCTACAGGAAGTGGTAAAACAACAACACTTAATGCCATACTAACTCAACGAGATAGACTACATGAAGTGATTTACACAGTAGAAGACCCTATCGAGTATAAAATCGACTTTATAACGCAGTATCAAGTAAATGAGTCTATAGGTTTTACATTTGAGAGTGCTATGAAGTCTATCATGCGTCAAGACCCTGATGTGATAGTAATAGGAGAGATGCGAGATAGGGCAAGTATTCATATAGCACTAAAAGCTGCTCATAGTGGACATATGGTTTTCTCAACGCTGCATACAACAAACGCATATATGGCATTGGAACGTATACGAGATGAAGGTGGCGACTTGTTTATCTTGGCGTACTCTTTAAGTGGTGTAGTAGCGCAAAGGTTGGTCTTAAAACTTTGTGAGTGTAAACAGATATCAAGTGATGAAAAAGGTAAAGTGTATTTTAAATCAAAAAAAAGAGGGTTTGAGAAAAAAGGATGTATAAAGTGTAATTTTACTGGTTACAGCAGTAGGGTGTTGTTGACAGATATGGTGTTTATCCCACATGATATGAAAACCCGATACACCTTTTATATGGCACTTAAAAACAGTAGTGTTTTACAGGCTTGGGATAATTTAATAACATTTAGTTATTACGAATCAGCACAATACCTTTTTAATCAAGGCTTATGTGATTATGAAACCCTTAGTTCAGAACTATTTTCATTGGGATATGTAGATGAAGATTAATATATATACAATGTTAAAAACATTGTTGTTTACAATCCAAAATGGAAAAAATTTATCTAGTGGTATGCAACTACTTGCAAATACTGCTAAAACAAAACGAGAAAAAAATACATATATAAAAATTAACGATGATTTAAAAGATGGCAAGAGTTTTTCTGAAGCTTTATCAAGGCATAAAATTGGTTCTTTAGATGTTATACAATTCATTACAATGGCAGAAAAAGGTGTTAACTTTAAGACAGCTTTAGAGAAAATTATTCGTTATCTTGAGGTAAAAGATAAATTTCAAAGAGAATCTAGTGACCAGACTACACTTCCTGTTATCTATTTTAGTATTGCATCTTTAGTTGTGTTGGGTGTAAAGTTTGTAGCTGTACCCATGCAAATGAAAAAAGCAAGTGAGTTTACTCCAGAAATTATTAAGTTGATTAGTGGGCATCTTCACTTGGCTCAAGTGTTAACAGATATACTTTTTATTTTACTGGTTCTCGTAGCAAGTTATTTTTTTATTTTACTTGCTGCTTTGTTTAACCAATCTCGACGTGTTCAAGCCCTAACAAAACAAATTGCATTAGTTCTTCCGTTTAGTTCTGCGATTATAGTGAAATTTGAGAAATTTATGCTTTTTAGCATGCTTGGAGAAATGCTCGAAAGTGGGGTGACATTTAAAAAAGCAATGACTTCAGCTCTTGAAACTACAACCATAGGAAAATTTGCAAAAGCTATTTTAGAGACTTTAAATAGTATAAAATATGAAGGTAAGTTTATTTTTCATAGTTATCTTTACGATGATGTTGAAAAGGCACTTCTTACAGGGGTCGGCTCATCAAAACAGATAGGTTCTGTAATGCTTGAGATAAGTAGTAGAGCAAGAACAGACGCAATGCAGCTAAGCTCAAACTTTTTTCGTATGATTACTATTTTGTCCATATTTTTGATGGCATTTGCAGTATTTATAGAATTTTATACGGTTGTACTCACTCAAATACTTATACAAAAAGGTCTGATAGATATGAGTAGGGGAGTAAATATAGGATGAAAAATGGATATCTATTAGTTGAAGCACTCTTAGGGATACTGATAGCTGGAATTGTTGCTGCTGTATTTACAACAATGAATTACTATACACATATACAATCAAATATATTAAAACAGCAAAATACAAAGACTATCTTAGAGGTTGTACGAAGTCGTTTGGTTAATTTAGCGCAAGATCCTGATAGTGACTCTTACTTTGAACTTTTAAAAGAAGAAACTGATAACACATTACCTGTAAGTATTGGACTAGGTACAGATGCTTGGGCAAAAAGGATATATTACTCTACTGTAGACCTTGGTGCCTCAGATGGGACAAATTCCCCTTATGCTGATACTACTACATCAATATCTCCAAATAATAATATCGCAGGTAGATTAGTCAGCTCAGGTGAAGATATGGTTTTAGACACAACTGTTACTGACAGTGTTGCCCAAAATGATGACTTGATGCTAGAGATAGGAGTCGGTGAGCTAAATCACTTTAAACTCTATGGTGGTTCGGAAATAACTACGCAAACGCGGGGCTATAATAGTGCGATAGTTTCTGCAACTGCACCTGTGTCACCGATAGAGGGAACACTGTGGTATGATACAAGTGCAAGTAAATTAAAAATATATGATGCAGCTACCTCTAGTTGGATTATACTGTAAGGATGAAATAATGAATTTATCAAAAGTAGTACTCACTATAACAACACTATTTTTACTCGTTGGTTGCTCTTCCACTCCAGAAGATGCTGTTCTTAATGTTTATAATGGGATAAAAAAGGGAGATATGCCAAAGCTGATAAAAAATAGTAATTATGCAATAAGGGGTGTTTTTATTAGAAGTGCATTGTTTGAGTGTAGCTTAGATAAATCAAAGTATGTTAATGATGATTTAAAATTAGTAGAAAATTGCTTGAGAGAAAAATACGGTAAGATTAAGGTTAAAATATCAAGTACAACAATGTTATCTGAAGTTGAGGCAGATATCAATATAACAATGCAAAGTAATTCACAAGAACTCAAGTATCAATTAAAAGTAGCGAAAATAGAACATAAGTGGAAAGTAATTTCAGGTAAATAGTACTACTATTTCAACTGTAAAGTATATGGCCTGATTTTTATTAAAAAGCCGTAAGCATCTTGAGTACACTCTTTACCAATACATGCACTAATAAGATTTACCTCATCATTTTTTATAATATTTAGTAGTCTCTTTAGTAAGATGTAAGAAAAACTATTGTGAATTGTACCACGAATGGCGATAAAAGCTTTCTCTTGAACCGCTACTGCATCGAGGTTTAATTCTATAATGATTTGATTGTATAAAAAAACCTTCTGGTCAAGTTCATCGGTGGTGGAGTAAACTACTATTGGCTTTCCAGCAGTACGCTTAAGTTCATAGAGTGACTCAACATCTGTTTTAACAATTTTGTCTTTATATATAACATCTAAGTAAAAAAAGTAACTTGAAACACTAATAGTTATTAATATAAGAATAAAAAGAAGAACTATATTATATTTTTTCATAACAGTATTGTACTATACCTTTTAATGTATCTCTATGTTTTATTTTGGCATTTTGAGGTAACATCACTAAAAATGAATTTAATTGAAGTGTTTTCACTTCTACACACATCTTATTTTTAGTATACTTTACTTGGTTTAGGGTTGAGTGAGTAGCCTGCATCAGGTGTTCAATATCCTCTATCTTATCTACTAAGTCTACTTTTTTGACTATTTCTTCAGATTTTTTAAATTCTCTCTCAACTAAAGCTTGGTATTGGGTAACAAGAACATCTTTGTTACCTCTGTTGATTCGTATGTCTTCCATATAAGTATAGCCACTGAAAAAGATGGTTGTTGTAAGGAGTATGGTAAACCCAAGAGACATAAAACCTGCTTTTGCATCCCTGTTGATTTCATCTAGATTAAAAGATACTAATTTTACGCCTTGAGCATTTTCTGCAAATTTTGTTTCATAGTTTCTCTCCTGAGCAAACTCTTTAGGTTTATCAAGTATGTAATCAACAATACGGCTATACTCACAAACAACACCAACATATTTATAATCTAACTCAAAGATAATTACGGTTCTGTTTTCACATGATGAAGCAAGTTTGAGTATATTTTCTTGGATTATTTTATCTTTAGGTAAAAAAGCTACAAAGTTTATACAGGTAGGAGATTTTCTAACAGAAATTTTCATAGCAGGCGAATCAAGGTCATGGCGTGCTAATTTATAGATACTGTTTCGTATCTCTTTAGAGTTTCCGTTAGATTCAATACATCCTGCTGTAAAAATTGCCATATCTAAACCATCACTTTATCACATACTTGATAACTCTAGGAGTTACTATGATAACCATTTCACTTTTTGTAGTGCTTTGGCTTTCACTACCACCTACTAATCTTGCTGAAGTTGCTGCTACGCCAGGAATACCTTTGTAACCTTTGTCTGACTTGGTTCTAAATAACCCAGATATAATGATTGGTTCTCCTGGTTGAACTCTCATACTATTTTTGATATTTTTTGTATGTATTCTAGGTTGTGAGTAGGAAACCCCATCCACAGAAAAATTTGTAAAACCAACAATATCGTTAATCTCTAGCGATATATCAGTTAATATGGTTCCATCCATGATGTTAGAGTTAAGTGTTATTTTTATACCACTAAGGGCAGTAGCACTTACAGTTGATGTTTGGATAGCATTATCTCCTACTGCTGTTGATTTAAGTTCTTTGATATAAGGTTCTTCGAGTCCATCGATTAGTGTTACATCTGTTCCTGCAATACCAAGCAGTTTAGGCTTTTGAATACTTTCTACTTTACCAAATTGAGTTAAGGCTTCTGCCATTACAAGACCACTAAGTGAGTCTGTGTTTAAGATAGTACCAAAGGAAGCTGGAATTGCAGCTGTGGATGCTGTACCAAAAGCTGATGCCGTTTCTGTTGTGAAACCGATTCCCCCACTTCCAGAAGCTAAAAGATTCCAATCAATTCCAAGAGCATAATTATCTTTTAATTCAACATCATAAATAGCTATTTCATACTCTATAACATACAAGTTATTTCTCAATATTGTAAGGTATTTCATGATATCTAAGTACTCTTTCTCGCGTGCAGAGAAAGTTACAGAAGATGTTATCGGATCGTGAACTACATTAACAGCTCCAAGTGTTGTTAGTGTATCTTTTATCGCATCAGCTAGACCACTTAAAGATGGTATTTTTAGTGTTACTGTTTTTACATATCCAAGATAGTAGGTATCATCATCATGTCTAAGACTTAGTTTATCTCCAACAGCTTTTTTGAGTAATTTTCCAAAACCAATATTTGAGGCTGAAAGATATACTTTTGATTGTCGTATTTGATACTCATCGTTATTTTCATATCCTGAGCCAGCACCGGTGTTCCCTGCAGCTCCATTCGTACCAACAGAACCTCTAAGATTGTTAAGTTGACCACTGTTCGTATTGCTAGCTGAGCCAGAGTATTGACTGAGTGCATCTGATTGTAGTTGAAAAATTATGTTTTGATCTGTAGCTTCTGTAAGTAAAGCAATAACATCATTAAGTTGAGCACCAAGTAGTTTAACTTTTTTTATTTTCTCTCCATCTGGTACAGTTAGTGTAGCTATTTTAAAATGCTCAGCACTTACTTCAACTATTTTTATGGCTTCTTTATGTTTTTGTTTACTTTTTGTACTATTAATATCTATTCTAAACTCTTCTTTGAGAATTTCTTGTTTATATTTGGTAGAGCAACCTAGGAAAAGAGAAAATCCTATGAATATGAAAGTTAGATTAATTATATTTTTCATCAATTTTGACTTTGATTTTGATATAGTTGTTGCTGTGCTTCGGCTGAACTGAAGTAAACAGTTTCTGCTCTACCTTTCTTGTCTTTGATGAGAATATAATTACTTGTAATTCGTCCAATTTTGAACCTTTCTTCATCATGGTAAAGAAAGTCATTCGTACGAATTACAATATTTTTATTGTTATATTTCACTAAGGCAAACACTCCTTTATTGCTCTCAATGAAGCCAAAATAGGTCATTTTTATGGTCTTTCTTTTGACTTTTGCTCGAGGCTTGTAGTACTTTACAGGTGGATTGTAAACCGCTTTTTGTTGGGTCTTGAGAGCCACTGGAGGCTTGTTGTCGCTAAAAAATGGGTTATATGCGGCATACATAATTGATTGCAAAATAAATAGTAGTATTATTTTTTTTTGCATATACCAATCCCCTGTTATTGTAATTTCTTTATTATATTAGCAAAAACCGTACCATAGGGGAGTTTAGTTGGATTTTAAGAAGGAAAAATCATTTTTTGAAATCATTTTTCTTATACAATTTTAGGAATTAGCATTTGCATTAGCATTTATTATTAGTTGAAGAGATGCAAATTGTGCATTGATTTTACTGATGATGGCATCATAAGCAGCAAAGCGTTTTGCCATTATTGCATAACGATCATCAAGTGATTCTACTGCTTTGGCGTGATCTTCAAATAGATTGTCATATCTTGTTTGGAGATTAGTTTCAAAGTTAGAAAGTAATGCATTGTATCCAGTATAGTTTTTCATTTTATCATCAAGTTGTTCAAAAAAACCTGTTACTTCAGAACTGTCTTGTGCATTGATGCCACCAGCAAAGAACATTTTAACCGCATTTGAATCTTCATTAAGTTTACCTTGTAAAACTGATGAGTCCAAACTCATTTCCCCATTTCTGTCAACTTCTATACCAAAGTCTGACAAAAAGCTCCCATCTACTTCTGTTTTGTTGATAAAGGTTTTGATATCTCTGCTTATAGACCTAACAAAACTATCACTGTTAAAAATACCAGCAACATCATTAACCAAGTCTGCTGTTGTCATATCGTGAAGATTTGTTATAAGAGCATTGTAACTAGTAACAAAAAGTTCCATTTCTGTTACTACACTTATTGTATTTTGACCTATATCTACACTCGAGAAATCACCCTCAGTTTTGAGTGTCATTGTTACACCTGTGATAAAGTCACTTATCTCATTACTAGAACGAGTTGCTTGGATACCATTGTATTTAAAAGTAGCATCTCTTGCTGTTTGAACCTCTTTCATCCCACCTGGATTTGTAGTTGCATCATAAGCTGCAAAAAGACTTGCATCAAGTAAGCCACCATCATCACTAAGAGTGATAGCTTGGTCTACTCCTGTCTCTTTAGAGGTTAACACTAAACTGTAAGCATCTGCACCTGTCTGTAAAATAGTTGCTGTTATAGTCTCAGATGCCGCGTCATTGATAGACTGCATTAAATCTTCTAGTTTTGTAGTTGCATTATAAGATATATCATAACTATCAGTACCTATAGAGATATTTAGTGTTTCTGTACCAAGAAATGTTCCTGAAGCTACAGATGTTGCGTCTCTGTCGTTGAATGAACCTAGCTTTATGATGCTTGTCTGAGCCAATTCAACAGTTTCAAGTGTAAAGGAGTCAATAATCGCACCAGCTTCAACTGTAACCTTAGCATCTCCAGTTACATCAACCGTTTTGTTTGCAAAAAGTGTACTCGAACTAAGTGCAGAAGCAGAACTTTTAAAGCTTTCCATCAGGGATGTAAGAAGTACAGCTGACTCTTGTTTTTGTTCAGTTAAGGCTATTTTTGCCTCGAGTGGTTTTACCATGATTGTTTCATCATTTGCTTTAAGTTGGTCAATAACATCAGATGTTAAAACTCCTGAACCTATACCAAGTGAGTTAATTGTGCCAGCCATGATAAATCCTTTTAAACTGAATCTTGTTAATACTATAATCGACAAAAGATATGAAAAGTGTAGGAAATTTTATAATAAATTTCATTAAAGAATTATTTCTTGTAGCCGATGTACTTGGCATGAAAGAAACTTCGAACGATGACGAAAAAGGATTTAAAATGTCACCCAATACAGCTTATAACATTTATGCTCAAAATAACGCAGGAATCGAATCTCCAGAGAAATTAATCACTATGCTTTATGAAGGCGTATTGCGTTTTAATGCGCAGACAAAAAAAGCTATAAAAGATGGCGATATTGAAAAGAAGGCTTACTGGATTAATCGTTCCATAGCTGTTATCACTGAACTAATCAATACTTTAGATATGAAACAAGAGGGAGATACACCTATGTATCTTGCAGGTTTATATAACTATGAAATACAACTACTTTTAAAAGCTTCACTAAACAATGAAGTTAAATATATAGACGAAGTGAACAATGTATTTAAATCTCTTTTAGAAGCTTGGAGAGAAACAACAGATGTGGCTTACTAAGATAAAGATAGCTATCGTTGAAAAAAACAGCGAGAAAATAAATCTTCTTTTAGAAGAAGTTCCAAAGTTTGAGAGTACACAAGATATAGAAGAAGCAATGTATCTTTTAAAAGAAGCTACACAACTTATCTCTACTCTTAAAGATGATACTAAACAATCAATGATACAGCTAAAAAAGAATATAAACTTTTTAAAATCTACTCAAGCCCCAAGTGCGAATAAATTAGATATAAAATCTTAGGTTTATCTCTTCTTGGCTATCCCAAATTTTAAACTTCGAATGGTGTAGTCACTTACAACCGCACCTTTTCTCATGCTTAGTATATGCTCAACAGCATCTGCAATATCAGAAGATAAAAGTTTTTCATCCTCTTTATCACTTGTTGTAAAACGCAGATTTTCATAAAAAGAACTCTCAGTCATATCAGGGTTTATATTTGTGATGCTTAGGTTACTTTTTCTTGTTTCTTCAAAAAGTGAGTCGGAAAAAGCTTTTAGTCCTGCTTTTGTGGCACTATAAACACCAGCAAATTTACTTGCTCTAATTGCTTCTATCGAGTTGATATTGATAAGATAGCCACTGTTTTGTTTTAGTTTTCTTAGCAGTGCGTTTGTGAGTAGCATGGGGGCAGTAAGATTAAGAAAAGTCATACTCATAATAGTTGCTGTCTTTAGCTCTTCATGAGGCTCAAAGCGTCCAAAACCAGCTGCGTTTACTAAGATGAAAGTATCTTCTTTTTTTAATATTTCGCAGAGTTTTAGTGTCTCTTTTTCATTTGATAAATCACATTGTACGGCTCTAAAGTATTCATCGTTAAAATCTTTTTCATCAATAGTTCGGCTTATACCAATCACTCTAAAACCTAGTTTTAAAAGTCTTAAGCTGATTGCTTTACCTATGCCAGAACTTGCACCTGTTACAACTGTTTTTTTCATCAACGCCTCACGATTTTTGCTATACTTCTACTTATGAAAAATATTTATATAACTGATTTAGATCATACTTTCTTACAAAGTGACTTATCTGTAAGTAATTATACTAAAAAAATATGGAACTCCTACTCAAATAACTCTATTATGAGTATAGCAACAGCTAGAACTTACAAAAAAACGATGCAGTTTTTAGCAGGTGTTGAAGTAAACGCAGCTATGATTTTACTTGATGGTGCTTTGGTTGTTACTAAAGAAAAAAAAATCATAGATACTAAGTTTATAGATAAAGAGATAGCAGATGAGATTATAAACGCAGGTTCCAAACTTGGTATTTATCCTTTTATCATATCATTGGCAGATGCAAATCTTACTGAAGTTTTTTTGCACTCATCGATTTTAAATGCTTATCAAAAAACAGTTTTAACACGCTATACAAAAGATGACAATCTCATAGAACTAAACAGCTTAGAAGCTCTTGATAAAAACTTCAAGATTGTATACATGGGTGAAGAAGATTTACTTAGAGAGTTAAAAAAGAAATTTCAAGAGACTTACGGCGATGATTTGAAGCTTATTTTAGCACCTGAAGCCTATGTTGGATGTTATTTTTTAACCATTCTGCATAAAGACGCAGATAAAGCACATGCTATACAAAGTGTGAGTGAATACGAAGGTTTTGATTTGCAAAAATTAACTGTTTTTGGAGATAATTTAAATGATGTAGGGATGTTTGCGCTTGCAAAAACTTCTGTAGCAGTTGCTAATGCCCAAAAGAGCGTTAAAGAATTAGCAGACATAGTGTTACCGCACACAAATGATGAAGAAGCAGTCGCAAAATATTTAGAAGGTTTAAAATATGCATAAACAATCAAGTCTAATTCCTATGAGTATCATTGGAATTTTATTTTTTATATTTGGATTTGTTACATGGTTAAATGGTTCTTTGATTCCATTTTTAAAAGTTATTTTAGAGCTCAATGAGTTTGAAGCACTTTTTGTAACATTTGCATTTTATATCGCTTATACTGTTATGGCACTTCCTATGTCTTATCTCTTAGAAAAAACAGGGTACAAAAATGCAATGGCAATAGGTCTTGGTGTGATGGCGATAGGAAGCATGCTCTTTATTCCAGCTGCTGAGAATGCAAGTTTTGTTCTGTTTTTAATAGCTCTTTTTACACTTGGAACAGGTTTGACCATACTCCAAACGGCCTCAAATCCTTACATAGTTTTAGTGGGTCCCATACAAAGTGCAGCGATGCGTATAAGCATCATGGGGCTTATCAACAAAAGTGCAGGTGTTTTAGCCCCTCTTGTTTTTACAGCACTCATTTTTTCTGGCATGGGTTCAGTTGATGCACTCACAGCCCAAGATGTAGAAGCACTTACTTCTCGTCTAATACTACCTTATATCGTTATGGCTTCTGTTTTAGTGTTTCTTATGTTGTTTGTAAAGTTTTCTTCTTTGCCTGAATTAGAGTTTGAAGATGATGAGTATGACGAAAACTCTATCTTTAATATTCCTCGTGTTGTTTTAGGGGCTGTAGCGCTCTTCTTTTATGTAGGCATAGAAGTAGTTGCAGGGGACACGATAGGTCTATATGCGCAAAATATTGGCTTAATGAATGTTACTGCTTTAACATCTTACACAATGATTTTTATGGTGATTGCATATATTTTTGGGGTTTTATTTATACCTAAAGTTATCTCACAAGAAAAAGCACTTGTAAGCTCAGCTTTGTTGGGAATATTTTTTGTTTTAGGAATCGTCTTTAGCTCAAAAACAAGTTATGGTATCTCAGAGGTTTTATGGGGATGGAGTGGGGTGGCTACACTTCCTGATACTATCACTTTTGTAGCACTCTTAGGTCTCTCAAATGCTTTAGTTTGGCCAACAATCTGGCCGCTTGCCTTAGAAAATCTAGGGAAACATACGGCAAAAGGAAGTGCACTGCTTATCATGGCAATAGCAGGAGGTGCAATCATTCCTTTAGCTTTTGGTAAAATAGCGCAAACTACCCATGATATGCAAATGTCTTATCTCATAGGAATAGTTTGTTACTTGTTTATACTTTTGTATGCGATTAAAGGACACAAAGTAAAATCTTGGATTTAGTTAAAAATTACCAGCATTTCTAAACTCAGATATTTCTGTTTCAACCATTTCATCAATCATGATGTTAAACAAATCGGACAGCATATTTGGGTTGATGTTTAACTCAATGCCTTTTTTACGAACCCTTTGCATAATATCATCTACTCTATCTTGGGCCTTAACTTCATCGACACTATTCTTAAACGCAGCTGCTTGACGGATAAGATGGCTTCTTTGGGAGATGAGTTCTACTAGATTATCATCAACCTTATCGATTTCGTCTCTAACTTCTTGAAGTGAATTACATTTTTTCATATTTTTTCCTAATTGTATATTTACTTAACACTATTGTAACACTTGTATCATATAATTTTACTTCGATTCTCCTTTTACTCCTCTGTTTCCAATCGCCAATATCTATTTTGGAAACAGTTATCGAAATTTCACCGCTCTATGTCTTTGTTGGTCCAAGCCAAATAACCAACACCGACTATGAGTAGACTAAACATAACAATCCAAATAATAAAATCACCACCACTTGCTGCTTGCTCTATATTTTCATTCATAAAATATTGTCCTTTTATCAATGAAATTATTATAATAAATTAAGCTTAATATATCAAGTGACACAGTATAATAATATTAAATAATGTGTTAGGATATAAAAATTGTCTATAAAATTTCTTTTTTATTTATTTATTATACCAACTCTGCTCCTTGGGTCTAATACTAAAAGTATAACTTCTCAAATAGATATACTGTTTGAAAAAAAAGATTATGAAGCAGCTTGTCAGCTAGTTGACAAGTTATATAAAAATGACCCTTACAATTCAAAAGCTAATGTATACTATGGAAAATGTAAGTTTATTCAAGCGGATGTAGATAGTGCGATGGCGGCTTATGATCGTGCTGATATACTTGATGAAGAAGATGCTTTTGTACATAAAAATCTAGGTGATTTATATGCTCATACTGGAAATATAGAGATTGCAAATAAAGAGTATGACAAAGCAGATCGTTTTGGAAAAGATATAGTAGAGCGTTCTCTTGATGCTCTATATAGTCATCACTCTTTTTCAGTACTGGCACGTATTAGTGGTGGCTATGATAGTAATGTTAAATATACAGCAGAACTTTCTGATATGAAAACATACACCGGTGATACAAATTATACGAACGAGGCTAATTCCGATTCATTTCTTAAAGAGTATATGCGACTTAGTTATATTTATGATAGTGACCCATATAACCCTTTTTATTACAAAAGTCAGCTTCATGTTTACAATAAAAATTATTCAGATTTAAGTGAAGATGATTTTACTCAGAGTGAGATACTTAGTGGTCCAGGTTGGGCATCAAAAGATTTTGATATTTGGATACCTTTAAGTTATACCTATATGTCTATAGATTATGATGGATACGGCAAGATTTATGCCATAAACCCACAGATAAGAAAAAAGTTTGAAAATGATGTTTTATTAAGTGCAGAGTTAAGATATGAGTATCAAAAATATCTTCAGTGGGATGAGGGGGATAAGGATGTGTACTCTGGAAGATTGAGTTTAAGTAGATGGTTTGGAAATCATTATCTTAGAGCTTCTTATAGGTATCTACAAGCAGATAAGCATCAGAATGATTCACCTCGCATCTTTATAGATAAATATTTTAACGAAATCGAAATCAATTATACAATTTCTCTAACAAAATCTTTTGAGCTTGGAGCTTCCTATCTTTATAATAAAACTTTGTATAAAGATGTTGCTAAAGTACCTAGCACAGATAAGAGAGAAGATATTTTAGAAAAGTATTCAGCTTATGTATCATATAATGTAATCAAGAATATTGGAGTAGTTGTTCAGTATGATAATTATAACAACGAAACAAACTACACTCCATCAGATTATAAAAAAGAAGTTTTGAGCGTGGGTGTGTTTTTTTACTATTAAACAATAGGAGAGAGTTATGAAGAAATTTTTATTTTTAGTTCTTGTGGCAACACTTGCTTTAGCAGATATTGGAAAAGTGACGGTTGTAAAGGGTGAGGCATCTGTTAATAGGGATTTGAAAAATATTATAGCTTATAATGACATGGGTCTCTTCAAGCAAGATATAGTTGAGACAGCTCAGGGACGCTTACAAATGCTTTTTAGTGATAATACAGTGATAAGCTTGGGAAGAGAGAGCCGTTTTGTTATAAAAGAGTATCTTTATGAAGAGAACTCACAAAATGTAGTCGCTGCGTTTAAGATTGAAAAAGGCTTTATAAAGACAATCACTGGTGCTATTGGAAAAATTATGCCAGGTCTTTTTGTATTAGAAACTTCTGTTACGAAAATAATTCCACATGGAACTATATGGAGCGTTCAAGTGGATGATGAAAGTGAAACTTATGAAGTATTGGAGGGACGCATTACACTCAACTTCAAGGATGGAAGTCACAGACAAGAAGAGTTACATGCTGGAGAGACAGCAACAGTTATGAAAACTTCAAATGGGGTAAAAAGTTTTCATAAAACTAAATTTAAAAATCAGATTCAAAAATCTGCTTACGAGGATAGACTTGAGGATAGAAATGGCCTAGTAAAAGAAGCTCAATATATAAACGAAGGAACCATAGTAGATGAAACAGGTAAGCTTCAGTCTACATTTAATGATGGTAATAATGGTCATGGAAATGATCCTAGTGGTTTTAATCCAAGTAATCCTGGTCGAAAACCACCTTCATTCTAAGGGAAACAATGTTCAAAGTAATTCTATCTTTTTACAATACGCTTAGTATTAGTAAAAAGTTAAAATTTATTGGTCTTACTTCTGCCTTCGTTGCAGGAAGCATAATACTCTCAATGCTTTTTATTTTTGAATACTTTAATGCAAAAAATATAACAGTTAAAGAGTCTACTGTTTTTGCAAAGATTTTAGCTGGTAATATCGCTCCATCGATAAAGAGTGAAGATGTTTTAGCTATCTCAAATACTCTTGCATCCGTAGAGTATAATGATAAAATTCGTCAAACTTTTGCTTTTGATAAAAAATGGAATCTTTTAGGTGCCTTTCATAAAGGTAATAATTTTGTTCATCAACGAGAATTTATACCAATCATTAAAAAACATAAAAACTTGTGGCATGGTGGGTATTTTTACTCAGTTGTACCTATTGCTAGTGATGATGTAAAACTTGGTTTTCTTGTTGTAGTAGGTTCTTTAGATGGTTTTTATATTCGGATGTTTGAGTATGCTTGTGTGATGATTTTTATATTTTTATTTGCCATATATATTACTTCTAAGTTAAGAGAGTCTCTCGAAGAATCTATTTTGCAACCAATCTCTAAATTAGATGAAGTTACTACAGAAATAATTAAAACAAAAAATTTTGAGCATGAGATTCCAGTTTTTAATAGTGATGAGATTGGAGATTTGGCAAAGAACTTTAATCATATGATAAGTGATTTGAATTCTTATCATCATAAGTTAAATAAAAAAACAGATGCTCTCTCTCATCAGGCAAATTATGATGCACTTACAGAACTTCCAAATAGGGCACTTTTTCAAGATAGATTAAAGCAAAGTATATATAAATCAAATAGAAATAAAGAAAAATTTGCTCTGTTTTTTATAGATCTTGATCAGTTTAAAGAGGTCAACGATACTTTTGGTCATGAGTATGGTGATAAGCTTCTCATTAAAGTTTCGAAGCGTTTAAGTAGTGTATTAAGAGAATATGATACTTTGGCTAGACTTGGTGGAGATGAGTTTGTAATTATTATGAATAATCTAAAAGAGTTTCATGGTGCTTCAGTTTTAGCAGAAAAAATCCTTGATATTTTAAAAGTTCCTATAGAAGTTGAGGAAGAAGAGCTTTTTATTAGTTGTAGTATAGGGATAAGTCTTTTCCCTCAAGATTCACATGATGAAAAGGAACTTTTAAAGTATGCTGATACAGCAATGTATAGGGCTAAAGATGATGGTCGAGCAAATTATCATTTTTATGTTGAAGAGATGACACAAGAAGTACTGATACGAGTTGATATGCAGAGTAGAATTCGTTATGCATTGCAAGAACGGGAGTTTATAGTTTACTATCAACCGCAATACAATATACAAGAGGAGAAGCTTATCGGCTTAGAAGCTCTAGTAAGGTGGGAGGATAAAAAGAGAGGCATTGTTCTACCTGGTAAGTTTATACCATATGCTGAAGAATTTGGCATGGTAGTAGCCATAAACAGACAGGTCATGCATATGGCAATGAAACAAGCAAAAGCATGGGATAGTGCGGGTTTATACTTTGGTCGATTGTCAATCAATATATCTATAGAGCAGGTTGAAGATAAAAACTTTGTTGGTTTGGTGCAAAGTCTTCTTTATGAGACAAAATGTAATCCAAACTGGATTACTTTAGAGTTGACCGAAGGTCAAATTATGAAAAATCCAAAAAGAGCTATTGCAATTTTAGAACAGCTTAACTCTATAGGAATTTTGATAGCGGTGGATGATTTTGGAACAGGTTACTCATCTCTTGCATATCTAAAACATCTACCAATTAGTGAACTTAAAATTGATCGTACTTTTATTATGGATTTATCAGAAGATGAAGATGATAAAGCTATTGTCAATGCAATTATTGCCATAGCAAAAAGTTTAAAACTTGATTTGATTGCTGAGGGTGTTGAAACAGATGAACAAAAAGAATTTTTACTCTCTAAAGGGTGCAATAAGATACAAGGGTATCTGTATGCCCGCCCTATGCCTGCACAAAAGATTGATAAAATACTTTCTCGCTTGGTTTCTGTATAAGCATCAGAGTCAATCCTTTAGATAAATTCCAGTATCTTTTATCTCTATGTCACCTGCATTTTGTAAGGCAGTTAGAGTGCGCTTAAATTCTTTTTTACTCATCCCAAATACACTTTTTATCAGCTCTGCATCACTTTTGTAGTTGTAAGGCATAATGCCATTGTTCTGTTTTAAAAGTTCAAGAAGTTTGTCATTTGAACCACCACTTTTTTTACTGCCAGGTTTTCTAAGGGTGAGATCGATATTTCCATCTTTTCTCACAGTTTTAACATAAGCAGTTTTTAAATCGCCTATATTGATGTTTTCAAATATCTCATTATGATAAATGAGACCTTCATATTTGTCATCGACAATACATTTATATCCAAGAGGTGTCTTTGCAATGATGAGTATTTTTGCTTCTTTGTTCTGTGCTAAACCTTTTACTTTTTTATCAAAAAATTCACCTAATTTTTCAGTTCCCACAAGTCTATGCGTTCGCTCATCATAGATGACTTTTAAGAATCTTTTTTCGCCTACTTTAAAAGGAGTTTTTTGAAACATATTTGGAATAAGGAGGTCTTTGCTTAACCCCCAGTCCATAAATGCACCAAATGGGGCAGTGTCTACAACTTCAAAGAGGGCAAACTCATCTAGCATAGCAGTTGGTTTAAGTGTTGTCGCTACAAGTCTATCTTCTGAGTCAGTATAGAGAAAAACATCAATAAGCGTTCCCTCTTTCATCTCTGGTGTAAGGTATGGACCAGGTAAGAGTACATCATTACCATCTTGAGCCATAAGATAAGCACCAGGAGTGGTAAGCCTATCGATTTTAAGTGTGTTCATAAGTCCGAGTTCTAAAAAGTAATCTTGTTCTTTCATTTGGTTATTCCGTATGTTAATATGATGACATTATAGCTGTTTTTAAATCAAATAATCTATGCCAACTTTTTTACAGTATGCTCCAAGCATAGCCATTTCAAAATCATTGTTAGTAGAGTACTGATATCCAAAGGTTTTCTCCCACATCTGATGCTCTTCCATGCAGAGATAGAAAAAGACTTTCTCCTCTCCAGTTTGCCATGCTTTAAAACTTTCATAGGCATGCTTAAACATTTCAATTTTTGTGCTATCTGGGTAAGAAGTTTTACCACTTGCGTCAGTATGCTCTATCTGTGTTATCTTCGTTCTAAATTCACGGTTTCGTAACTGTTTTATGACTGGCTTAATAAAAGTAAGTGTGCCAAAACTTACAAGTGCTACTTGAGATGGTTTAAATGTTCCAATTAATCTTTTATATACTGCTTTATACTCATCAAGATAGCCTTCATATTCGACTATGGGATGAAAGTGAAAACCGACTTTTACTCCTTTGTCTGCTAATGCTTTAGCTGCGTTTATGCGTTTGTCTAAAGAGGCTGTTAAGTGTTCTTCATTTTCTATGATAGTTTTTGTGTTTAAACTCCATGTGCATAGTATGTTTTTTGGTACATCTCGCTCAAGTAGGTATTTGATGTTATCTGATTTTGTTTTAAACTCTAAGATGACATTGGGATTTTCTTTTGCAAACAAGAAAAGAGCATCTAAAATACCCTCACGATTTCCAAACATCAACGAATCAGAAGCTTGTCCTGTTCCTATGTGATAAGTTTTGTTCTTGTCTAGGTCTAGTTTGGAGAGTTTATCCGCAAATCCACTATCAAAAGTAATTGTATTTTGATTGTAAAAACTCTGGATAGAGCAGTAAGAACAATCAAATCCACAAGATTCTACCGCGTCAAGTGTCATAAGATTACAACATCGTGTTTTTTCACTTGCAACGGGGCAGAGTCCTAGCCCAAAACCCTCTTTAGACTCTGTTTTAAAACTGAATTTTTGCTCTTTTGGAATATTTTTTAGTTTAAAATTATTGTAACTATTCGGTTTGTTCCTTATCTCTTCATAAGCTTTTCTAAGCCTTGAGAAAACAACTTTTTTCTGTGGATGCTCGGGAAAGATATCTTGCAAATTCTTCTCTCCCCACATTTCAAGATCTCGTGCCATATCAATAATTTGCTTTATCTCTTGATGAGAAAATTTCAATATTAAAGTTTTTTCTTTGATAAATATCTGTTCATTTTCGGGTAAATGAGTAAAAAAACTGTTTTGTATTGCCTTGTTAAATTTTTCTATCATTGCTAAACCTTGTTACTTTAGTTAATTTATTTTTGAATTTTAACTAAAAGAACTTAAAAACTATTTTTATTAATATGGTTTTAATATCAATTTAAGTAATATTACTTATTAAATAATATAATATCGGAGCTTTATGAAAAAAGTAATTATTTTGGGTGGTGGTTTTGCTGGCGTTGATGCAGCAATTCATCTACAAAAAATGAAGTATGATGTGACCCTTATAAGTAATAGAGAATATTTTTACATCTATCCAACATCTATATGGGTACCTACACATGTAAGTGAGTTTAGTGATGTTTGCCTAAACTTAAGTGAATTACAAAAGGCACATGGTTTTAACTTGCGTATAGATGGTGTTGCTGAGATAAGTGCTAAAGATAATCGTGTGACTTTAGAGAGTGGCAATATTATTGATGATTATGATTACCTTATTGTAGCAATGGGTGCATCAAAAATGAAGCCTAAGGGTGTTGAACATACGCTTTCGATTTGTGGTAATCCTGAACAATCTTTAGAGATTAGAGACAGGTTAGATGAGCTTGTAGCCAAAGGAAGTGGCAAGATTGCTATGGGCTTTGGAGGTAATCCAAAAGACACTTCAGCAGTTCGTGGTGGACCAGGTTTTGAACTTCTTTTTAATGTTCACAATATGCTAAAGAAAAAAGGCATCAGAGATAAGTTTGAACTTACATTTTTCGCACCAATGCCACAGCCAGGTAAAAGAATGGGACCACAAGCATTGAAGATGATGGATGTGATGTTTAACAAGTTTGGCATAAAAAAACATTTTGGTAAGAAGATAACAGGATTTAGTGAAGAGGGTGTCAATTTTGAAGATGGCACAACTCTAGAAGCTGACTTTACGATGTTTATTCCAGCGGGCGATGGACATCAAGTGATTAAAGATTCTGATTTACCAACTAATGAAGCTGGATTTGTAAAAACAAATGATTATTCTTGTGTTGAGAACGAAGATGGTACTCTTACTAATATTTACGCAATTGGCGATATCGCAGCTTTAGAGGGCTATGATTGGAGAGCCAAACAAGGGCATATCGCAGAAGTTATGGCTAAAAATGTTGCACATAATATCCAAGAGCGAGAAAATGGACGGCGAAACTTCAAGGGGTATCATAATCATTTAAATATTCTTTGTGTAATGGATAGTGGTAATGGTGCTGCCTTTGTTTACAGAGATGAAAAGCGTGCTTTTATGTTTCCTTTACCTGTTGTTGGTCACTTACTTAAAAAAAGCTGGGGTAAATATTGTCGTTACTCTAAGTTAGGAAAGATTCCTCGCATACCAGGCATGTAGGGGGGGATAAAGTCCCTACTTACAGTTAAAGATTCTCTTTTTCTTTGCGTTTTTGTTTCATTTTTAGTTTGGCAAGTTCTCGCATATCTTCTATCGTATCACTTTCATCCATTATTTCAACACCAAGTATCGTTTCAACACAATCTTCTAGAGTAATAATTCCATCAGTTTGATCATAATTGTCAGTTACTAAAAACATATGATCTTTTTTTGTTATAAAGAGGTCAAGTGCTTTACTGACTGGGATGTTTTCGTTGATGGAAAACATATCTTTTTTGATGCTACTTAGTGAAACACTACTGTCTTGGATATCTTGTTTAAAGATTTTTTTTGTAAGTACAATTCCTGTCACATTCTCGATAGAGTCCTTATAAACAGGAATACGAGAAAACTTAAAAATGGATGGTTGTGTTTTAATAACTTCATCTATACGCATGTTTTCATCAAGTGCAAAGATAACACTTCTTGGTGTTGAGATTTCTGAAACTTTTATGTTATCAAGGTTTAGTATGTTTTCTATAACATCGGACTCTTGCTCATCTATCACTCCCTCGTCTTCACTTTGAAGCATACTTTCTAAAAGTTCTTTTTTTGTTAGTGAGTTTGCATCAGCTTGTCCATGAGAAATTTTGTTTGTAACAGCTAAAGTTGTTAGGATAATAGGATAAGTAATCCATATAAAAACCCTGATGATATGTGCTGCAATTGGTGCTAAAGCTTTCCAATGTATAGCACCGATAGTTTTAGGAATAATTTCAGAGATGAACAGTATGGCAAAAGTTAAGACAACAGATACATAAACTACAGCATCATTCCCAAAGATGATAGCAGCCTGTGCCCCAACAGCCGCAGCACCTAAGGTGTTTGCAATAGTGTTGAGTATAAGGATACTTGCTATTGATTTGTTGATATTTTCTTTGTGGTGGCGCAGAAGTTCTCCCACTTTAGGGCGTTCTTTCTCAAGCACTGCAACATAAGACATATTTACCGATAAGAGTACTGACTCTAAAACAGAACAGAGAAAAGATACTCCGACAGATAGTACAAAAAATATTATTAGTAGTTCCAAATTTTACAAATTCCTTATAAAAGTATATAGCTTGCTAGACCTAAAAAGCTAAAAAAGCCTACAACATCAGTAACAGTAGTTAAAATAACTGTACTTCCAATAGCTGGGTCAACATCCATTCTTTTTAAAAACAGAGGAATGGTCGCTCCAAAAAAACCAGCCATAAATAGATTGATTATCATACTTAAAGCAATAACCACACCAAGCATATTTTGATTAAACCAAATCGCTGCAATAATACCAATAGTAATGGCAAAAATAAATCCATTCCCTAAAGAGATAAGAACTTCTTTTTTGATAATTCTCATAGCATCACCTGTAGATATGTCACCTAGGGCTAGTTGGCGTACAACAACAGTAAGACTTTGTGTTCCTGCATTTCCACCCATGGAAGCAACGATAGGCATTAAAACTGCAAGTGCTACCATACTTTGCAGCACATCTTGAAAAAGCCCTATCACTAAAGAAGCCCCAATAGCAGTTATGAGATTAAGACCAAGCCATGTAGCACGTTTTCTCCCTGCCTTGATGATCTCATCATCATCTTCTGAATCATCATCAACACCCGCAAGGTTATACATCTGTTCTGTCGCATGTTCATTCATAATATCATAGATATCATCAGAGGTAATACGACCGAGTAAAATACCATATAGATTTGTGATGGCGAGTACTGATAAATCATACTCTTCAAACATATGAACAACATCTTTTATATTTTCGACATCAGTTGCTTTTATTGGTTCAAAATTATCGTCACTGTTGTTAATGTTGTTTATAATAGTTTGAGAAAAATCAAATATAAGCAAGTCATCTAAACCTACGGCATAGTGAAGTTTATTTTCTTCATCAATAATAAATAAATTTTGAACATTTTCTACTTTATTTTCTTTTCGTAGTCTTGCAAACCTTTTTATAACATCTTGTACGATTTCATGCTCATGTGCTGTAAAAAGCTCAAGTTGCATATAAGAACCAGCTTGGTTCTCATCATATTTTTGAAGTTTACTAATCTCTTCTTGATCGTCTATATGCAGATTTTCAAAAACTTCCGAAGCAATAGTCTCATCGATTTCTCCGAGTTCTTGCATAAACTCCAGTTGGTCATCAGACTCTAGCTCTGTAACGGCGTGTGAGAGTTCATCAACACTTAGGTTTTCAACAACATCATCAAAATATCTATCTGGAAGAGCAAGTGCCACATCACCCACAAGATTTTTTGGTACAAGTCTAATGGCATTAGAAAAAGTATCATCATCTAGATTTTTTAAAATCTTTGCTATATCCGATGGATGCATCTCACTTGGTTCGTGGGCATTTATATACTCTTGGAGTTGTTTCATAAACGCAATTATATCAGATTATTATTTATCGTACTGCGTTAAATTATTGTGTTTTATAACAGAAGAAATCATTTTTGTATATTTATCCCCAAGTTCGGAGTATTTATCAAGTTTTTTAACGAGCTTAGTGGTGTCTTGTGTTGTGTACCTTAAAGCTCTAAACTCTTTGTAGTCCTTAACACGACCAATTGTGATGTAATACTTTTTTATAGATTCATCAAGTGTTGCAAATTTTCTAAGCCATACAGTGTAAGTTCCATTTCGTTTGACTCCTGCTGCGATTCTTGGCTCATTAGGGTCTTTACTCCACATACCAAAAATATTATTAGCTTCTCTAAAAAAGCGTGAAGTTCCCCATGCACTCTCTATAGCAGCTTGAGCTATAACGATACTTTGTGGATGAGGTTTAAGTGCTAGAAGTAAATCATGGTCATCTGTTACTCTGTATAAACTTTTTAATCTTGTGACTTCTACACTATTTTGATGCTTGATGATATCTTTTTGTATCTTTTTAAACTGCTCTTCTTGTTTTTTATGTACATGTTCTATAGCTGGAACAACAAGAGAAAAAAATCTTTTTTTCTTTGGAGATATGAATCTTTTTTTAGGAGCTTTTTTAACTTTTAAAATCTTAGGTGAATTTTCTTTTATTACTTTTTTATTAGCTACAGAAGTTATATAAAATGTGAATATGCTTACAATAATAAATATTAAGATAAATAGATATTTCATTTACTTGTCTTTCTTAGTGAAGTTTAAATGTATATTGATTATTAGTATGGTGAAGTTTATAAGAGTAGTATCCATCAAGCTCAACAACGACTCTATAATAGCCTTTGTGGTTACCAATCCTTATCTTAGTGAAGATGGAGTCTTTAGGAGAATTTTTAATGTAACTTCTTATGTCAATATCTCTTTTGAAATCAAAAACAATTCGATGAGGTCTCACTAGTAGAAAGTTTCTAATCATCTTATCGTTTGTCTTTACTTTTAAAGTTTTATTATTCTCAAAAAAAGAGATAAATTTTAAGTGGAGTAGCTTTTTATCTTTAGTCTTAGCTCTTACTTTGCTTTTACTTTTTGGTTTCTCAAGACTCTCATCTAAAGTTTGATAGCTTTGCGATACAAAAAGTGGTAAATGCCAGTCAATAGCATTGTTTAAAAGTATGCTTTTGCTTTGCTCTGATCCATCAAGATTCTTGTACTTTATACTAACAGACTGTATCACTCTTGCAGTTGAAGGCAAAGAGAGGGAAGCTTGCTTTAGAGGAGATAAAGAGGTGTTTTCGTTTGAGGTTATAGGTACAGACTCAGCCTCTTGATTAAAGAATGGATTTTCCCTTGCGTTTAGAGATAAAAAAAAGATAGACATAACAAAAAGCAGTTTAATCAAGACAACCCCCATACTTATTTGAAAGTATTATAACTAATTATTGAGCAGATATTTCTTTGAGTTCAAAATACTCGCGTTGAAGTTCAGCATTTTCATTTTTTAGTCTAAGAGTTTCTGATTGTAGATAGGTTTCATAATCTTGTAAACCAAAAAGAATTTCTAAAGAGTTTGAACCATAGAGTAATATACCAACATAAATTCCAAAAGCTACAACGATAGAAAAAAGAGCGAAGAACTTATTGAGCGATAAACCTAAATACTTCTGAGTAAAACTCTGTCTGTTGTCTATCTCTGCAAAAAGTTCTTCGTTTGGCATAATAATATCTTAGTTAAAAAGAGCCGAACCTAGATACTCACCATATACAACTTCATTTTCTATCTCCATAAGTCGGTTATATTTTGCTGTTCTCTCACCACGTGCAGTAGAACCTGTTTTGATTTGACCACAGTTAAGCGCTACAGCAAAGTCAGCGATAAATGCATCTTCACTCTCACCAGAACGATGGCTCATAACACAAGTGTAGCCATTTCTTTGTGCAAGACGAACTGTTTGCATTGTCTCACTTACAGAACCAATTTGATTTGGTTTGATAAGAATGGAGTTGGCAATCTCTTTTTGTATGCCTTCGTTTAGAATACTTGCATTTGTTACAAACAGGTCATCACCTACTATCTGGATTTTGTCTCCTAACTTTTCAGTCATAAGTTTAAAGCCATCCCAGTCATCTTCTGCTAAACCATCTTCTATAGAAACAATAGGGTATTTGTTACATAAATCAACATAATACTCTACCATTTCAGCACTCGATAAAGATTTTCCTTCTCCAACAAGTTCGTATTTGCCATCTTTGTAAAATTCGCTACTTGCAGGATCCATAGCAATTGCTATTTCTTTACCAGCTTTATAGCCTGCTGCTTGAATCGCCTCTATAATAATTTGTATTGGTTCTTCATTTGATTTTAGGTTAGGAGCAAAACCACCTTCATCACCCAAAGCAGTTTGATGTCCTTTTGCTTTAAGTATTGCTTTTAAGTTATGGTAAACTTCAGATGAAGCACGAAGGCCTTCTGAAAAATTTTCAAACCCAATTGGAACAATCATATATTCTTGAAAGTCAACACTATTATCAGCATGTGAGCCACCATTGATGATATTTAGCATAGGAGTAGGAATAGTCATAGCATTCGCACCACCAAGGTAACGATAAAGAGGCATTCCTAAACTTTTAGCAGCCGCGCGTGCTACAGCCATAGAAGCACCAAGTACTGCATTTGCACCTAAGTTACCATAGTTCTCAGTGCCATCAATCTCTTTCATTGTAGCATCTATAACAGCTTGATTAAATGGTGATTGACCGATAAGAGCGTCATTGATTTCATTGTTTACATGGCTAATTGCTTTTAAAACACCTTTGCCCATGTATCTATCACCACCATCACGAAGTTCTAATGCTTCACGACTACCAGTACTCGCTCCTGAAGGCACGATAGCACTTTGGATAGTTCCATCACTAAGTTCTACTGTGGTTTTAACTGTTGGATTACCACGAGAATCCATTACTTCAATTGCACTTACGCTATCTATAAACATCTTTCTACCTTTATGTTTTACTTCTTGGCGTAATTTTACCCAAATTTCATTAAAAAAACTGTTATGAGTGATATTTATACATCTGAGTCGTTAATCTCAGCAGTTTCCATCACCATTACATTACTGATTCCCATGGCAACTTTGATTTTCTCTTCTATCTCTTTTGCTAGTTCTGGCTCATCTTTAAATTTTTGTTTAACATTTTCACGACCTTGACCTAATTTTGTCTCTTCGTATGCAAACCAAGCCCCAGCTTTATCTATGATGTCTAGTTTTACACCATAATCCACAAGTTCACCCTCTTTAGAGATGCCTTCTCCAAACATTATGTCAAATTCAGCCAAACGAAATGGAGG
>JASFZD010000019.1:0-35006 GCA_045046645.1 Sulfurimonas sp. | reverse complement strand
GTATGCCATAAATGATAACTCATCATTTCAAATGATTTATGTTCCACAAGTAAATGTAACAAACCAAATCCCAGGACTCTATAATCCTGAAACAGGTGATCAAGGACAAGAATTTGTTCCACTAGGTACAGATACTCTTTTTGGTCAATATAATGGATTTTATAATATTGGGCCTGAGATGGGTGCAGTAGCAAATCTATTTATTGGTGCAGCAGCTGGTGGTGCTTTTGCTCCAGCTACAGCATTAACACAGATTAATAATTTAACTGTTCAAGACTTTACATCTCTCCCAAATGCTGGCCCAGCATTTGGTGGTGTCTCTGGTAATCTAGCTCTTGCTGGTGCAATTTCTACCGCAGGTGCTACAACAACAAACCTTTATGACCCTAACTATGGTGGAACAGCTGGGACAAACTATAATAATCCTATCCATATGTTTGATTATATGGGAGATACAAGTTTTGCCACTTTTGATTCTTTTGGTGGAATGAACACAAAATATGTAAAAAAACATCCAAATAATGACTTCAAAAATGGAAATATTGGTTTTAAATATGCTGGAACAAATGATGATATTGGTCTGAACTATACATTCAACTACTATTACCATTATGACAACAACCCTAACTATGAAATTAGCTGGGAAGATAAAAATGGACAAGCTCTCTCTGTTAATGACCAAAATTTTGCTATAGGTGGAGGTGGTAAAACAGTAAGAACACTCAAGCTAACAAATGCAAATGGCACAGACTTCAACTCTTCAGCTCAAGGTGGGGCAAACATGGTTTTTACAGAAAAGCAGACGCGTGTAAATACATTCGGTACTTCATTTGACTACGCTATAGATAACGATTTTGCTCCTGTTATCGTTCGTAGTGAAATCGTTTATGACCATGATGTACTACAATCTGTAGTTGACCTTGGTAAACTTGCATATGGTGATTTAGCAGGTGCTTTTACAAACCAAAAAGCTGACTTTATAAACTATGTTGTTGGTCTTGATGTAACTGTTATGACAAACCTCTTTATGAGTTTTCAGTTTATGGATAAGTGGAACTTAGATTATGTAGATGAAGATGTACAGTATCAAGGAAATACTAGAAAGTATAGTAAACATACTGCAAACCCTGCAACTATGTCTTTAGCGAATGGTTTCAAAGCAGCTGAAGAACATCAAATTATGTACACATTCTTCTTGTCTCGTCCTTTCTTAGAGGGTGATGCTCTTCGTGTGAACAATATCATCCTTTTAGAGAATGAAAATGCTGGTTGGTGGGATAGACTTGACTTTGAGTACTCATATTCAGATGAGATTCTTATAACTGGTGCTCTTAATCTATATGGTGGAGATGATTATGGCGTATTTGGTCAATTTAAGAACTCCTCAAATGTTCAACTTGGATTTAAATACATTTTCTAAACCTTGAAGTGCCTGACCATAATAAATGACATATTTAATGAGAAGAGAAACTATAATATGCAAGGCAAAACTCCGAAGGAGCTACTAGTAGCTTCAAGGATTTTTAACGAAGTAGATTGTAGTTTATCTTCTCACCCAAAGGGCAACATTTAAAAGGCTTACCTCCTGCGTTGAACTTCATTTAACGATGCTTGTGCATCGCCAAACAAAGTTCGCCTTGAATCTAAACCTTTTAAATGTTGTTAAATATGTTATTTATTATGGTTAGGCACTTATAATCCTCATAAATAAATTTAACACTCCGTAGATTTTTATCTACGGAAAACTAGGAAAAATCATGACTAATAAAAAGAGTTTCTCTTTTAAATACGCCGCGTTTGCGATGAAATACAGATGGGTCCTATTTATCTCTTCGCTAATCATAACAGCCCTCACTGCTTGGCAAATACAATATGTAGACATTCGAAATGACCCTGACACCCTCCTCCCTCAAACTAATCGTTATGTAGCAACAAATGCTTACTGTGAAGAAACTTTTGGAATGGGAAATCTTTTTGTTGTTGGTATCAAAGCCAAAGAGGGCTCTATTTATCAGCCTTGGTTTGTAAATATTGTTCGTAAAATTCATAAAAACCTTGAGAAGATGGATGGTGCCAACAAAGCAAACTTTATCTCTATTGCTGCAAATAAAGTAAAAAACATGGGTGTTGATGATGAAGGAAGTCTCCTTTTTAAACGCCTTATTCCAAACGATGGTATCTCTACCACAGATGCTGATGCTGCGCAAGATCAACTAGACTTTATGAAACAAGGCTTGGACACTAACCCTGTTTTAAAACCTATGATTGTAAATTCTGTTGATCCTAAAACTGGAAAAAAATGTTACAACGATGAACCACAATGTATTGCAAAAGCAACTTTTATCATCGCCGATTATGATGATAGCATCAAACCGCACTATGTTGCTTGGGTAAAACAAGTTGTTGCCGAGTTACAGCCTTATTACGATGATGACCGTATTGAAGTTACTATTGCTGGTGAGCCTTACTTTCTCGCATGGATGATGGTTGAACTTTTAAACCACTGGTACCTTTTTGTACTCTCTATACTTATCGCTTTTGTTATCCTGTTTATAGAAACACGCTCACTAAGAGGTGCTCTGTTTCCTTTAGCTGGTGTTGGTATGAGTATCGTATGGACTTTAGGTATTATGGGTTTTTCTGGATTTAAACTAACAACTATGGTTGTTTTAACTCCTATGCTTATCTTAGCCGTTGGTATGGGACACGCCATACAGATAACGCGGCGTTACATGAAATCCATAAAAGATGGAGAGAGCGTTGAAGATGCGAGCATGAATGCACTTGGATTTACTATTGTTCCTGCGACACTCTCTATCGTTACAGATGCTATTGGTTTTGCGACACTTGCTTCTGTTGATATCTCTTTTTATAAAGCTTACGCTTACTTTGGAATGTTTGGGATGTTTTCTTTACTCCTAACAACAACGACTATGATACCGCTTATGATGGTAATGTTTAAAAGTAAAACTCCAGCTGTTGCACCTCAAGGGTATAAATGGGAAGAGAACTTTGGTACTCTCGTAGCAAAAATGTTATCAGGATGGGGAAAACTTATCCCTATTGCTGTTGTTGGAATCATCATCGCGGTATCTGTTCACTACACTAAACTCGGTGATGGCATCAGTTATATCGCCAATGATACAAAATACTCTGGTATGGAAAAGATTGACAAAGTTATCCGAGGTGATGAGTATGACTTAATGCCTGGGGTGGAAAAGGGAATCGATTATGCTCAAGCTGCGTTTAAAGTTTACTCTAAACCAGTTCAAGACATCTTTACTCTAAACACTATGATGCCAGGTGTTATCTCTTTTAATATCCCTGTTCGTGGAAAACATGCACTTCTTGATGAGTGTGATGATGATTATTATGATGCACTTGATGCGGCTGATGATGCTGGAACAAAACCTCCTGTTAAGAATTGTTTTGACCCAGAAGAGGATTCACCTCAAGGTATTTTAAATAATGCAACAGTCTTAGAAGCACTTGATAAAATGGAAGATGATTTACGAGTAAATAAATTTATTGGTTTTACTGCTTCGTATTCTCAATATGTTAAAATCGCCAACATGATACTTATGACTGAGCCAGGCAATCAACCGAGTATGAATGACTTTCAAATTCCTACAAAAAAGTATCTTCTTGCAAAAGATGCAACAGATGATCGTTCTCCTGATGAGATTGTTCAACTTTACAATGGTCTTTTAGATGCAGCATCTAGTCCTGGTGATTTAGCTTCTATGACAACGCAAGATTACAATAATGCACAGATTATGGGCTTTATCAATACAATGCATCCAGTAGAAACTCATGCTGCTCTTAAATTTATACAAGAGTACATAGAAGAGCATAAAAATGATCCTGGTTTAGACCAAGTCAATTTTGGCTATAGAAATGCAGATGTTTCTGGAGACAAAGGTGCTATTGCTGATGATACTAAAATATCTTATGTAGAACCTGGTGTTGGTGGATTTTTAGGTGCTACTGAAGCAACTCGTGATGTAACATTTGACAACTGGTTATTTAATCCACTTGGAACTGCTTTAGCTATTTTCATTGTAGTTACACTTATCTTCCGTTCATTTATAATCTCTGGTGCACTTATGGTTTTACTATTTATCACTCTATTTGCACAGTATGGAATGGCTGGATACTACACATCACTACAGTTTTGGAGTGGTAATTTACACTTTGCAAACCTTATTGCCTTATCCATATCCATGGGGCTTGGAGTTGATTATAGTATTTACATGATTTCGAGGCTTAAAGAAGAGTTAGCCCAACATGACGACTGGTTTACTGCGCTTAAAAACACAATAGCAACAACTGGTTCTTCAGTTCTTATCTCTGTTGTTATCCTTGTTGGTGCTTTTATACCGCTTATGGCAACCACTTTAGGAAATACTTGGGGAGTTTCAGCATACATTACTGAAGCTATACTAATCGATGTATTTACATCACTTACTATCCTTCCTCTTATTATATTTTGGCTCAAACCTAAATATATCTTTAAAAGAGACTAATCCTTTGCGGGATTAGCCTTTGTCTTATATACATTTGATATAATTATACAAATAATTTGTTTTTAATATAAAGGTAGGTATGAATAATTTAGCGTATATATACAAACTATGGATAAGCATTGCTCAAACGAGTGGTAAGCTTACTACAAGTGATGTACTATTAGCAGCAAAACGACTAGTTGAAGGTCAAAGTGATGAAGAGATAAGTTTATCTATTGATGAGTTTGACAAATTTGCTAAAGACATATCCCTTGATGAAACCATAGAATACTTACACAAAGTAGAGCCTTCTAAAAAATATGTCATTCTTATCAACCTATTTATGGTAATTATGCTTAAAAACATTAATAAAGAAAGAGTTAATAAAACTCAAATTGCTACATTAAAAGATATCTATTTAAAATTAGAACTTCCCTACCTTTATGATATTTTATATCTTCTCATGATAAAAAAGTACGAAAGAGCACATAGTGTACTTCAAAGACATACACCAAATATAAACTTCATCTGTTTTGATGAAAATGCAAAAAGTGAGTTAAATCAATCTTTTAAAGCTTATCAAGTGAGTTTTATTGTACTTCATATTGATAACTTTTTTCTTCTGTTAAACCATCATAGTCATGATTTAAATATATATACTTATCAAAACGATTCTAATACTCCTCTTCATAACAAATGTATGGAATTTAGAGATGAACCATATTCATTTTTAACGCATAATATTAGGGACCATTCCATTTACTATCTTGATGAAAATAGTTTTATACGCATAAGCAATAAAAAAGAGTTAATTTATCTTGATGCTAATGCACTTCAAAAGCTCTTTTCTCCAACAAATGACAAAAAATTTTTAACTACTGATATTGTCCGTGAAGAAGAAAACAACTTTGTGTGTTCTATAGTTAAAGACCATATTTACAGCATCATAGCAAAAGACCTGTCTGCAGGATACAAGAAAAAACAAGCCATTATTAAAGAGGTTAATTTCAACATACAAGTAGGAGAATTTGTAGCTATCATGGGACCTTCTGGTTCTGGTAAAACTACACTTTTGAGAACTTTTGTTGAACAAGCAAAACTTTTAAAAGGAGAACTCCTCATAAATGGTGAAAAACTATCTCAAAAATACTTTCATCGCATGGGTTATGTTCCTCAAGATGATGTTCTCATCAAAGATTTAAATGTATATGACAACATGTACTACTACTATAGACTCCATTTTGGTAGTGAAAAAACTGACGGAGAAGTTGATAAACTCATTAGTACACAACTTCGTAATCTTGGTATTTTAGATATTAAAAACTCTCCTGTATTTCAAAATGGAAAATTTACTATATCTGGAGGGCAAAGAAAACGACTCAATATCGCCCTTGAGCTATTAAAAGATGTTGATCTCATTCTTATGGACGAACCAACAAGTGGACTTTCATCTCTTGACTCTGAGAAGATTATTAGCGAACTAAAAAAGATTACTCGACTCAACAAAATCGTCATTATAAATATCCATCAACCTTCAACTGCCATGTATAGACAATTTGACCAGGTTATTGTTTTTAACGAAGATGGAAATAATATCTATACTAATCGCTCTATAGAAGTGCTTAAAATATTTAAACTTGTAAAAACGGAAGATGCTTACATGTTCAATGATGAGAGCGAAAATACAGAGGATTTAGAGTGTATGAAGTGTGAAAAAAGTGATCCTGAACTTCTTTTAGAGATTCAAGCAGATGAAAAAAGTAACTTTTGGAATCTCTTTAGTTATTTAAATAATTTTACGGAAAAATAATGTTTAATAATCCAATATCAGTTCAAATTAAATATCAGCTCAAGAGACAATTTAAAATCAAATTTCATGAAAAGCTAAACCTTACTATATCTTTTGTGGTAGCACCACTACTCTCTGTTTTATCTGCATATATCTTTAGATCAAATATGGACTTGGTTCAAAACCAAGCCTATCCTAACTATCTTTTTTTTATGCTTATCTCTGCTATATTTTTTGGGCTTATTAGTTCTGTATTTGAAATCATAAAAGATAGAAATACGGTTCAAAGAGAGAGGCTTGGTGGCGTTTCAATTTTTGGATACTATGTTTCTAAGTACTATGTTTTAAGTTTTTTTGGACTTATTCAGACTATTCTTTACAACCTTATTGGGATGATATTTTTGAGTATTCCTTGGGCTATCGTTGCGTTTAACTCCCTTGTAATGTTTTTAACTATCGTTGTAAGTATCTCTTTTGGTCTTTTCATCTCTTCATTTACTAGAAGTAATATGATAGCATCCAACCTTATCCCTATCATCATCATTCCACAAATTCTTTTAGGTGGGTTAATCCCTTATGCAGATATGGACAGAGCGATCTATATGTGGGAAACAAATTATTCTGCAGCACCTCCACTTGCAAGAGTTATGCCTATTAAGTACGCTTATGAGTCAATCATTACAGGAAATGTTGCGTTTACGCTAGGAAATAATGAGATAAATGATCAAATATCACAAATGGTTGACTTTTTACAAGATGATCAATTTATGAGCATTACTAAACAAAATATTTTAGAAAACTTACACTGTTCCTTTTGTTCACAAACATGGTTTCTTGACATTATAATTATTATAGGATATATTATTGGAACATTTATTTTAGGATATATTATTTTTTATAGGAGAATTTTTAATGGCTAAGTTAATATTTATTATACTAATCGGATTTGTTGGTTTATATGCAAAAAGTAGTGTAGGTGCTTGTATACCTATAGGGAAAGTTGTTGTGCTCAAAAAATCTATTATGAGTCTTAATCTCTCAAAAGCGCAAAAAGAAAAACTTTATAAGTATGAGGAAACACTCAAAGATAAGTTAAATGAGATAAGAGACAGTGCAAATGCTAAGGAAGAGAAGCTTTCAAATATGTTTAATGAAAAAAGATTTCTTAAAGAGAAATTTGCATTAATAACAGAGAAAGAGAATGTCATCGTAACGAAAATTATCACTGAGTATTTTGAAAATATGTATAATACACTTGATAAAGAACAGAAAATTAAATTAATAAAACGATTTAAAAGAATCGAAAAGAAAAGAAAGAAAAAGTAGAAAGTTTAGTTATGCTTTAAAAGCATAACTTACATTACAAGACGAATTAGTCTCTCATATTTTTCTGGAATTCGAATCTTACTTTGTGGCATAAAATTCTCAATAGCAATATTCATCCATTCACGATTTGTATTTATATCTGAAACTTCAATAAAAAACTTATCACCCTCATTTGTTAACTTGTACTTATTAACATTAAAGTTAATAGGATCTTCTTCACCCTTTGGGTGAATTGAAAAGGATATCGAGTGTAATTCAGAATCTAATTTAAAATCAATCATCTTATTTTAATGCCTTTAATCTACTTTTTGTATTTAACATCGATTTCTAAACCAATGCCACCTTTTTTACCAAGACCAATAGTAACATCTTGATCATTTACCTCTTTTTTCAGTCTACCGATATTGATGCCATTTGATTGTGCTGCTGTAAAAGTCATGTGAAGCTCTTCAAAGCTATCTTTACCTTCTTTAATTAAGTTAACAACTTGATCAAAAGTGATATTTTCAACCTTGTTTAAATCATTATCATTAAGGGCTTTGTCCATCACTTCCATCATACCCTTACCAACAGTATAACTCATACCAATAGGAGAATACTTAGCAATCTTTTTAACTGCTCCCATAGCTCTGGCTTTGAAACCCTTTTCTTCAACTTCATTTCCCTCAGGATCTACTATTTCTACTTCTTTGTTCTCATAATTTACTTTTGCATTTACTGACATTTATATTTCCTTAAAATTCATTTTCATTATTATATCTAAAAATTTTATACTATGACATAAAAGTACGAATCGGTCCGTTAAGCTTTGCTGGTAATTCAAACTCTTTGTTTACAATAAAGATATCCATTAAAGTTTGCATCCACTCACGATTTGTTGACATCTCATACATAACAACAGAGGTATAGCCATCATACTTGATAAACTCATAGCTTTTAATATCTACAACAATAGGTAGCTTTTCGCCTTTCATCATAAGTTCAATCAAAAATGATTTGTCTTTTGAATCTATCTTAAATGCGAGTACAGTTCCATAACTTTTTATAGCTTGATTTAGAACTGTTTTAAATAATTTTGAGTTTGTTATATCTTTACTTGTATATACGGTCTCTTTAACCATATCTTTAAATTTATCCATCATAGACATTTTAATTAATCTTCCTTTTGTGTATCATCTGCTATAATTATATGATAATTTAGCTAAACAAATACTTACTAAGGAAGAGTGGTGAAAATTAAAAATTTAACATATAACAATAAAGATTTAAAACTCTATCTTAATGATAAGAGTGAACTCTTCTTCGATGATGATAATATTAAAAAAATCTTTGATTTAAGCACAGACAAGCTGAGCCATATTGTTAAAATAAACAAGAGCAGACTTCATGAAGATAAAGAGTATATCTTTGATGCTGGTAATAATCGTTTATGGAGTAAGTTAGGTATTATCAAACTAGGTTTCTTCACACAACATGATGACAACTTAGGTTTTATAGATTTTTTAGAAACACTTAACTTTTCTCATCCAAAAAAGCAAGAACAAAATATTTCAAATGAAAATCTCGTTAATATTTACAAAACACTTGAGGGTAAGTTTGTAGACTTTTCAAAAAAGATAGAAAAAGAAGAAAATGTTGATTCAGATGAGCTACAAAAGTTTATAGAAACTTTCAATGCCTTTGTAAAAACACGATCAGAACTTCTTCCAAAAGAGAAAGCACCCATCCCAACAGCACTTTTAAATAAAAATGGCACTCACAAAAAAAATGGTGTACTCAAAAATCTTTTTAACCTTGCATCTAAAACGGGTTCTGATTCAATGGATTTTGCATCTCAGACAAGAGATCAAGCTTATGATTTCGCCTCAAAAACAGAAGATGATGCTTTTACTTTTACACAAGATACTCGCGATAAAGCTTATGACTTTACCTCTAAAACAGAAGATGATGCATTTCAATTTGCTACAAAAATGGAAGACGATGCTTACAAATTTGTTTCAAAAATGGCTGATGATGCCTATCATTTTGCAAGCGATGGAATGAACTATGGTTATATGTTTGCCTCTCAAGGTGAAGAGTTAGGTCCTATGGCAGACAGAGTTTTATGGATGGCTTCTGAAATAGGTCTGATGGCTGATCGCATCGGTGAGATGAGCGATAGAATAGTCCACACTGAACACTTAATCATGAATATGTCAGTCATGATACTCAACTTTGGCTTACTCATAGATGGAACGATAAAAACGATTGCAGAAGCTGGTTTAAATGCTATTGGAATCATCTATGACAAAGAGAAGATGCCAGAGTTAAAATCTTCTACTAAACATATTGATTTGATAGGAAGAAATGTTGAACTTATACTAACCCAGCAACATGAGTATGATTTAAAAGTTTTGGACAATCAAAAAGAGCTTAGAACAACAACTATCTCTGCACTTGATAAAATTTCTTTGGAATATTAATAATCTTTAAGAGTTCTTTTTCGGTGCAGTATAAGATTGCGCTAAACTCACTACAGTTTCTATAATATCTGTTACACTTGATGGACCACTTTTTACAATCTCTACACCATCTCTTTTTTTAATCATATTATCAAGTGTAATAATAAAATGATTAATCTCTTCTAGTGTTGCGTTTGGATCATTTTTAAGTTTTTTCAGTCTATCTTCTAGTAAAGCTTCTATCTCATTGTAAAAACTATGCGTAGAATCTTGTGATGTCTCTTGTAAATTTATATCTTCTATAAACTCTACAAAGGCTAATGCATCATCAGATTTTAGATGATATGCCAATCTCATAATGCCTGTTTTAGAAAAGAAAAGTATCGATGAAGTGGATTTACCTTTTTCATACTCCACTGATTCATAACTATAATGGTTTCCTTCATTGAGATTCTCTAATGATTCTACTATTTTAGCTATGCTTGTGTTTAAGGCAAGAGCAACTTCTTTATTTGAAAGGAGCCAGTTGTTAGTTTTTATGAGAGGATGTAATTCAAGTGATTTGTATTCGATAAGAGTTAGAGAGTGTTGTGGCATAAAAAGCCTTTAATTTTAAAATGTGGAGTATTATAACTAAATATACTCCACAAAAAAATTAATCTGTAATTTTTTTATAAACACCTTTAGCTGCACCAGCCATGATCATCATTGGAGCCATACCAACTGTCATACCTGTGCCAGCTGCTTCACCCATGTAACCAGCTAATTTTTCAATTAGGTCAGCCATTTTAGTTTCACCACCAAAACCACTTACGATTGCTTTAGCTTTATCTGAACCAACCACGCGAGCATCGTCAATTTGAGTTTCAAGAGTGTTTAGTGCACTTAAAATTGTATCTGTAGTTGCATCATACTGACCTTCTACAATATCACCAAATTTACTTGCATTAGCAACTGCTTTACTATCTGTTTTAGGAGCAGCTTTTTTCGCCGCTGGCTTAGCTTTAGGAGCAGCTTTTTTCGCCGCTGGTTTAGTTTCTACTTTTGGAGCTGCTTTTGTTACAGCTGGTTTTGTTTCTGTTTTAGTTGTTTCTGACATAATAATTTCTCCAATAATTTTTTAGTTTACAACAGATATATAAGTTAATCATATATGTTATATTTGAAATTATACTAAATCTAATATTAATTTAAGCTTATCTTATAATATTCATAATTATTATATCTCAACTATCTCGTTCGCACACCAAGAAGCAAGGTCCATATCATGTGTAATAAGAAGCATTCCCATACTATCTAAATTATTCATCAACATCTCCATCACCTCAAGTTGTATTACATTATCAAGAGCTGATGTTGGCTCATCTAAAAGAAGTAGGTCTGGTTTCATAAGCATTGCTCGCAGTATTGAAGCGCGTTGTAGTTGTCCACCTGAGAGTTCATGAGGGAGTTTTAGTAAAAGTTCATATTCTAAGTTTATCAGCTTTAAATACTTTTGCAATCCATCTAAAGAAGCTACATCTTTTATCTGACTTAGAAGTATATAACTTGGATGAAAAGAGCTATATGGGTCTTGAAATACTTGCGCACACTTTGCACTCTGTATCTCTCCAACAAGGGGCTTGAGATTTTTAAGCACCAACTCAAAAAGAGTACTTTTCCCTGCCCCACTCTCTCCAACGATTGCTTTAATCTCACCCTTTTTGAGAGTTATCGAAAAATCTTTAAAAAGTAGTTTATCTTTTGTGTATCCAAAAGATAAATTTTTAACTTCTAAAATATTACTCAAATATTAACTCTTGTTAAGTTCATGATAGAGTTTAGTAAGCTCTTTATAGAGTGCTTCTGGCCTAATGTCTGCTTGATCTTTAAAGATTTTTTGCATCACTACATTGTCTTCAACTCCAGCCCATTCCTTAATATAAGTTCCCTCTTTATATCCATTATCTTGGCGAAATTGGTTTAAAATATTTTTTCCAATATATAATGTATAGAGTGAATCTAAATCGAGTCCACTTAGAAGAACTAAATCAAAAAATTCGTGTATAAAACTCTCTAAATTATAATCATCTTTAGAAAGACTCATTCTTATCATATTTTCAACTTTTTCTATCACTACATCTTGAGACGCAAATTTTTTGTTTTTTGTATCTATCTTCTCAAAGCTAGTAAGCCCAGAAATATTAAGTGCTATATCTTCTATCCCACCTTTTAAATCTCGTGAGTACTCCATAATTGCTAAACTCATGATAAAGTGCCAAACATCAACGACTTCTATCTGCATGTTTGCCCAATCTGGCTCGACCGCAATATTTTTCCAATGTTTCCATGAAAAACTATCTATCATTTCAGCACATTCCATATATATACATCGCTTCCAGTCTATCAACTTGCCATTTTTAGTGATACCCTCTGTCCACTTTTCACCATTGGTAGCATCGTTAAGTTGGTTTTGCAGTTGGAGCATTAGTAAAATTTTACTATTCATCTGTTTCCTTCATTTTATCAGTAGATATAATTGTACCTTATTATGGTAAAATTTCGGGAATGAAAAAGATAAATTGTAGACGCTGTCAGTATTATTTTGTGACTTGGGAAAATGCAAAGCCACATGGATGTAAAGCGTATGGATTTAAATCAGCTCAAATCCCTTCTATGGTTGTTTTTCAAAGTAGCGGTGTTGCATGTTCACTCTTTAAACAGAAACTTCCGTCCAAATAATCTTTTTACCAAACCCCAAGCGATTATCTGTCAATTTAAAATACTCAACATCTATCTGCCATAGTTTTGGATTCAAAACAAGAGCATAAGGAAAAGCTTTAAAGTATAGTTTTTTAAGTGTTGTGTCTTGTAGTTCTTTAAAATTTCCACGCAGTTGCAAACCTTGTATTTTGCCAACAGTTTTTGTTTCAAGAAGTATATTAGCTGCTATATTTGGGTTGTTTTTAATATGTTTTATATGTCTAGTCTCTTCAGCACTTGCAACAACAAACGCATTCAACGCAGGAGAGTAAGCATAAAAGAGACTACAAACACTGAGTTCATCTTCAAAGCTTGTAGCTAAGCTCATCACATGATGCTTGAGTATAAATGAAGTTATCTTTGAAAAAGAAATGTTTCTAAAGCCTCAGCGCTATCTATATCGCGTTTATCCAACATCATTTTAGCAGTATCATCTGCGTTTAATGTGTCATACATTTCCACTGGACTAGTCATATTATAATAACTTTTCATAAAGTCCAAAAGTATATCAAAATTATTTTCTTTCATCGCATGTTGTTTATACTCTTTAAAATCTTTCCAATTAATTGTTATCAAGTTGTCTGTCCTCTTTTTCTTAATGCTTTTTCTAATCTTTTAATTATTTGTAACATTTTAGCAGAAGATACAGCAAAATTCAAACGCATAAAACCACTTCCCTCTTTACCAAAACTCAAACCTGCATTTAAACCAAGCCTAGCTTCTTTGATAAAAAATTCTCTTAAAGCTCTATTGCTTAGCTGCATATTAGAACAATCTAACCATGCTAAATATGTTGCTTCTATGGGTGTAATAGTAATAAATTGCGGATATTTTAAAGTTAACTCTCTAAGCATTTCATAGTTAAAGTAAAGATGTCTTTTTAAATCTTCTAGCCACTCTTCTCCATGGGTATAAGCACTCTCAAACGCTACATGTGATAAAACGCCACCCTGTGCAAAATGTACTTTGTCATGCGCTTTTTTAAATCTTGTTTTAAGCTCTTTGTTTGTTATAGCAACACTACTCATAGCAAAACCCGCCATGTTAAATGTTTTACCAACCCCAATGGCTGTAAGTGTAATGTCTCTAGCTTGCTTGCTTAAAGAAGCGAATACAATATGTTTGTTTGGAGCATAAACCAAATCTGAGTGAATCTCATCTGCAAAAACGATGATACTGTTTTGTAAACAAACTTCCAATATCTGTTTGAGTTCTTCTTTTTTCCAAACTCGACCAACTGGATTATGAGGAGAACAGAGTAGTAAAAGTTTTGTATTTTTATCTATCTTTGATTTTAAATCTTCTATATCAAAAGTATAACTTCTATCCTCTTTTAAACGCAGAGGATTTTTTACTAATTTTCTATTAAGTTGGCTAACGCTATGAAAGAATGGAGAGTAAACTGGTGTTTGAACGATAACACCCTCGCCCTTTTTACTAAAGGCTTCTATGGCTACATGCATAGAAGCCACAACAGAGTGAGAGTAGAACATATCTTCAACATCATACTCTATACCATGCCTATTTTTCATCCATTTTATTTGCGCTTCATAAGTACTATTTGGAACTTTTTCATAGCCGACGATTGGATGTTCTAAGCGTTTTTTTACTGCATCTAACACAAAGTCTGGAGTATCTATATCCATATCTGCTACCCAAACTGGTTCTACATCTCTTGTGCCAAACAATTTTTCTCTTAGAGTGTACTTCTCTGCGTTTGTATCTTCTCTCTTGGCACTTTTAGAGAAGTCATAACTCACTTTTTCTTCCAGACACTAACTTCTGAAATTGTATGCTGGTATTTTCTTGCTGTTTCTTTGATAACAAACTCTAAATCCTCTATATGAAGTAGTTCAAATTTATCTGATAAAATATTTTTAAGAGTATCTATAGTTTTTACCTCAACACCATTTTCATCTTTGTAACCACCAAGCCAAAACTCTTTTTTTGTAGAACTCTCTTGCCAAGTGTACGGAGAAGTAATCACAAGAATACCCTCTGCGTTTAGCCTCTCGTCTATGGTGTCTAAAAAAAGTCTAGGATTGTAAAGTCTATCTATGAGGTTTGTTGCCATAACTAAATCATACTTTGTAAAGTTTGGCTTCAAGTTACAAGCATCACCCTGCCAAAAAGAGACTTTCTCTTTTAAATTTTCATAACCTAACTCTTTTAAAGTAATTTTTTTATTTTGAGAAATACCGCCCTCTTCTTTTACACTAAACGCAACATAACCATCATCTTTTAACTTCGAGCCAACTTGTACAAAACGAACAGAAAAGTCTATCCCCTCAACCGCATCAAATTCACGGGCAAGTTCATAAGTTGTTCTTCCTGTCGCACAACCTAAATCAAGAGCTTTACCTTTATGAACTGCAAAAGAAGAAGCCAATCTTGCTGTAGAGATTGCAAAATTTTCTACTCCAAAATGTGTATCGCCGTATTGAAATTCACAATATTGTGCAACGAGTTCATCACTCTCGTAAATATCTACATCTTTTTTATCCTCTTTGTTACTGATGACATAACGAAAACCTGCGTTTTGATAAAAATGTTTTCTAAAAGCATATCGTGCATGTTTTGTGATAAGGTTTCCACTACTAGCCCATGAAGAACCTAAAATTAATGCATGTTTTTCATCAAAAGTTGGAACTGAAAAGTCATCATATGCCTCATGAACTTTAAATCCCTCAAAAGCTCTTATAGGTGTTTTACTCCATTGCCAAACATTACCTACTACATCATACAAACCATTGAAAGAAAACTCATTTACTGGGCATGAAGAAGCATAATGATAAAAGTTTAAGTTTGCTCTACTCTCATGAAAGGTCGGAATATTTTTTACACCTGCATAATCATACAAGACTCTATATTCTGCTTCACTTGGAAGTTGGTAAATGACTCCATCTTTTTCACTCTTGTATCTGCAATATGCCTCTGCTTCTAAAGCATTTACATCCACAGGCCAATCAAGTGGCATATCTATCTCAGAAGTAAGTGCTCTGTATCTATAAACTCCATTCTTTAAAATCCAAAAAGCTGGATGCGAAGCATGCGTAAGCTCTAAAAAATTTTCACCCTCTGCATCCCAAAATTTTCTGTCTTCATAGGCACCTGCGTTTACAAACTCCATATATTCACCATTACTTACCAAGTATTTTGCAGCTTGAAACGCAGACACATGTTCCTCATAAAAACCATACTCATTATCCCAGCCATAGAGTTCATTAAAACTATCTATACCTAGTTTTATATCTGCTTCGCTTATCTCTATCATCTCATTTAAAGGTGCAAAGGAACTTTTTTCACACAGAGGAAAATATGGAGAATGTTTCACTAAGTCTAAGGGCATTTGGCGATGAAGAACTAAAGATGTTTCTATATGGATTCGTTCATGTTCTATCCCCATCAGTATAATCCACATCGGACTATCTTCTTTGATAGGCAACTCTAAAGGCAGTGTCATTATCAACTCTTTCACTAAACTTTTAACATTATCTCTATAAGCTCTTACTTCATCTACTTTTGGCCAACTATAAGAAGAATTTTCCATATCATCCCAAGACATTTCATCTACGCCAATTGCAAATATGGATTCAAAATTAGGATTTATTCTCTCATTAATAATTTTCATATTTATAAGTTTATTGACAAAAAAAGTTGCTGTATGCCCAAAATAAAAAATCATAGGATGTCGTGTCAATTCAGACTTTTCATAAAAAACTCTGTCATCTTTTAAGACTTCAAATACTTTTTCAAAGAGTTCATAAGTGTTTATAAAATACTCTCTAATCTCTTCTCGTTTACTCTCTATACTTTCACCGTCCAAAAGTATTGAATATTTACTAAGATTGCTCAAAAGAAACTCCCTTTAATTTCGTGATATTAGATGACCTACTCTTGAAGCTAATTGCTCTGGAAGTAACTCTAGAGATTTTTCAACAAGTTTTGTATTTCCATGCGTGATAAACTTATCACTATACTCAAAACTTGTAACTTCTACATCTAAAATCTTCTCATCTGCTAAAAATTCTAAGATAGCTGAACCTACTCCACCCATTTTTGCACTATCTGAAAAAACAAACCATTTTTTATGATTTTTTGACATATTACGAAGCATATCAGCATCAAGTGGCTTCACAAAACGCAAGTCAAGTATGCTCACATCTTCTTCTAAAAGTTGTGCTGTTTCATAAGCACGACCAACTCCATTTCCATAACCTATAAATAAAATATCACTATCATTTGATACTAAAAGTTGTGAAGTGGCAAGTTCAAACGCAGTTGATTCTGGTAAATCTGTTTGAGTAAATGAGCCTCTTGGATAACGAAGAGAACATGGGTGTTGATACTCTGATGCGAATGCCATTGCTTGGTGAAAACTCTTCTCATCTCTTGGGGCGAATAGTGTCATGTTTGGTATAGCTCTTAAAAATGATATATCAAAAACACCTTGGTGCGTTTCCCCATCTTCTCCAACTATTCCAGCACGATCTAGTGCAAATACAACTGGCAAATCCATTAAGCATGTATCGTGAATAACCTGATCATATCCACGCTGTAAAAATGTTGAGTAGATGGTACAAAATGGTTTAAAACCTTCTTTAGCAAGTGCAGACATAGAAGTTACAGCATGTTGTTCTGCAATTGCTACATCCCAAAATCTATTTGGATATTTTTTCATAAGAGGTGTTAAACCTGTTCCACTTGGCATGGCGGCTGTTGCACCCACTATCTTTTCATTTTTTTCGCACAAATGCATCAAGGCTTCTGTATAAATCTGAGTTGCACTTTTAGCAGAGGCTTTTTTAGAACTTTCTCCATTACTTCTATCAAATGGTCCTACGCCATGCCACTTCTCTTCTTGTCCTTCAGCTATATCATAACCCTTGCCTTTAAGCGTCTGGCAATGAATAATCACTGGTTTAGAGAGTTTTTTCGCAGTCTGCATAATCTCTATAAGTTGCGTTAAATTATGCCCATCTATTGGTCCAATATAACTTATCCCCATCTCTTCAAAAAGTAAGCCTGGAGTAATCAACTTAAGCGATTCTTCCATTCTTTTTGCTATATAATGAGCTCCCTCTCCAAAATTATCTACAAAACTTTCAGTTGTTTTTTTAAATCTTTGATAAAATGGAGAAGCCATAGCAGAACTTAGTATTCTACTCATAGCACCGATTGGTTTTGCAATACTCATCTCATTATCATTAAGGATAATCACCATCGGATACTTCTTATCGCCGAGCTCATTGAGTGCTTCATACACCATTCCCGCAGTCATAGAACCATCCCCAATCATAACAACTGGTATACGAGAATCTCCTTCTTTTTTTAAAGCAATAGCTTTAGCAGCACCAACACCCAAAGAGATAGAAGTAGAGCTATGTCCTGCTACAAAATAATCATCATCACTTTCACTAGGTTTAGTATATCCACATAAACCATTAAACTGACGAAGTGTATCAAAAGCTTCCCATCTTCCAGTTATCAGTTTATGTGCATATGCTTGATGAGAAACATCAAAAATAAAAGGGTCTTTTTTGCTATCAAATACTTTATGCATTGCAACTATAAGTTCTGTTGCGCCAAGTGTAGAGCTTAAATGTCCACCATTTTTACTAACTACTCTTAATATTTCTTCTCTAATATCACTACATAACAGTTCTAGTTCATCTATTGATTTATCTTTAATATTCATTTATATTCTACTCACTTATTGCGGCTTGTTTGACCTTTTGGAATCTTTTACTTATCTCAGAATCTATGTTTCCTGCATCGCTAATGGCCACAACACCACCCGCATTTATTGCACTATCTGAAATCACTTCTACATGTGAAAGCGAACCAACTTGCTCAGATATTGTTCCATGATCTTTAGGGTTTACTTTTAGTGTAATCTTTGAAGCACTCTGAAGTTCTTTAATGAGTTCAGAAGATAAAATTTTCGCAATATTACTTGAATTTTCTCCAATTTCTACACTAATCACTTCTTTTGAGATATCTAATGCTGCGTTTATAAGATCATTTTTTATACCCTCTAAAGCAGTCTCGTACTCTTGTGCACTCTTTTCAAGTTTTTTTATAGATTCACCAAATAAAGAGATGGCACTCTTCATTCCACTCTCCCCATCTTCTAAAGCTTTTGCTTTTCCTGCTTCCATACCTTCACTAAAAGCATCTTCTTTAGCTTCATGAAGTTGGATTTTAAACTCTTCTTCCTTAGATTCAAGTTTCATTTGCAACTTAATAAAATTTGATGACATTTCATCTGTTTTTTTCATTAAAGATTCAATCAAAGACTCTTTAGAACTGCTACTTAGCGCACTTGAATCTATTTTATCACTTTGGCGTGCTTTTGGATTATCTTCTTGGGTAAACTCTTTTGTTGGCGAGGCATACTCATCTTCGCCTACAGAGCCTAAAGAAAGGACTTTAAAATTATACTTATTTACATTATGTGTGCTGATTTTATCACTTGAAATTACTTGTGCCATATTTACTCTATCATCTCTTCAGTTGAACCCATTTGAATTGTTCCAGCCTCTGCCAATTGATTTACTACTTCAACAATTTTTCTCTGTGCCGACTCAACTTCTTTCATTTTTACTGCACCTAAGAACTGCATCTCTTCTTCAAAGGCATCACGAGCTCGCTCACTCATAGCAGAGAAGAATTTCTCTTTTAACTCTTCTGGTGAAGATTTCAGACCCATCATTAAGTCTGGTTTTTCTACAGCTTTAAGCACTTCTGTAATCGCATTTTTATCAAGTGAAACCATATCTTCAAAGGTAAACATCATCTCTTTAATTTTTGTAGCCAACTCTTCATCAACTTGTTCAATATTTGCAAGAGTAGACTTAGAATCTTTAACACCAAGACGATTAAATATGTCAGCAACCGCTCGTGTTCCACCTACTTCAACTTTGTACGATGCAAGTGACTCTAGTTTTGACTCTAAGACAGCAGATACACGCTTTATAACAGAAGGAGAAATATCGCCAAGTCTAGCCATACGCATAGCCACTTCACTTCTTAATTCATCAGGAAAAAACTGTATTGTATCCGCCGCTTCTGTTGCATCCATATGTGCCAAAATAAGAGCAATTGTTTGTGGATGTTCATGTGTAATAAAGTCTGATAATTGTTGTGGTTTGATTTTTGAGAGATAGGCAAAATTTTGTGTATTTTGCATACTTTTTGAAAGTTTTTCAAGAACTTTCTTAGCCTCATCAGCACCAAGTGTTCTGTAAAGTAATTCTCTTGCATACTCCATACCACCAGATGTAATATAAGCGCCTGATTGAAAGATAGCATGAAATTCTTCTAAAATAGCAGTCGCTACAGATCTGTCTACGGTTGTACTAGTGGCAATATATTTTGAAATTTCTGTGATTGATTCTACATTTAGATGTGAGAACACACCTGTTGTCGCTTCTTCACCTAGTTGCAGTAAAAGTATTGCTATTTTCTCTGCAGTAACCATCTCATCAAATATAGCTTGTTGTGTTTCTGTTAAGTTTGCCATACTACTTACCCTTCTCTTGTTTTGGGGGCTTACCGCCTTCTGCTTCTTCACTTAAAAGTGCTTGAAGTAAAGAGGCAATATCTTCAGGAGCATCATGAGTCATTGTCTTGACTTTTTCTAGGATAACTTCATATTTGAGTTCATCCTCGTTAAAGTTTCCTCCAACACCTAATTGATCTTCAACTTTTTTACGCATATCTTGAACTTTTTGAACAAGGTCTTCATCTTCATCATCTTCTACTTCCAACACAGGACGAGTCATTTCATCTTCTTCTTTTGATACTTCAAGCATTTTACTAGAGAATGGAACAATAACTTTTTTGTAAAGAATAAGTAGTAATAAAAGGACAAATATGTACTTCAATAATCCAGAAAAAGGTGCAATATATGTTTGACTAAATGCCATCGCTTGAGATACATTGTCAGCACCACTAACACTGTTGTCTCTTTGAAACTGTAAATTTTGTACACTAATTTGATCACCTCTGGTCTCATTAATACCAATGGCTCTACTTACTAGAGAAGTTAATGCGCCCAAATCAGACTCTTCTAAAGATATATATTCAAGTTCTGAAGTCTCTTGATTATCAGCATCAAGTTTTGCCTTATACTTTCCATCAACTACAACCGCAGCTGTTATTCTTTTAATACGAGCAAACTGTGATTTTGTAGTGCTTACAGTCTTGCCAATCTCATAATTAGTTGTACCTGTATTTTTTTCATATTTTTCTTTTGTTTGTGCTGTTTTTAAGCCTTGAACAGGTCCTATATTGCTAACGGCTCCTGGCACACCACCTACTTGTTGGGGTGAACCACCTTCGCGTTTTTCTTCACTAGTTTGCTCACTTCTAACAACATTTTCAGGGTCATAACTCTCTGAAGTTGAATTTTGTATAGAGAAATCATACTCTATCGTTACTTGAGCAACAACCTTACTTTTCCCACCAACAAATGGTGCAATAACTTGAATAATTTTAGCTTGTCTTTTTTTCTCTTCTTTGTTTTTAAATTTCTGTTGTACGCTTGAGAGTTCACTCATCTGAACCATTTCATTCTCATCACCTAAAGTTTCTCCATCACTATTAACTAGCATAACATCAGCAGAAGTCATCTTTGGTACAGCAGCACCAACAAGATTTTTTATACCTCTTATCTGTTTTGAAGAAAGGCGTCTACCCTCTACAAGTTGTACCATAACAGATGCTGTTGGATTCACCTTTTTTGAAACAAAAAGAGTATCTTTTGGAAGTGCTAAACTGACAGATGCGCTCTCAATAGGACTAAGAGCATTGATAGTACGAGAAAGTTCACCTTCAAGTGCACGCAGATATTTAATTTTTTGGTCAAAACTTGTCGCTCCAAACTCTTGCTTATCAAAAAGTTCAAAACCAACACCACTATTTTTTGGAATACCTAAAGCAGCGATAGCAATTCTCTGTTTATAAACAACAGTTTTTGGCACTTTTATAACATTGTTTGCTTCTAATTTATACTTAATATTATCTTTTTCAAGTTGCGCAACAACTTTTGCAGCATCCTCTGAACTTAAAGAATTAAAAAGGGATTCATACTTATTTGCACTGTTTTGATTTGAGCTATAAACAACTAAAAAAACAAGAAATGCAACAATCCCTACAATAGCAACAGCTATAATAATTTTTTGTTGCTTTGTTAGCTTATCATAAAGAATAACTAGTTGGGAAAAAAGTATTTTAAAATCCATTAATCTCTCTTCTTTTTATATTAATTCACTGATAAGTTCAAAAAAACGACTGTTTTGTTCTTTTGTTCCAACTGTTACACGAATAGCATTCATCCCATATCCACTTAAATTTCTAACTATCATCCCTCTTTTGAGTAAAGAATCTGATATAGCAGTAGAATTTTGCTTATCATTAAGAGATAATGTAACAAAATTTGTATAACTGTTTATTATATCTATTTTTTTCTCTTTTGCAAACACTTCATAGCGTTTCATCTCCTCAAAATTCAAAGTGATACAACTGTTTACAAATTTTTCATCTTTTAGAGCAACACTTGCTGCTTCTAGGGAAAGTGTCGTTATATTAAAAGGTGGTCTTAACTTGTACAACTCTTTGATTATTTTTGCGCCAGATATACCATAACCAACTCTCATGCCACCAAGACCATAAGCCTTTGAAAAAGTACCTAGATAAACAACATTATCAAACTCTCTTACTAAATCTAGAGGTAAAACTTTTTTAGACTCATCTTTATAAGCCGCATATTCCATATAAGCACCATCTATAACTACCAAAGTATCGCTATCTATTTTTTTTAAAAAAGAGAATATATCTTGAGTGTCTATCGCATCTCCAGTTGGATTATTTGGTGTACATAAAAAGATTATGCTCGGCTTTTGGCTCTTATAAAGTTCATAAAATTCATCTAAGTCATGCTTTTGTGAGGCTGTTCTTATAACTTCTGCTCCCACATGTTTTGCATAAATCTCATACATTGCAAAAGTAACACTATTGATAAGTATCTTTGAGTGAGCACCTGCTTTTGCATGCATTATAAACTCTATGACTTGATCACTTCCACTTCCAACAATAATATTCTCATCAAGAACTGAAAATTTCTCACTTAAAGCACTTTTTAATTTCAACATACTGTCATCTGGATACAAAGACATGTTTGAAACAATCTTTGAGACTGCATTTTGTACTTCAAGGGAGCAACCATAAGGATTTTCATTAGAAGCAAGTTTTACAATATCTTTAGGCTCTATGCCATACTCACGTACAACTAATTCTATAGGTTTACCAGCTTCATAAGTTTGTATATTCTGCAGTTTTTTGTTAAAATTCAACTTTCACCCTTCACATAACTACCGAGCCATGTTACTTCACCATCATGTTTTGCTAAAACTTTTTGTATTGATGCATCATCAATATGTCCATAAAAATCTATATAGAACCAGTAACCAAATCCACTTTTATCTTTTGATGGACGAGATTCAATTTTTGACAAATTTATATTTTCATTATCAAAATCTTGTAAAAAATGCATCAATGAACCAGGTTCTCTAGCATCTTTAAGTTTTACAAGGATGGAAGTTTTGTCATGCTCACTTGCTTCATTCTTAAAGTCACTTAAAATCACAAAACGAGTAGAACTATCATGCTCATCTTCTATATTTTCAAACATTGTAGGAACACCATAAAGCTTCGCTGCTATGTGAGAACATATTGCGGCAGCATGTGGATCCTCTGCTGCTAATATCGCCGCTTTAGCAGTTGATTCTACTGGAATCTGTTCAATATTAACAAGACCATGTTCAGATAAAAATTCTCTACACTGTCCAAAACCTTTATCTTTTGAGTATATTTTTGTAATATCTTCAAGTTTTATTGCTTTTGTAGCAAAAGATGCATGGATAGGCATATACAGTTCAGCTACAATTTTTACAGAACTTTTAGCTAATAAATCAAGAGTCTCTCCAACAATTCCATCTTTAGAATTCTCAATAGGAACAACACCAAACTTTGCACGGCCTGCTTCAAGTGTTTTAAATACAGAGTGGATTGAACCAAGAGAGAGATAATCACTCATTGCACCAAAACGGCTCTCTGCTGCTTGATGAGTAAAAGTTCCTTCAGGTCCAAGATAAGCAATTTTTTCTGGTAGTTCAAGATTTCTTGAAACTGCAAAGATTTCTAAAAATATAGCTTCTATCGCACTCTGCTTTAGTAAGCTTCCAGTATCTTTACTTATATTTGAAAGTCTCTCTATAATCTCTTTTTCTCTTTCTGGTCTATAGATAGCTCCACCTTCATCATGTTTAATCTCACCAACTCTCTGGACAACATTCATTCGTTTGTTAAGGAGTTCTAAAATATTAGTATCTATGTTATCTATTGCTTCTCTACACTCTTCTAAGGTTTTCATAAGCTCTCCAATATCTCTTGCATATTACTATAAATCAAATCAGGTTTTAACTCTTCACCCAAAAATGGCACTATCTCTTTAGCATTTTTATACTTTCCACTCGTTACAAAAATAGTTTTCATTCCCAGCTCCTTTGCTCCACCCAAATCACCTTTAACATCATCACTAATTATCGTTATGTCATTAAAACTTGGTAAAGAGACTTGAGTGCCTAAACGCATTAAGGCCTCATCAAAAAACAGTTTACTTGGTTTTCCTATAACTCTATAGTGCTTTGATGTTGCAAATGCTAAAAGTTTCAAGATAGCACCTACACCTGGATAGCGTTTATTGTTTTTAACATAGATTGATGTCTCATGCATACCAACTAAAGAAGCACCACTGAGTAAAAAGTCTATCATCTGTGCATAATCATCTGAAGTAAAATTATCTTTAATTGACACAAGAACTGTATCTGGAGTTTTGTAATTAAAAGTATATCCCATCTTTGTCAGTGTATTTAAAAATTCTTCACTGCCATAAGCTGCAACTGATTCTTTATCAACATGTTTTTCTAAAATCATTAAAGGGTCAATATATTTATCAAATGTTATATTAAAACCTAGACTTTTAAGATAAGAAAAAAGATCAAATGAGGCTTGTTTTGTATTGTTTGTTACAAGCATATAGGGTGTGTTAGCCTTATTAAGCATATTAATAAATTCAATACTACCAGCTATAGGACTTTTATCACTATCGCTAATCAAAGTACCCTGAATGTCTAAAAAATACAAACTGTGTTCCTAATCCAAATAATCTTGTTCTAATGCAATTAAATCATCAAAAGTTTCTCGTCTACGAATTAATTTAGCTTCACCATTTTGCAAAGCAACTTCCGCACTTCTTCCACGAGTATTATAGTTACTTCCCATGCCAAATCCGTAAGCACCTGCACTATGCACAACCACCAAATCATTGTGTGCAAGTTTGGGTAGAGGATAATCTTTCGCAAAAAAGTCACCACTCTCACAAACTGGACCGACAATATCTACAGCTCTTAACTCGCCACTATTTTGTGTTATCGCTTCTATCTTATGATACGCACCGTACAAAGCTGGGCGTAGGAGGTCATTCATAGCACCATCAATAACCACAAATTTTTTCGTACCATTTTGTTTTTCATAAAGTACTTTACTTACAAAATAACCTGCGTTTGCTGTTAAAAATCTTCCCGGTTCACAAATAATTGTTAAATCTAGAGCCTTCAGTGTCCCAAGTATTGCTTGTGCATATTCATAAGGTTCTATCAGCTTTTCATTGTCATACTTAATACCAAGCCCACCACCAATATCAAAGAATTTTAAATCAATTTTAATATTGCTCAAAGAACGCACTAAATCAGCAACAATCTCAGCAGATTCACGGATGGGGGTAAGCTCAGTTAACTGAGAACCAATATGAAAATGAATTCCCACTGGGTCTAAGTACTCAGAGTTATTTGCCATAATATACATGCGTTTAGCTGTACTTAAATCAACGCCAAATTTATTATCATGAAGACCTGTTGAGATATATGGATGTGTTTGAGGGTCAATATTTGGGTTTACTCTGATACTGATACGCGATACTTTGCCAAGCTCTTTAGCAATCATCTCCACACGAGTGAGTTCTGCATCACTCTCAACATTGATATACAAGATATCGCTTTGCAATGCTTCGCGAATCTCCTCATCAGTTTTTCCAACACCTGAAAAAATAATTTTATAGGCTGGAATACCTGCTTTAAATGCACGACGCACTTCACCTATCGAAACACAATCAGCTCCACTACCCATCTTCGCAAAATGCTGCACTACACTAAGATTTGAGTTTGCTTTTACTGCATATGCTACGATTGATTTGCGACCCTTAAAGGCCTCTTTTAGTTTGTTGAATTGTTTACTCATATAGTCTAAGTCATAAATATATAAGGGGGTTTTGTATTTGTCTGTTAGCGCTCTAAAATCTATCATAAAAGTTCCAAAATATTTTTAAGTTATTTTATCTAAAAAGGACTTATATTTTGATTATTAAGTTGTAAATCTATAGTGTCTATACTGCCTAAAAGCGATTAGAAAGAGGAATACAATCGGTAAAATAATTCCAACTTCACTTGGCAATGTTTTATTAATAGAGAGTTCCACTAACATAAACAAGATTCCCCAAACCATTAAAGTAGATAAAATTGCAATAAAACTAAAGATAGAAACATTTAAAAATCTCACACTTACTGGTACAAAGAAAAAGATGATTACTACTAAACAAGGAACAAAAAATGGATAAATAAATATCTTGTATAATGCTCCTTTAATACTACTTGTATCGACATTTTGATCTTGTAACAGTATCACAGCATCAATAGCATTTTTAATCGTAAAATTGACTTTTCCCTCATAAACTTGATCAAGTATTTTTGGTCGAAATCCTTCGAGGATATTTAGGTTATATTGCTCATCAACCTCAATACCTAAAGATTCAAAATCTAACTTTTGTGGCTTGGTGATAATATCAGCACTTTTAATATTCCAAAAGCCATTTCTATAATGCGCTTCTTTGGCTATTAGCACCTCTTTTAAAGAATCATCTTTAATACTAAATACTCTAATACCTTTGGCTTTTTCCTGAAGTGGCAACATTTCTGCAAAGTAGATATATTTACCTTTGTATGTAAAAAAGAGATCTCTAGAACTACTTAAATACTGAGAGTAACTTCGGATATTGTCTGAAAATTCATTTGCGCGTGCAAAACTTGAAAATGAGTGTAAACCAATATAGATGATAGTTATAAGGGTAGAAACAACAACAAAAGGGCGTAACACATCCACTCTTGTATAACCAAGTGAGTAAAACGACACAAGTGCATTTGAGCGAATGAGCATTATTTTTGTAGATATCATAGCAAAAATTAAAGAAAGTGGTAACAGCATATCAATACCGTAAAAAGATTTATACACAAGATAGATAAGTAGTAAGTTAGCTGATTTACTCAACTGATCAGCATATTGCATATAATCAAATCCGACAAGAAACATCTCTAAAGCTATTAAAATAATAAAAAAATATTTTAGATAATGCAGTGAAATATATTTAAATGCTAACATAATTTTATTTTAGCTGAAATTTTTTAATTGTGTACAAAGAACTGGTATCATCTAGTGAATTTTCAAGTAAAAACTCTATTGCTTTACATGTGGTCTCTATCCAAGAAGAGAGATGTTTCTCTTCATCGGTGTTAAATGAGCCTAAAACATAGGAAGTAATTTCCCCTCGATGTTCCGGTTTTCCTATACCCATTCGTACTCTAGCATACTCTTTAGAAATTTTTTCATCTGTAGATTTAAGTCCATTGTGACCACCATGTCCACCACCATGTTTAAAACGAAGTGTACCAAAAGGCAAATCCAAATCATCATGTATTACAACAACTTTCTCTATCTTATAAAAGCTTTTCACTTTAGCAATAGAATTACCTGAGAGGTTCATAAAAGTAAGTGGTTTTAATAAAAAATGATTTTTAAATTTGAAAAGTTCACCATCAAATGATGAAGAGGAGAGTTTTTGAGGATTTTGTCTTCTTACCAGCTCATCTATTACCATAAATCCAATGTTATGGCGAGTGTTTTTATACTCGGAACCAGGGTTTCCTAGTCCGACTATAAGCATGATTATTTCGCTTTAATAATACTTACTAGAGCAACACGATCAGCATCTACAACTGTAACATTTGGAATTTCATCTAAATCACGAACAAGTTTAGAATCATTTACATCCATTAAAGTAACATCAATCTTTATCTCATTTGGAAGATTTTCAGGTGTACATTTTACTGTTAAACGAGGTTTTGCAATGTGTAGAAGACCTTTATTTTTAAGACCTAATGCCTCACCGATAGCTACAACTGGAACATTAAAAGTTGTTTCAACATTTGCTTGGGTTACCATTAAATCAACATGTAAAAGATTTCCTGTTACTGCTTGTGACTCATAAGATTGAACTACTACACTCAACTCTTTTCCACCAACACTTACAGCAAATGCTATAGTCTCTTTATTACGAACTGTACGGATGTACTCATTCATTTTGAATGCTGCATTGATATTCTCAAGACCTTTTCCATAAATATTCGCAATTAGATAACCATCACGGCGAAGTGCTTTTGTGCCCTTTTTGCCAATACTCTCTCTAACTATACCTTCTAACATATTAATTCCTTTTAGGCACTTTTTCAAGCCCTATATTTTAAAATGGCTGGAATTATACCCATTTAAGATTTAAGATTTACTTTAAGTCAAAGATATCATCATCTGCGATTACTTGATTTTCATACTCATTTTTGCTCTCACTTGGTTTAACATCTGCTGCACCACCACTTGTAAGACCATTGATTTTAAGCTCTAAGTCTGCTGGACTTGTTGCATTTTCAAAAGCTTGTTCTTTTGTGATAATACCATCATTATAAAGCTCCAAGATTGATTGGTCAAAACTTTGAGATTTATAATGCTCTCGTCCACTCTCGATTGCATCTTTAATTTCATAATCACGATTTTCCATAATCAACTTCTCAATCCTTGGTGTACGAACAAGAATTTCCATCGCTACTCTACGACCACCATCTTTTGTTGGTACTAAACGCTGAGAAATAACACCCTGAAGAACACCAGCAACCCCAAGTCTTACACGATTTTGTTCATCAGTTGGAAATTGTGCAATGATACGGTTAATAGTCTCTTTTGCATCAACCGTATGCAAGGTTGAAAAAACCAAGTGACCTGTATCGGCTGCATGAAGTGCAAGGTTAATGGTCTCTTTATCACGCATTTCACCAACTAAAATAATATCTGGATCTTCACGCAATGCTGCACGAAGGGCTGTACCAAAAGAGAGTGTATCTTGTCCAACGGAACGCTGGTTAATTAAACATCCTCTATCCTTATGAACAAATTCAATAGGATCTTCAATCGTAATAATATGTTTCTTTTTATGAAGGTTTATCTCGTTGATAAGTGCTGCCAAGGTTGTTGACTTACCACTTCCCGTTACACCTGTTACAAGTACCAACCCTCTCTCTTTTTGAGCAAAAGTTTTTAAGACCTCTGGTAATTTTAATTCCTCAAAAGTTGGAATTTCAACAGGAATAACACGAAAAACAGCAGAAACACCCTCCATCTGAAAAAATATATTTACACGAAAACGATTTTCATCATCAAAAGGGTAAACTAAATCTAACTCTTTTTTTTCAACAAACTCAGAGTATCTCCCTTTTAAAAGTTCTTTGGCAAAGGTAATAGCATCTTCTTTTGAAAATACTACACCTGAAAATTGCATAATATTACCATTGATACGTGCTCTCATAACTGCGTTTGCTTTAACATGAAGGTCACTACCACCATTATCAATCAGTTTTTTAAGATATCCTCTTACTTTTTTAAGTTGTTCAAAAGTTAATTTACTTACATCTACTTCATTATTCATAATGCCTCCAATATATCTTTAAATGCATCTTTAAATGCGTCTAAACCATCTCTTATTTGTTTATCTAAAACCTCATCTAAATTTATACCAGCTTCTTGAACTTTAACAAAATGTGCCTTTATAATATCTTGAGAGATTGGAAGTGCCTCTTTTATAGACCCATTTTCATAATATGCTTTAATAGTATCAATTGGAGCAGTGTTTACGCTATTGTATGCGAGAAGTTGCTCTATGTAATAATGCGCTGGGAGTGAGTCATCTTTAACGCCAGTACTTGCGAATAGAGCACGGCATCCAGAGACTTTCATCCTTTGTATCTGAGCGTATATATCAGCTGTATTGTAGATACCACTTAAAGCTACAGGTACTCCTTTTTGGGCAAGTGTCGCATCCATAGCACGATCAACTCTGCTTACAAAGATACTGATAACAGTATCTACAACCGAGCCATGTTTAACGACTCCTTTAGCAAAAGCATTCGCGCAAGAGATAGCCTGCTCCTTTTTAAAAATAAGCGTTGCGTTTACAGGAATACCTTCTGCTGTTAATGCTTCCATCGCGATATATCCAGATGATGTTGCAGGGACTTTTATCATTACATTTGCTCTGTTGATACTAGCAAACAGTCTTTTTCCTTCAGCTATTGTAGCTGACGCATCATCACATAAAAAGGGGTCAACTTCTATGCTTACATAACCATCATCTCCCCTATCAAACAAAGGTTTCAAGATGTCCGCTGCTTTTTGGATGTCATAAATAGCAACAGCTTCATACTTCTCTTTAGGACCCAATGAAGATAAAGATTTCAGTTGCTCTTTATAAGCAGGTGAATTTAAAATAGCATTTTTAAATATCGCTGGATTTGAGGTAGCACCATTTACAATGCCTTTTTCTATCAACTCTTTAAACTCATTATTAAGATAATCTCTTTCTATAAAATCTGCCCACAATGAAAACTTTAACGCTTCTATATACATAAATAACTTCCTAAATTTTATCTGCGTTTATTATAGCCCAATAAAAATAATATCAATATATGTAAAGTTGACAAACTAAGCACTACGCCTATTGGCAAGAAGCTAAGTGTAAAAGATAAATCATAATTTATATAAATATCATACAAAATATCTTTTAGATAAAAAAATAAAATATAAAGAAAAGTCCAATAAATACTATAATAAAATAATTTTGTATTAAATAAATAATTTTGGTTTTTATAAAGAAAAAATACGCATAAAAAGAGTATTAGAAAATATAATATATAAGAAGCAGATGAAAACAATTCTAAGAGCCAAAAATTGATAAGAGGAAGTAGTAATAAGTATAAAAAATTATACTTAAGAATTTGACTCATTAAAGTTCTTTTTGAATCTCGATATAAAATTCTGTACCATCACTTGAGCTATTAACTTTGATAAATCCGTTAAACTGTTTTTGAACTAACATCTGACTCATATAAAGCCCTAAACCTGTTCCATTTTTACCTTTAGTACTAAAATATGGATCAAATATTTTATGAAGGTTTTCTTCACTTATACCATCTGCATTATCAACTATGCTAATTATAATCTTTCCTGATTTTTCTTGTGCAGTGATAAGTATCTTTTTATCTTTTGTAGCACTTACGATTAATGCATCAATTGCATTATTAATAATATTAAGTGTCACTTGAACAAGTTCATTAACATAAGTATCAAGAACTAGCTTTTTATTGATATGGACTCTTATATTTATCTCTGTACCTTTTAGCCTTGGCAATGCAAATCCAACACTTCTTTGTAATAAGTCATACAGACTAATTTTGGTAATTTCTTTGTTTGGGCGAAAATATGTTTGAAAATCGTCAATCGTATTTGAGAGATAAATAACTGTATCACTAATATCTTCTAAGGCAGTATCAAAATCCTGACTTGGTATCTCTTCACCTAAAAGTTTTTTAATCTGTAAATTAGAGATACTTAAGGTAACCGTAGAGAGTGGTTGCCTCCACTGATGGGCTATCATGCTTATCATTTCTCCCATAACAGCTTGCTTAGATTGCTTTTGCAAAAGATTTTGTTGTTTTAAAATAAGCTCTTTTGTCTCTTCCATTTTGATTTGATAAAAATTCACCATAAGCGCAATAATGACGAGGACAAATGCAAGATATGTGACCTGCAACATTGAATAAGAAACTTGAAAATAAGTTTGTAAAGGAGCTATAAGTAATAAAACTAAAATAAGACCAAACCAATAAAGCGCATATTTTTTACTTTGCAAATACAACAATATAATCGGATAAGTAAAAATCCAAATATGTTTAAGGGAACTCGGTTCATTTGTATATATTAAAAACAAAAAGAAAAATGTAAATTGAAATGTAATTAGTATTGCTACTATATCAAATGATTTTCGACATTTTCTTAAAACAAAGAATAAAAGAAAATTTATTATTAGTAATACTATTTCAATCGGTATTAAAGAGTATTGTTCCATAAAAACATTTCTAATAATAGCAAATATCAATGATACACCAGATAATATCACTGCTATATTAATCATCTGAAATTTATTTTTACTATCTATTTCAGATTGATTAAACTTCCAGTCACTTGTAAAAAAATTCTCTATTAGTTGCATTTCATCCCTTGCATTATGGTAAATATATTTTATCTAAAAGTTCATTATATTCAGATGTGCTACCACTATCCAAAGTAATGCCACCACCGCTTTTATATAAAAATTCACCATCTTTTTTCTCTATAAAGCGTATCATTACCCCACTTTCAAGTTTTTCTCCATCATAGTAACCAAAGACACCGCTAAAAAATCCTCTTTCATAAGCTTCTATATTTTCAATTATCTCGAGCGTACTCTTTTTGGGTGCACCGCTTATACTTCCTGCAGGTAGCAGTGATTTTAAAATGCTTCCTATTTTGCTATGCCAATCATCCCCTACATTACCACTTATATGTGAACTCACTTGTAAAAGTTTCTTATCTCCAGCATCTATCTCTGTAACATATCTAAATGCTTCAACTTTTACTTTATCAGCTACAATAGAGAGATCATTACGAAGTAAATCAACAACCATGATGTGTTCCGCCATCTCTTTTTTATCTGCAAGTATTTTTTCTTTTGCATTTTTCACAGATGAATCAATGGTCCCTTTCATAGGATAAGTATGGATTTTATTTTCTTGTATTTGGATGAATTTTTCAGGAGAAAAACAGACAAATTCATCTTTAAATCGCAACTTATATGCTGCGTTTGAGAGTTTGTAAATTTCTTTTAAACTTAGTTTTGTTGTTATTTTAGTCGGCTGTGTTAAATTGAGTATATAGGTCTCACCAGACTTTATTTTTTCAATAACTGCAGCAAACTTTTCACTATAACTCTTTAATGTTACAGGTTGAAGTTTTAAATAATGAGAATGTTCTTGGTATGTATAGTTTTGATTGATAGAAAATTCTATATCTTCATTTATTAAATCTTTAGGCTCAAACACTTCTAGTCTTTGTGCCTTAAAATCACTGATAAATAAAAATGGTTTTCTCTGTGAGCCTAATCTATCTAAATCATCAAAGGAGTTCAAGAAAATTATGTTGCCAACAACTTTTTCAAAATTGCCATACGAATATTTACACCATTACTTACTTGCTCTAGCACTTTACATCTCTCATCTGCTAAAAGAGCATCACAAATATCAATATTTCTATGCACAGGTCCAGGGTGCAAAAGAATTATATCTCTATGTCCTACTAACTCCTCAGTAATACAAAAGTCACTTGCATAATCTTTAAGTGAAGCATAATTTTGTGAAGAGTGACGTTCAGTCTGCGTTCTAAGGCTCATAATCGCATCAACTTCATCTATTATTTCTGCTAGATAGTTCGTCGTTCTTAATGAGGTTTTTGGTAAAAAATGAGGTGGAGCCACTAAAATAACTTCCATACCAAAACGCGATAAAAGTTCTATGTTTGAATTGGCAACGCGAGAGTTTTTGATATCTCCCACGATAGCAATTTTTTTTCCGCTTACATCTTTAAAATGTTGTCTTAATGTGTATAAATCAAGAAGCGCTTGTGTTGGATGGGCGTGCGCACCATCTCCTGCGTTTAATATCACAGCGTTTGTATAATTTGAAAGTATCTTTGGAACACCTGCATTTTGGTGACGCACAATAATAGCATGTGGTCCCATCGCATCAAGATTCATCGCAGTATCTACAAGAGTTTCACCTTTTTTTGTTGAACTTTTTGCTACATCAAGATGAACAATATCTGCTCCCAAACGCTTAGCAGCTATCTCAAAAGAACTTTTTGTTCTTGTAGAATTTTCAAAAAAGAGGGTTATAATTATTTTATCTTGAAGTATTCTGTCATATCTGCCATCACTAAAACTTTTAGCATCTTCTAAAATTGTTTCTATCTCTTCTATCGTAAAGTCATCGGTACGAATTAAATGTTGCATCTATTCTCTTTTTTTTGGCATTTAGTTATGCATTATACAAAACATCGCAAATAGTGTCAATATCACTACTTGTTTTTAAGACTTTTTTTCCTATCCCAGCAAAATATGGCTCTGACACGGTCCCAAAATCTACATCACTATTTTTGCAATTAAACACAGTAACAAACTCCAATCCTTTATCTTTTAAAGCCTTTTGGCTTAAAAGTGTATCGTTTATACATCCTAAAGAACAGTGCGTAACTAAAAGTGCTGTACTCTTAAAATAATCAATCATATCAATCATCATATACTTATCATCAATGGGAACATAAAGACCTCCTGCTCCCTCTATTATCAACACTTCACACAATTTTTCTATTTTCTCGACTGCTTTATTTAGCTTTTGTAATTCAAGTGGAGTTCTACTTGAAGCAATGTACGGCGCAGCAGCAAGAGGGTATGTAATGGGGACAATATCTTCTACTTTTTTATCCACAAAATTAGAGTTTAATTCTTTTAAAGACTGTAATAACAACTCTGCATCTGCGGCTTTAGTAACTACCCCAGTCTCTATCAACTTTATTGCTCCTACTTTTAATCCACGAGAAGCAAATTCTTTTAAAAGAAGCAAAGTCGTGTATGTTTTTCCAATATCTGTATTTGTTGCTGTTACAAAAATTCTTTTTTTCATAGTCTAATTATATCAAAATTATTAATGGTACTTTTATTGCTTAAATTGTATTATAATTGTATATAAATATAGGGTAGGAAATGGCTGAGTCACTAGAAGAAGAAATTATAATCATCGAAGATGGTGATGCAGCATCTGTTGAAGGTGACGAAGA
>JASFZD010000018.1:0-3622 GCA_045046645.1 Sulfurimonas sp. | reverse complement strand
CGAAGAGTAAGGAATAAATTTGCGGTGGTAGTTCAGCTGGTTAGAATACCTGCCTGTCACGCAGGGGGTCGTGGGTTCGAACCCCATCCACCGCGCCATTTTTGATGATTTGTACTCATTCAAAAAAAGAACAAACCTTTTGTAATGAAAGAAAGTGACCCTTTCGTCTAGTGGCCAAGGACACTATCACTTCATGGTAGGAACAGAGGTTCAAATCCTTTAGGGGTCGCCACAATTTTGGTGTTATTACTTCCCACATAGTGGGCGCTTAGCTCAGTTGGTAGAGCGCTACCCTTACAAGGTAGATGTCAATGGTTCGAGTCCATTAGTGCCCACCATTTTTCGATAATTTGCATTTAAAATAACGACTCACATACTAGAGTATGCTTCGCCATTATTTTAAAGACAACTTATTCGAAAAAAACTTTTTTAATAATCTTCAATTTATTTAACAACTCACATCATTCAAAAAAACTTTTTCAACAATCCTCTACAAATATATTTTCATTTTGAATTCATTAGTTTATTAAATGTTATAATATTATATATTTAATATAAGTGCGTAAACGGAACATCTTCTCTCAAAAAGCTGGCTTTTTATAGCTTTAGGGGGTTGTAGGGACATTAAGTCCCTGCCTCTATAATGGGCTTTGCTCATTATAGTGCGTCACAGTAAAAGGAAAAATATATTGAAATTATCTATTTTATTTGGTGGTGCTAGTTTTGAACATGAGATTAGTATTGTTAGTGCAATAACCCTAAAAGAAAAGTTATCTCGATTTGATTTGAGTTTTATATTTTGTGATGGAGATCATAAGTTTTATTTGATTGATTCAAACAAGATGAAAGCAACTACTTTTTCTAAAGGTGAGCATAAAAAGATGCCTGAGTTAACTCTTAGTGTTGGCGGATTTACGCAAAAAAGTATGTTTTCTTCTGTCGAACATAAGAGTATTGTTCTAAACCTAATCCATGGTGGAGATGGTGAAGATGGAACGATTCCTTCACTTTTAGATTTTTATTCTATCAAATATATTGGTCCAAGAATGGATGCAAGTATATTTTCTTATGATAAAAGATACACAAAATACTTATGTGAAGCTATTGGCGTAAAAACACTTAAGTATGAAACGCAACGCATAAATGAACATAAGATTTTATCCCTTGAATATCCTATTATAGTGAAACCTGCCTCTCTTGGAAGTTCTATTGGGGTAAGTATTGTTAAAGAAGAAAATGATTTAGACTATGCTCTTGACTCTGCATTCGAATATGATGATAATGTTCTGATTGAACCATTTATGCAAGGTGTTAAAGAGTATAATTTAGCGGGATATATGGCAAATAATGAAATGCATTTTTCTATCGTTGAGGAACCACAAAAAGAGGAGTTTTTAGATTTTGAAAAAAAATATATGGACTTTTCTCGTAGTGAACAGGTTTTAAAAGCGGATATTAGTGATGAATTAATTATTAAACTAAAACTTGTATTTGAAAAAATTTATCGTGGACTTTTTGAAGGTGCTTTGATTCGTTGTGATTTTTTTGTTATCAATAATATTGTTTATTTAAACGAAATTAATCCTATTCCAGGCTCAATGGCAAACTATCTTTTTAAAGATTTTGCATCGTCTATAGAAATGTTGAGCAACTCTCTTCCCTCTTCTAAAAGAACAAAAGTTTCTTATGATTATATACATTCAATTTCAAGTGCCAAAGGTAAGTAATGGCAATTAAGTCCATTGGGTATAAGCAACACACTTTTGATATAAGTTATGAGATACTTAATCCAAAAGCAAAAGTTGATTTGATTGTACTTCATGGATGGGGGAGTAACAAGAACTTGATGAAACAAGTTTTTTCTCCTTATATGGATACTTTTCGTCATATTTACATTGATTTGCCAGGTTTTGGAGGATCAAATTGTAGTATGGCGCTTACTACAGCAGATGTTGCTCGCATAGTAGAACTTTTGATGGTACATATAAATGCATCAAAAGATATTATTTTGGGTCACTCTTTTGGTGGTAAAGTTGCACTTCTACTTGAGCCAAAAGTGCTTATTCTTGTGTCAAGTGCAGGGATATACATACCAAAATCATTAAAAATAAAATCAAAAATAGCATTATATAAACTCTTTAAAGCATTTGGTTTTTCAAAATTTCGTTCACTTTTTGTAGCAGATGATGCAAAAGAATTAAGTGAGTATATGTACCAAACTTTTAAAAATGTTGTAAATGAAGACTTTGCAAATGAGTTCTCAATATATAAAGGAAAAGCACTTCTTTGTTGGGGCAAGGATGATACTGCTACACCGCTTTCATCTGCTAAAAAGATAGATGCACTTATGGTTGATTCTAAACTTGAAGTATATGAGGGTGATCATTATGCTTTTGTGAAAAATGCAGAAGATATTTCAAGAAAAATTGAAACAACATTTCTTCAAACTTTAGGAGATTAAGATGTTAGATTATGAACAATTAATGTCGTTCGTTATAAATGTAATGTTTGTTACGCTTCTTGGTTGGTATTTAATTACAAACTTACAGTGGTATGATTATAGACTCTCTCGTGTAGTATTAAAACATCACAAACCACAATGGCATGTTTTTTATTTTATTATTCCTTTTGTAGCGTATTATACGACAGGTAAATTTTTTATTATCTTTTTTGTTTTTGCTATACTACCTTCTATATTTGTTTGGTATAAACGATTAGATAAAAAACTCGTGCTTACATGGAGAGTCAAAAGATTTCTTATTCTTTTAGTCTCTTTAACCCTATTTCAAAATGTGCTTTGTACTTTAAAAGATGCTTGTGCCGTATATGGTGTGTTTATGCCTTTAGCTATTGCTTATATTGGAAGTTATCTTATAGAAAAATTCCTATTTAAGATTTACAAAAAAGAGGCTAACAATAGACTTCACAGTATGAAAGATTTACAAGTTATTTGTATCACAGGAAGTTATGGAAAAACAAGTATTAAAAATTTTGTTGCACAGATTTTGAGTAAAAAGTTTAAAGTTTATGCTACTCCAAGAAGTGTAAATACTCTTGGCGGAATTATGGGTGATATAAACAATAACTTACCCAAAGATACAGAAATATATGTATGTGAAGCAGGCGCAAGACAGAGTGGTGATATTTATGAGATTACAAATTTTCTGCAACCACAAGTAGCTGTTGTTGGAAAAGTTGGTGAAGCACATATAGAGTATTTTAAATCTTTGAAAAATATAATAGCAACAAAGCTAGAAATTATGCAATCTCCTCGTCTTAAAAAAGCATTTATACACACTTCTGTAACTGATGAACCACATGATAAAGTAACTTTTTTTGGGAACGAGATATCAGAGGTAAATGCAAACTTAGATGGTATTGATTTTAAAGTTAATTTTGATGATACAAGTTTAGAACTTCATACAAATGTACTTGGTGAATTTCAAACGATGAATATTGCAGTAGCTGTGAGAGTGGCAAAAAGCTTTGGTATGAGTGATAAAGAAATAGTAAACGCAGTGAAAAACTTAGAACCTGTAGAACACAGACTTCAGATGATAAAAGCTGGAGGAAAGCTAATTTTAGATGATGGTTACAATGGTAATATAGATGGAATGCTTGA
>JASFZD010000017.1:0-8321 GCA_045046645.1 Sulfurimonas sp. | reverse complement strand
ACAACTCCTCCTGGAGAGTTAATGTAGAAATAGATGTCTTTTTCTGGATCTTCTGCTTCAAGAAATAAAAACTGTGCCACTATCGTAGAAGCCACTTGATCGTTAACTTCTCCACTGAGCATAACAATTCTATCTTTTAAAAGACGAGAATAGATATCATAAGAACGCTCACCGCGTCCTGTTTTTTCGACTACATAAGGTATATAACTCATAGCTTACGCTTCTATCTTTGCGTTTAGAAGAGATGATAAAACTCTATCTTCTACCATTGACATTTGTATAGCAGGAATATATCCAGCTTCTTTATACTGCTCGTACGCTTTTTGAGGATCTTGCCCTGTTTGCATCGCTTCATAGTAAATAGTTTGCATAACTTCTTGCTCCTCTATCTTTATACCTTTTTCTTGAGCTAATGCATCGATGATAAAAGTAGCACGAACACTCTCTTGTGCTTCTTCTCGGAAAGTCTCACGAAGCTCAGTTAGCTTATCAGCATTTTCACGAAGTTCTTTAATCTCATCTTCACTCATAGTTCCAGCTTTTTTATTTACGGCCATATCAATCTCTTGGTCTACAACAAACTCTGGTAAATCAAAAGTAGTTTCGCTGACAAGTTTACTTAAAAGTGCTGGTTTTAAATCTTCATTGTAAAGTTTACCTAACGCTTCGTTTTCCATTTGAGCTTGAATCTGCTCTTTTAGTTTTGCTACATCTGCACTCTCATCACCTGGAAGCATTTTCTTTGCAAGTTCATCATTAATCTCAGCTTCTTCTTTTACTTGAACTTGATTTACTTTTACTTTAAATACTGCATCTTTACCAGCTAAGTTTTTCGCTTGATACTCTGCTGGGAAAGTTACATTGATTTCAACTTCTTCATCTCTTTTAACGCCTATAAGTTGATCTTCAAAACCTGGAATAAATTGAGCAGACCCAATTTCAAGGGCAAAACCTTCTGCTTTACCACCCTCAAATGCAACACCATCAACAAAACCTTCAAAGTCAATAACAGCAGTATCACCTTTTTCCATCATACGGTTTATCTTAATGTCAATTAAAGGTGCTTGTTGCGCTGCCAACTCATTGATACGAGCATCAACATCTTTGGCACTTACTTCAGGCTTCTTAAAATCAGGAACGAAAGACTCAGTAGATGAAAGCTCTATCGTAGGACGCATTGCTACTTTTACAACAACTTCTATCTTGTCATCACTTTTATCAAACTTAGAAATATTTGGTTCACCAATTAAATTTTCATTAGCTATATTTAATTCTTCTAGACCTTTAGCTAAAACATCACGAAGTGATTCACTCTCTGCATCTTCTACTAGTTTTTGACCATACTGTTTTTTAACAATTGAAACAGGTACTTTACCTTTACGAAAACCTTGAACATTAGCAGTCTTTGCAAGTTGTTTAGCTATTTTTTCTAGATTAGCATTAACCTCATCCATTGAGATTGTAGCTGATATCTCAGCATTTGCACTATCGATTTTGTTTGATTTGATTTCCATCAATTTCCTTTGTGTATTACTTATTATATTTATATAAGTTTTATTTTGAGTAATAATAGCAAAAATCTGCTTTTATTGTAATTAAGTACCTGTTTAATTCTTACAATATTGCGGTTTGAAGTTAAGTATAAGAAACCATACAATCGCTATATCTATCATCACATCCGCAAAATTAAAAACAGCAAAATTAAATCCACAGTGCCAGTACACCATATCCACAACGCCTCCATGGATAAATCGATCGTAAATATTTGAAAAAGCTCCTCCAAGAAGAATAGCAGAAGGAAGAGCGTAACAGAGCTTTTTTAAATAGAAAATATAAAGCGTAACCCCACTCACTAAAACAACTTGAATATACTTTAAATACTCATCTAAAAAAGCAAACATTGAAAACGCAACGCCCTTATTATAAACAAGAATTAAATCTATACAACTTGTGTAGTATCTATAACCATCAACAAAAAGCATTTTAATATTTTGATCAATAATAAACACACCTGCCAAAGCAAAAAGCAAAATGGCAGATAAACGCAGCGTAATATTAGGCATTTAAAGCTTTTTGAAAAAATTCTACTATTTCATCCATTCTTTCATTTAATTTTTTACCCTCTTTACATTCAAGCAAAATACGCAATTTATTTTCTGTCCCAGAGTAACGGATAAGATGACGAATATTATCGCTATCAAATTGAGCTAATTTTGTACTCAACCCTTCAACTTCTTCTAAAGGTTTTTTTACTTTTATATTAATATTAACTAGTTTTTGTGGGTATAATTTAAAAGGACGCAAGACTTGTGAAGCTTTTGATTTTTTATCAATAAGCAAAGATAAAATAGCAAGTGCAGAGACTAAACCATCTCCAGTTTTGGCATAATCATGCATAATCACATGTCCACTCTGCTCTCCACCAAAATTAATGCCCTCTTTTTTCATTATTTCTAAAACATGTTTATCTCCAACATTAGAACGATAAAGTTTAAGATTGTTCTCTCTCATATAATCATCAAGTCCTTGATTACTCATAACCGTCGCAACAATTCCATCACCTTTAAGAGTTCCTTGTTCATGTAAATGTACGCCTAAAGCACCAAGAAGCTGATCACCATCAATTATCTCACCTTTTTCATCAACTACCACAAGCCTATCAGCATCACCATCAAGTGCAATACCTAAATCTGCTCTGTAAGTAACTACTGCTTTTTGTAAGTCTTTCGTGTGCATCGCACCACACCCTTCGTTAATATTAAAACCATTAGGCTTATCATGCAGGACGATAACATCAGCGCCTAACTCTTCTAAAACAGTCGGTCCCACTTTGTAAGCTGCACCATTAGCTGTATCTAAAACAATACGCATGCCTTGAAGTGTTTTCTCAACTGAGAATGAGTTTTTAAGTTGAACAATATATCGACCGATTACATCATCTATACGCTTTGCTTTTCCAATGGATTTTGCTGTAACCTGCGCTTCTTTTAATTGTTCCGCGTCAAAATAAATACTCTCTATCTTTTTTTCAATCTCTATTGGAAACTTATCTCCATGAGCGTCAAAAAACTTTATTCCATTATCTTCATAAGAATTATGTGAAGCAGATATCATAATCCCAGCATCACAACGCATATTTTCTGTAATAAACGCAATAGCAGGAGTAGGCATTGGTCCAACTTCAATTACATCATAACCAATAGCCGTTAAGCCACTCACAATTGCATTTTCAATCATATAGCCACTTCTACGAGTATCTTTGCCAACCAATATTTTATTTGTAACGGCATTTGACTTGAGATAAATTCCTGCAGCCATAGCCACTTTCATAGCAACCTCAGCACTTAAAAATGAGCCAGCTTCACCACGCACTCCATCTGTTCCAAATAATTTTAATGATTTCATTTTTTACTTCCAAATTGTTAAATTGGCATATTTTAGCACCCTTTAACTTAATTTTAATTATTTTTAAGCTATTATTGCGAACTTAAATTCCAAAAAAGGACTCATTAATGGCAAATCACAAGTCATCGATTAAGAGAATTCGTCAAACAATCGTTCGTACAGAGCGTAACCGTTTTTACAGAACTCGTCTTAAAAATATAGTTAAAGATGTAACAACAGCAGTAGAAGCTGGAAACAAAGAAGAAGCAACTGCAGCATTTAAAGTTGCTAACCAACAAATTCATAAATTTGTAAGCAAAGGTATTCTTAAAAAAGAAACTGCTGCTAGAAAAGTAAGTCGTCTACACAAATCTGTAAACGCTATATAATCAGAGCATAATATTATGCTAGCAGATAAACTTACCCCGTTTATCACCCGCTATAATGAACTTAGCAAATTGCTAAGTTCACCTGATATCACTTCTGACATCAAACGCATGACAGAACTCTCCAAAGAACAATCAAATCTTTTACCAATCGTTGAAAAAGCAAAAGAGTATCAAACTCTAATCGCTGATATTGCAGAGACTAAAGAGATGTTAAGTGATTCAGAAATGGGAGATATGGCAAAAGAAGAACTTAAAGAGCTTGAGCCTCGTAAACCAGAGGTAGAAGAAGAGATTAAAACGCTTCTTTTACCAAAAGATCCAAATGATGATAGAAATATCATCGTGGAACTTCGTGCTGGGGCTGGTGGTGATGAAGCTGCTATCTTTGTTGGAGACCTTTTTGATGCTTACACTCGTTATGCGGACTTGCGTGGTTGGAAGATTGAACTTTTAAGCTCATCTCCTTCTGATTCTGGTGGATTTAAAGAGGTTACAGCACTTATAAAAGGTGAACAAGTTTATAGTCGGTTGAAATATGAAGGTGGGACGCATCGTGTTCAGCGTGTTCCATCAACAGAATCTCAAGGTCGCGTTCACACATCAGCAATTACAGTAGCAGTTATGCCTGAAGTTGATGATGTTGAAGTGATTATTGAAGATAAAGATTTAAAGATTGATGTTATGCGTTCATCTGGTTGTGGTGGTCAATCTGTAAACACTACCGATTCAGCTGTTAGAATTACCCACTTGCCGTCTGGACTAGTAGTAACTAACCAAGACCAAAAATCGCAACATAAAAATCGTGAAAAAGCGATGAAAGTTCTTAAAGCTAGACTTTATGATCTAGAGATGCAAGAACAACAGTCTGAAAATGCAGCAGAGCGTGCAGCACAAGTAGGAACTGGGGATAGAAGTGGACGTATTCGTACATACAACTATCCTCAAAACCGCATGAGTGATCACAGAATTAACCTCACGCTTTATCGCTTAAATGAAATTATGGGTGGTGGACTTCTTGATGAAGTAGTAGAACCTCTTATAGCAGACCATCAAGCTAAAATAGTTGAGGCGGCTGGGTTATAAAACCCAGTCAGTATTAAAAGTATTTACTACTTTACCTTTAAATGTAATAGTTCTCTCATTTACGCCTAGATAGAGAGTATCTCCACTTATTGGATAAACTTCTATATTTTCTTTCACCTTGCCTTCTTTAAGTGCTCTATAAAAACAAGCTGCCATTCCAGTGCCACAAGCTAATGTTTCATCTTCAACACCTCGTTCATAAGTTCGCACTCTAAGATTTTCACCCAAAACTACCATGTTATTTACATTGGCATTATATTTAAAGCGTAGTTCTCTTGCTTCATCTATATCAAATTTTTCAATATCATCACTGAAACGAACTAAATGGGGCACACCCGTATTAATAAGCCACCAAGACTTACCGTTAAATTCAATTGTCTTATCTAAAATTTCTGGAGGAGTTAGTTCACTTAAAACCATTCCACTCTTCTCATCTTCAACATGAGCATTAATTACCCCAGCACCTGTTAAGAAACTGATATTTTTAGGTGCTAAATCATTCACATAAGCATAATGAGCGCAAGCACGAGAGCCATTACCACACATATCTGCATGTGAGCCATCTGCATTATAAAACTGCCACTCAAAATCATACGTATCATGAGGAAGAACAACTATAAGACCATCAGCACCAACACCATTTTGACGATGACACAAAATCTTTGCAAGTTCACTTCTATCTTCTTTTATATCAGAGTGAAATATAACAAAATCATTACCATTAGCACTATATTTTGACAGGTGCATAAGTTTCTCCTATAAATATTTTTCTTTTATAATCTCAACAAAATCTTCACACTCTTGTTGCAAATGTTTTAGATTTTTTGAATTATCAATCACCCAGGTTGCTCTGTCTCTTTTTTCTTCAATAGGAAATTGAGTAGCAATTCTCTTTAAAGATTCCTCTTTACTATATCCATTTCTCTTCATAAATCTATCTAATTGTACATTAGATGGAGTATAAACAACAACACTATCTTTGATATTATAATTGTTGTTTTCAAAAAAGAGAGGAATGTCTATAAGATAAGGAAACTTTAGTCTATCTTGTTTTTCACTGCGTTTAATGATTTCATCTCTAATTTTTGGATGTAAAAATTCTTCTAAAGTTTTTTTAGCCTCTTCATTTGAGAAGATAAAAGCACCAAGCTTAGCTCTATCAACCTTTGACAAGCGTATATACTCTTCACCAAAAGTCTCTCGTACCCAATCTACAGAATTATCTAAAATTTCATGAGAGATAGTATCTGCATCTATAACTCTCATGCCATTAAGGGAGAGTAAAGAGGCAACAGTACTTTTTCCTGTAGCAATACTACCTGTTAAAGCGATAGCATACTTAAATGCCATTAGTTCTTAATAACACCAAGGTAAGCTTTACGAATATTATTTCCCATAGCAAAGGCAGCTGGATGAACATCACAATTGTAATAATCTAATCCGTCTAGCATATCTGCACGGTGTAAAATAATATCAGCTGTTGGATGATACTCTTTAGATGCTAAAAGTGCTGTTTGTCCATTACCAATGTTAAATGGCATGATAATTTTTGTATATTTTCCAAGCACTTGCATCATTGCTTTATTTGCGTCAATATCATCCAAAGAAGCGTGTGTACTCACTAAAAGACCATCTTCTTTTAAAACACGATTATAGTGTGCTAAAATAGCAGCATCTGACGCAAGCTCAGAAATAACAACATCGTACGCTTCATCACTAGTATCGCGAAGAGCATTAATATTAGCAGATATAACATCACAAGAAATATCCTCATGCTTTTGAACTTCAGCAACTAAGGCAGCGCTATCATCACTTATTATCAGAACATTTTCTGGGTTTTTATTTGTACAAAGTGCTGTATGCACCATCATCTCATTATATATAAAATCTTTCATATTAAGTATTCCTTCTTTATTAACGCGATTTTATCCACTTTTGGATTAATTTTACTTAATATAGATATAATTGCGTAATATTTATAAAAACATAAAGGTATAGACGATGGATGTTAACAAGATAAGAGAAGTTTGTAGACCAATCAGAATAGTTATTGGAATAATTTTAATAGCTGTTGGTTTTTTTACAGGAATAGCTTGGTTTTATTTAGGTGTTTTACCTTTACTGGCAGGATTAACAAACTTTTGTCCACTTTGTGTTATCACAAACAAATGTGATTTACCTCAAAACAGCAATTCGGAGCTTTAATATGAGTCAAATTTCTTATAAAGATGCTGGTGTTGATATAGATGCTGGAAATAGTTTCGTTGAAAATATCAAACCTCTTGTTAAATCTACTAGAATACCTGGTGTAATTGGTGGTATCGGTTCTTTTGCAGGTGCGTTTGAGCTACCAACTGGTTTTAAAGAGCCCGTGATGTTAGCAGCAACTGATGGAGTTGGAACAAAGCTAAAACTTGCTATTGATAGCGGTATTCATAACACTGTAGGAATTGACTTAGTTGCTATGTGTGTAAATGATCTACTATGCAACTTTGGAACTCCTTCATTTTTCTTAGACTACTACGCTACTGGTAAACTTGATGTTAAAAATGCCACTCATGTTGTTGCAGGTATAGCTGAGGGTTGTAAACGCAGTGAATGTGCGCTTATCGGTGGAGAAACTGCTGAAATGCCTGGTATGTACTCTGAAGATGATTATGATTTAGCTGGTTTTGCAGTGGGCGTTGCTGAAAAATCCCAAATGGATAGAGTTTCACTAGTAAGAGCTGGTCACAAACTCATAGCACTTCCAAGTTCAGGTCTTCATTCAAATGGTTTTTCATTAGCTAGAAAAGTACTATTTGAAAAGATGGAAATGAAGTTTGAAGATGATTTTAATGGAAAACCATTGATTGAAACTTTATTAGAGCCAACAAATATCTATGTTAAAACTTTTAAAGCACTTAAAAATGAAATAGTTGCAATGGCTCACATAACAGGTGGTGGAATTATTGAAAACCTTCCTCGAGTACTTCCAGAGAACTTAATGGCTGAAGTAAAAAAAGATAGCATAAAAGTTCTTCCAATCTTCGAACTAATGTCCAAGCATATAAATCGCGATGAAATGTTTAGAGCATTTAATATGGGAGTTGGTATGATACTTGTGGTTGAAGATAAAAATGTTGATACTGTACTTTCTAAAACTGATGGCTACCTAATCGGCGAAATAAAAGAAGGCAAACGCGAAGCTAAAATGATCTAATCTCTTAACTTTTGTGCTACATTTTTTGTGGCACACTACTATCATAATCCTCTAAAATATAAATCATTCTAAAAATCAATATTATTTGTAAAATCAAAGAAACTAAAAAATAAAATTGTAAAAGCCAAACAAATATAAAAAGCCAATAGGGATAAATAAGTTAAAAGTAAATTAAAAAGTATAAATGATTAAAAAAGAAGAAAGACAAACTAGGCAACGACCTACATTCCCACAAATGAAATCTGCAGTATTATCAGCGATGA
>JASFZD010000016.1:0-11135 GCA_045046645.1 Sulfurimonas sp. | reverse complement strand
CTCTTTATCTAAGTATAAAGTATGTAGTTTAGGCTCATCAAAGCCCGTTTGTAGCTTATCTACAACTATTATCACTCCATTCTTTTTTAAAGCAAAATTCTGCAATACCTTTTCTTCACTGAGTCCACCATTTAGACTATTTGAACTACTCTCATCTTGGCTAGAACTGTAAACAATATAAATAGGTGCATCTTTAAAACGAGCATATTTTTTATCTTCCACTAGCTTGTTAAAATGTTGTTCAAGCTTCTCTTTATACATCTTAGCAGCTTTAATAGATGAAGTTGCAAGCATCGCTTTAGCTGTCCCTCTTATCTGTTTATAAACACTTTGAACAAGGTTTTTAGCAATTACTTCACATATTGCATCTATACGATCTTCATTTTCGTAAACCTTTTTCTTTTTGATAGCATATTGTTTCTCTTCATCTCCGTCTCTTAAGCCCTCTAGCTCATCTTCAGGAATTTCATAGTACATCTTAGCAGAAATGCTTACCATACCTTTAAGTGGATTTAAGATATATCCATCTTCGATAGCTTCTCTCATCGTATAACTATCAAATGGTACCCAGTATTTTTCAGCTTCAGCATACTTATTAAACTCACCAAATCTTGCTAATGTATGATGACTTGGTGTTGCTGTAAAACCTATAATAATATTTTTTTTGTGAGTTGTAGTTTTATACTTATCGTCAGTATCAAAGCTGTTTTGTAATTCATCAAAAATACTTATCATCTCTTCATTTTGGCTACCACTATTTGAACGATGTATCTCATCAATCAGGAATACAACTCTTAATGAAGCTAATTTTTTAAGAGTGCCACTATCTAAAACAGTTTTAATATCATTAAACTTTTGTAGATTTACAATAACTATGCGTGTATCACTCTTGAGTGCTGTCTGAAAACTTTTTTTATCATGAGCTTCTATATACATCTTGTTATCAATATTCATATTAAACATTTTTGTATCTAGCTGGCCTCTTAATTGTACTCTGTCCACAATAAGCATAATTTTGTCATACACATAAGAGCCATCTTTCTTTAAGTCCTTAAGCTGTAATGCACTCCAACCGATGATGTTACTCTTACCAAATCCAGCAGCATATTGAAGTAATAGAGAGTAGATATTTTTATTGTTTTGGTATGACATTCTCTTAGCAATCAAAGCATCTTGAGTACTCTTTGGAAGTGCTTTTAGCTCCTCTCTTAATTTGTTAATAAAATACTCTGGCTCATCTTCATGCTCTAAAAACTCATCTATCTTAGACATAATCTTATCAACACCAAACTTTTGCTTTGGTCGTGGACTGATAAGGTGCCCTTTCTCATTCTTTAGCACTTTTTGTTTTTTATCTTGTGTCACTTCTCTTTCGATAAAGTTGTAGTAAAGTATCTCTTTTTCTATCATCTTTTTCGAGTAATGTGCTTTAAAGACTTCTTCTAATTTATCTTGCTTATTTTGGCTCTCTGTTCTAAGTGGATATGGCTTGAAGTTTTTTAGTACCTTTTGATTGTACTGTTCATAATCATATTTTCCATTTTCCCAGTGTGTCTTAATCTCATCAAAAAACTTACTTATATCTCTTATGATAAATGTTTCATTAATGTCTGTAGTACTTATCCAAATCGCCTTTTCAAATATCTTTAAGTAGTCTTTTCTATAGTCTGTTTTTTGACTATCTGTCAGATGAGGGTCACTGGCAATATGTTCTAAGTAAGCAACAACAGCTTCCTTGTAGTCCTTGATAACTTTATTTCTACCGTTTTTTTTTGATGTCTGGTTCGTGTAGTTTGATTTTAATTCACAATACCCAAGATAGATACCATTTACAAAAAGAGATATATCAGGACGAAATGAGATGATTTTCTTACCATTGTAGTTATATCTATAAGGTAATTCTTGCACAACACTAAAGATATTTTCATCAAAATCTTTATCTCCTCGCATCTCACTTTCACTACGGTTAAAGAGATAAAACTTTACACCCTCTATTGTAAAGGATGTAGTGTTATTTAAAAAGAGTGCCATATTTCTAAAATCTTTTATCTTCTCACTTATAAACTCTACCAGTAGTTTTGTGAGCTTCTTCTCATCATTGCCAAGTTTTTTAAGCAACTTTGTAAAATTCTCTTTATTTGCTTCACTTGTTTTTAGAAACTCTATCAAATCACTCTCTATAATAAGTGAGTTTGTTACAGTGTTTGGTTTAACTTCTTTATAGCCTAAACCTATACCGTGATTGGTTGTAAAAAATGGGATAAGAAACTTATCTTGTAAATGTAATTCATTCATATTAAGCCACCTTGACCTTTCCAGTTACTACATCGTTTATGAGGGTTTTTCTAAACTCTTTTAATACTTCTATCTTAGTGCTTAGAGTTTTAACTATCTCATCTATCTTGGTAGTCTTTTCATCCAGATAGTTTGCTATCTCTACTTGTTCTTCATAAGGTGGTACTGTCATAGACTCCTGCATAAAAAGAGTCATATTTACTGCTTCACGAATTTCTAAAATACCTGTTGCAATCCGTCTAAGACTTCTCTGGAAAGCTTTCATCTTGAAAAAATAATCATAGTATTTTGCATAATGATTCTTCTTTGTAATCAAGATAATGTAGATAACACTCAATGCACCAAACTCTTTAGATATACCAACAGAACCTATCATAATGTTCATCTTATTTACTACAATGTCATTAGGATAAACAAGTTTATAGTTTGTAATATCTTCTGCCATCTTATTACCAACATTACCTTTATCACGATGGTTGATGACACCGACATCTTTCATTACAGATAAGATGTTTTTAGTTACAGCTTCACCAGAGCTTTTATCTAAGTTTTTACCGACTCTCTCATCGAAGATATTTTTGAGTCTATCAGTAGTCCAACTTTCAGGAATATCCCCTATCCATTGGGTACCACTATCTTTTAACTCGACACTTTTATCAAGTCCTCTTAACACTGTTTCTTTAATAAGAGTTTGTTTTAATTCTTGATATTTTTTTATTTTTTGTTCTAGTAAAGAGATTTCATTGTCTAGTTTATCTATTTTACAGTCTAAGTATGTAACTAATTTTTTTTGAATAGTTATATCAGGAAGTAGCATTTGAAAATCATTTATATCTTTTTGAAATAAATGAGGAACACCAGCTCCATCTTTTTTTAGCTTAACAATATTTTGAATATATTCAGATTTAATTTGATAAAACATAAATTTACTATTTACAGACTTAAACCTTAGAACAGCAATAGAACTGTTAACAGTTGTATAAGATGGAAGCTCTTTTATGATATTAACAGTACCTAGAGTAGAACCGTCTTTAGTTAAAACAACATCATCTTTCTTTAACATTATCTCAGGTGATTCATCATAGCGTTCTTTTGTTAAGTAATTTACATGATTGAAGTCAATCTCTTTATATTTTATATTTGGAGTGGCAATAAAGATATATTCACTTTTATCTACATATTCCGAAGCTTTTAAGGCTTTCCATCCGACTCTACCTCTTACTGTTCCAATATCTTTTATTCTTGCAATATTCCATTCATTTGGAATTTTATCTAACCAGACTGTTTCAATATCTTTATATTTTAAATACTTGTCAAACTTCATAAAGCAAGCCCACTCTCAAGTATTTGTAAATTCTTATTTATATCCTTAATTTCTCCTAGTATATCTTCTAACGGTCTTAATTCTTCAGGCTTATAAAAAATCTTATTAAAGTTAATCTCAACACCAACAACATTTTCAAGATAAACATATGGCTTTGTTACATACTTAGCCATAAACTCCTCTATATTTTTTTGGTTTTGTTCTTCATCTTTATCATACGGGATTATTTCATAATCTTTTTGATAATCAGGCACTAATTCAGCGGTGATAACGATACTAGCTTCTTTGGTTTTTGTGGCTTTTTTGTAGCTACTTTTCAGAACTATTTTTCCACACCCTAGCTCTTCTTGAGTGTCACCAACTTGTTTAACTATAGTCTCTTTTTCTTCATCATAAAAATATAGAGCATCTTTTGTATAGACTTGTAGGTCTAGCTCTTTGTAATCTAAACTTTTGAGCATACTTTTTACATACAAATCATTGTAAGCTTTAAGGCTAGAGTATTGCTCCTTATCAAATGTAGTAATCTCAAATTGATCTATTATAAGCTCATCTTGAACAATCTTAAGAAGTGTAAGTTTGATAGACTTCTTCTTTGGTTCAAGTAAGCTTTCTATAGTTCTATCTTTATAATCAAGGTTAGTAAGTTGTATAGCTTGTTTGTTATAGTAAAAATATTCTCTATCAAAGATTCTTGAGTACTCATTTTCTTCAAAGTAGCTAAGTGTTTGTACAATATCTTCACGACTTGCTACATCAACCTCTTTTCTCTTTTTACCTTTATTCTTTTTAAGCAGTTTATATTTATCTACAGCATTTATCATCATCACTTTATTTTTTTGTTCAGGCTTTTTATCTTTGTTTAGCACCCATAGATATGTAAAGATGTTGGTGTTAAAAAACTCATCTGTAGGTAGCTGTATAATAGCCTGTACTATATCTTGCTCAAACATCCACTTTCTAATATTGCTTTCACCACTTCCTGCATCGCCACTAAAAAGAGTCGAGCCATTGTGAACTACTACACCCATACCTGTAGTATCCATTTTAGAGATAAGATGTTGCATAAATAGAAGTTGTCCATCAGAGACTGCTGGCAAGTCATGAAAACGACCTGTTTTATCGTTTTCTATATCTTTTTTGTAACCTTTCCAGTCCACACCGTAAGGTGGATTTGCTACGACTACATCAAACTCTTTGTCCCAAAACTTATCATTAGTAAGAGTATTTTCATACTCAATATGTGAGTTAGTTCTAAATCTACTCTCAATCTTTGCAAGTGCATAAAGGGCATCATTCCAATCTTGCCCATAGGTAGCTGTTGGTCTATTTGGAAAGCTCTCTTTGATTCTATCTTCCACACCATAAAGCATATTACCACCACCACAAGTAGGGTCATAAATGGTTAGAAATTTATCACTATCTTTAATTATAGATGAAATAATATGTGAAATAAGTCCGATAACATCATCAGGGGTGTACTGCTCTCCTGCTGTTTCTGCAGATATATCAGCCCACTTTCTTTTGATATGCTCTTCTAATGTTGTTATTTCACTATTACTAAATGGTTCTAAGTCTATCTCACTCCATGCTGTTACAAAAGCAAAGAGAATTTTCTTTTTGTTTAGAAGCCCTGAAACTCCTGAAATATCAAGATACTTCTCTTCATCATTACCCTTATTTACTCCTAAAAGGTCTTTAGTTTCGGCATCAAACCCTAATAAGTAAGCATCAAAATCTCTCTCAAAAGTTTTGTCGTTTCTACAAATGTCAGCTAATGTCTTATTGTGCTCAAATAGATAAGTGTTGTAACCCTTTTCTTGGTCTTTTATCTCTTCTATAAACTCATCAAGGCTTAACTCATCACCACTATCTTCAAGCTCTTTTTTGAGTTCGGCACCCATACGAACAAAACGACTCTCAACCATAATAAGAGCAAAGAAAGGCATCATGTATTTTGGAAAATCACTCTGCTTAATCCCTGCACCTATAAGCAAGTCCGCTGTTTTCCAGACTGTTGATTCGTATTTTAATATATCTTGGTTCATCTATTTTGCTCCTAAAAAATTACTGTGAATTTGTTTTATATCAGTATTTATTTTATCTATTTTATTATACAGTTCTATTTCATTATTAAAGTTTAATAATACCCGTTCTTTTTCATTTTTTGATAATATAGGAATATGTAATTGTCTTATCTCACTTGTAGCAATTTGTGGCATTGCAGTACCAGCGACAAGTTGTCTTAAAAGAGCTTGACCAATATCTGATTTAAAAAACATGTAGAGTTCTATTGCTCTATCTTTGTCTTTAACTCGTATAACTTGTGAAGCTTGAGAAGCTAATAATGGTTCTGTAACTTCTCCTATAATTGCAACTTTACCTATAGTTCCTTTTGTACTAACAAGGATGTCAAAAGCTTGTAATTTATAAGTATCATACTTTTTAAACTGGCTACCAATCTTTTTTAATTTTCCACCTTCTTTAGTAAATCCAGCTTTTTCAAAATCTGATGGAGAAAGTTCATAAACTTCTTTACCATTACCTTCATCCCTAAAAAGCTGAGATTTTCTTATTTCTGCTATATCTTGTAATTCTATTGTTTTATAGTTAGATATGATTTTCTGCAATTCCTTTGTTTCTTCTGGAATAACATATCTATCTATAGCAAGGGAGTAGTTATTGTTTGTAATATCATCATTAGTAACCAAGACTGAGATATTTTCTAACTCCTTTTTGTTTTCATATATATCTAAAATATCATCAATATTTTTCAATACTAATTTTCTTCCATCTCGAACAATGAAGCTATCATCTTTTAAATTTATAAATTGTACTTTATTATCGTTTTTATATTTATTTATAACAAAAAATACTGTCTCTATTGATGTTGCACTATGTAGATTTGGCGGTAGTTGAATAATTGCTTCAAGATAGTTTTTTTCAACAAGATACTTTCTAAACTCTTCTTCTGTACTTCCTCTGTAAGTGAATCCTACAGGCATTAGTACAACAGCTTTTTCTTTCGTCTGAGCTAATATATGTTCAAAGTGTGCTACATCTAGATTGGTACCTTTATGTATTTTAAAGCGATTATACCTATCTTTTTCTGTAATATCATATTTAGCTCTTAAACCCTGTGTAGGAAAAGACAATACAGATTCAAACTCTTTTAAAAGGTGTGGAGCCTTTGGATTTACAAATGTTGGATGATCGAATGGACTATTTAATATATCTAATACAATCTTTGGCTTTGGAAATTCAATATCCTTATTTTCAATTATTTTGATAAGCTCTAAGATAAACGGTGTTTTATCAGAAGTTACAAGTCTCATATCGTAAGCATCTTCAAAATAAACTTTTTTATCTGTAATAGAGAAGATTGAAAAAGTATGAGAAAATGGCATATAGATTTCATTACTATTATTATTTACTAACTTATACCCTAACTCAACAAGTTGTTGAGGAATATATGTTTTAGATTTACTGTTTAACTCTTCAAAAGCATCAATTACTGAAAAAGAAAGATCATCATTAGCTACAATATTTAAATACTTTATAACTTCTTCTATATCATAGTTTAGTGGTGTGTCTTTATGAAAAGCCATAAACATACTAAAAGCATTTACACTTTTTGACAACTGTTTAAAAACATTATGCATCTCTTGTAAATCAATAGTTTGATTGTATATAGCTTCAAAAGTAACATGACTATCAAGCTCATTTCTATCTGACAAAACTTTCCAAGATTTCAATAAAAAAAGAAACTCTATATCAGTACATATACCAAGTAACGATTTGTTACCTGTAAATAATTCTTTTAATTCCATATTATTCTCACTTATTAGTATTATAGGTTGTTATACATATATCATCTTGAACAACAATGGTTACTCCACCCTTATCCATGATTTTTAATAATTGCTTTTTTTTGGCATCCAACTCATCAATTATAGCTTGAGTTATTTTTTTATTTAAAACCAATTTATTACCTTCATCTTTGCCAAACTCTAAAACTAGATCCAGCAATCTTTTCGGTAAACCTCTCTGAGACATTCTAGCCTGACAATGTTTTGTAGTTACCATTTTATCTTCCTTTAGTTTGGTCTTTACTTAATTATGTCAAAAGTATAACTAGTTTTAAAAATATTGTCAAGTAGTAAAGAGCAAACTAATACAAAACAATTCTTCGAACTTATTACGAAAAATTAGTTTCGAAAAAAATTCAAGCATATATTATAGTAATAGACAAAGGACCTAGAACTTTGTAAAACAACACAAAAGGAGTAAGCCTATGCTTAATGATTTTAGATTTCACATCACAACTAAACCTCAAAACATATGTGAGGATTTTAACAACTGGAGAAATAAACAATGGTTTCAGTAGGAACAGCATTAACAGTAATAATCGCAGTAGGTACAGTCTTAAAAGAGACATTAGACTTGGATGATGAGTAGATTTATCATCTTAAATTTTTAAAATTCATAATAAACAAAGGATAAAAGATGTCACAATTTCCACTAACAAACGATGAGCTTTTAGCTCAAGCACCAGCACTCTTCACAGAGGAACCACATTACGATGTAAGTGATAAATATCACTTCATCCCAACAATAGATGTCATAGAAGAGATACGAGCAAACAACTGGTATCCAGTAACAGTAAGTGAAGCAAGTGTCAGAGATAATGATAAACAAGGTTATCAACAACACTTAGTTCGTTTTCGTCATTTCGACGATCTCTTACTCCCACAAGATAATGCAGTAGAACTACTCTTGTTTAACAGCCATGACAGAAGCAAAAGCTTTTCTATATCAGCAGGTATTTACCGATTCGTTTGCAGTAATGGTTTAGTTATCGCCGACAGTGTATTTGAAACCTATAAAATAAAACACCTCGGTGAAAGAGAAAACGATGTAGCAAATGCAGTAGCAAATATCACAGCTATCAAACCCAAACTTATGCAAAAAGTACACCAACTAGAATCTATAGAACTATCAGAACTTGAAAAAGAGTCTTTTGCTCGTTCATCCATTCCTCTTAGATTTGAAAAGTATCTGCAAGTAGAACATACAGATCTACTGATACCACATAGAGAGGAAGATACAAATAACTCTCTTTATACAGTTATGAATGTAATCCAAGAAAACCTACTTCGTGGCAATGTATCAGGAGTAAACAAGGAGACAGGAAGAAAATTTACCTCTCGTGAGATAACTTCTATCTCTAAAGATGTAGAAGTCAATCAAGGTCTATGGGATATAGCAGAGCGAATAGCTTTAATCAAAGAGCCATCAATGGCATTAGCAGCATAAGGAGGAATAAAACTATGAAAATGACAAACTACCGTTTACAAACAGAGATAGAAAATATCAACACAGATAAAACAGAGTGGTTTAAAAACTATGTACGACAAGTACTAGAATCAAATAAGCCCTACCATGCAAAAGCTGATTATATCGGTCTTAGTATCAAAGAGTTAGATAATAAAATCTCTTATATCTCCGATGATATAAAAGAACTACAAGCACTAAAGAAAAATCTAACACTTGCAAAAACTACAGCACTTGAAGCTACAGCAGAGGTTTTAGCAGAGTATGGCATAGATAGACTAGATGGTACAGCAATATCATCTATAACTATCACACCATCAAAAACTAAACTAAAAGAGACATTTAAAATCATAGATGAAGATGCTCTTATGCAGTTAGGCTTTTGTAAAGTAGTGATAGATGAGCAAGCAGTTAAAGATGCTATGAGTACCTTAGAGGGAATGAATGAAATAGACGAGTTTGTAGAGGTGGGCATTACACAAGAAGAGATACCTGCAAAAATCAAAGTAAATGCAAGAAGAAGTAGCTCTAATAACCAAGCAACAGAACTACTCAACCTTGTAGAATCACAACAAGTAGCATAAGGAGATAATATTATGTTTTCAGAAAACCAATTAAAGGCACTATCATATAATTTAGACGATAGCAGAGTAAAGACCATAGACAAGGCAGGTATGAGTTTTAAGTATCTTGAGACATATGATGTCATAAATGTAGCAAACAGTATCTTCAATTATATGTGGGACTACACCATAACACGACTTGAAGAAGTTTCAAGGGAAACTAACCAAAATGGAAACCATGTCATAACCTATAGTGCCATAGTCAAAATCAAAATCTATGATGCACAAAGAAACTTTATAGAGAGAGAAGATACAGGTGTTGGTACTGGTACAGCTCGTACAATAGGAGATGCTATAGATAATGCAAGTAAGAGTTCAGTCAGTGATGCACTAAAAAGATCACTTCGTTCTATGGGTGCTCAATTTGGAAATAATCTATATAGCAAGACACCAATCATCAACCATAATCAACAGCAAAGTTATCAGCAACAGCAACCTACACAGATACCATCACAACAGCAACAGTACCAACAACCAACCCAACAGGTGCAAAACAACACTCCACAAGATTATGCATCTCTTTATAATTTAGGATTAACCATCATGGAACAAGGTCAAAACTTAGTTGTAGTTGGTGATGACATATTTGCGAAGAAAGACAGCATTAAGGCTTGTGGTTTTAGATGGGATGGAAATACAAAAATGTGGTATAAGCCTATTGAACAGATGGTTGCATAGGATGAAACAACAATACAACTGTAACTTACCACAAAAATATGTCGCACTTATATTTACTATTGGTGCAGTCATTATAACTTCTGCTTGTCAAGGGGATAGATGATATGAGTAAACTTATCCCACAAACACTTTTATCAGATATTCCAGATTTATACGAAACAGAGAATCAGTTAGATCCTATAGCTCATGTAAAATTCTTCACTCCCGATAGTTGTTTTTCATGGTATGTGATTGAGCTATCAAAGAGTGATGTGAACACTTGTTTTGGTTATGTGGTTGGACTAGAAAGTGAACTTGGTTATTTCACATTAGCAGAATTAGAAGCCATTCACGGTCCGCTCGGTTTAAGTGTGGAAAGAGACTTATCGTTTAAACCTACACCATTTTCAGTTCTAAAAGGTTTGTAAATGAATAATCTTTTTATTAAAAATGAAGCTAAAAAGGATTTTAAAGATTGGACTAAAGAGGGAGTAGAATTTCTATTGTAGCATAATTAATTTCAAGATATAGCAATAAATACATTATCTAAACTTTTAGAACTAGGTGAAACTGTTGAGTTTAAATACAATAACTTATATTATGAGATTTTTGAGAGTGCTGATAGTGGGTATGTAGTAAATATTTATTCTAGTTATGAAAAAGATAAATATGATTGTTATTTAGAGAAAAATATTGTTGATGGTGGACTTTGTACAGGTAGTGCAAAGGATGCTATTGAATTTATGTTGTAACCATATAAAGAAAGGAATTTTAAGTATGAAAGCAAAAATAACACTAGAGATAGAAGTCAAAGATAATATAATAGATTTATATCCGAATTTTATCTTTAACTACAACGACAAACAAGATTTTCTAATAAATCAAATAGCAAGTCTCAATCA
>JASFZD010000015.1:0-13096 GCA_045046645.1 Sulfurimonas sp. | reverse complement strand
GCAAGAGTAGCAAAAGGAAGTTTTTCAAGTTTTGTAAATAAATCTTGTCCAGATTTTACAAAATCATTTATCTCTTTTTCTGTTTTAGCAGTTTTTATCTCGTTGATATCAGCACCTGCAATAAAGATATGCTCCTTTGCACTCTGGATAAGAAGCAATTTGATATCTTTTTCCATTAGAAGCACATCAAGTTGTTTATTTAACTCAGAGATAGATGCACTTGAAAATAGGTTGGCATTACTTTTTGGTGTATCAAATGTAATGCTTGCAACACCTTTTTTGTCTAGTTTATAATTAAAGTATTTCATTATTCTGCCTCCAAAAGAAGAGCTACACCTTGACCGCCACCTATACATAATGTAGCCAAGCCTTTTTGTAAACCGCGATTTTTAAGTTCATGTAAAAGTGTTATGACAAGCCTTGTTCCTGTCATTCCAACAGGATGACCAAAGGCGATACCACCACCATTTACATTTAATATATCTGGATCAATTGCACCAATCGCTTTATCTTCGCCAAAGTGTGTTTTAGCAAATGCTTTAGAATCAAATGCTTTTTGACAAGCAATCACTTGTGCTGCAAAAGCTTCGTTGAGTTCTATGATGTCTATATCTTGCATGCTTAGTCCAGTTTTCTTAAAAAGGTCCTGCGTTGCAAAAACTGGACCTAAACCCATTCGTTTAGGATCGAGTCCTTTGTAAGAGTATTCACTCATGTAACCTAAAGGAGTAAGTCCTCGTTTTTTCGCTTCACTCTCACTCATCACTAAAACAGCCGCCGCCGCATCTGTGATTTGTGAAGAGTTGCCTGCAGTTACTGTACCGTTCTTTTTGTCAAAAAATGGTTTAAGTTTTGCTAATTTTTCTAAAGTAAGACCTTCTCTGATTCCATCATCATAATCTAAGAACTTGCCATGAATTTCATCATAAACTATCGCCGAAATCTCTTGTGCAAAGCGACCTGAGTCTCTAGCTACAATTGCTTTCTTATGACTTGTAAGTGCAAAAGCATCTTGTTCTGCTCTACTGATACCAAAGTCGCGAGCAAGTATCTCTGCAGTTGAACCCATAAGCAGACCACTGACAGGATCTGTGAGTCCTGACATGATTCCTATAATGGGTTTTAGGTAAGAGGGACGAAAACCAAAAAGTGTTTTTACTCGATCAAGTGCTGTTTTTGATTTTGCAAGTTGCTCAAACATACCTGTCATATTTTTGTTGTAGATAAAAGGAATATTGCTCATAGATTCTACGCCACCACAAAGGTAAACATTCCCCTCACCGGCATATATTCGAGATGCTGCTGTTGTGATAGACTCCATACCTGATGCACAGTTTCTGTGTACTGTCATAGCAGGGATACTCTCATCAAAGCCAGCTCTTAGTGCAATAACACGAGCAATGTTAGCAGCATGAACAGGCTGGGATACATTCCCAATGATGACTTCGTCTACTTGATTGAAATCAAGTGAAGACTCCATCATCAACTCTCTAACAAGTCTACTCCCAAGCGTGTCAGCTTGCAAGTTTTTAAACTTTCCACCAGATTTAGCCATAGGTGTTCTAAGTCCTGAGACTATTGCTATTCTTTCTTTTTTCATTTTGAACTCCATTTATAAAAATGATATTCACATAGTTCACTATAACTCTCTTTAGATTAATAGAAGATAAGATTTAAGAAGTAGTTAAATAAATAAAAATTATAATTTAAATTATAGTTATAATAATTTAAGCTTATATTTAACTCTTATAATATATAATTTCATATAAAAAAATAAACTTTTTATTTATAAGGGTAATGATGAAACTAGTTTTTTTGTTGGGAGTGTTGTTCTTTTTTTCTGGATGTGATTTACTTCAAACGCAGGAAGAAAAAGCACAAAAAATTGAACAAGAAAAGATTGCTTTTGAAAAAAAAGTAAGAGATACAAAAGAGATACAGCTTCAAATGCTTTCTGCTCAAACGAGGAAAGATTTGGCATTGTTGGAATCAAAAAAAGAGTTAGCCAAGATACAAAAAGATGCAGAATTAGAGAAGATTCGTATGCAAGCTCAACTCCAAAAGCAGAAAATTTTACTAGATCAAGAAAAAGCAGAAGCACTTTTTGAGCAAAAAATCAAACAACAAAATCAAATTGACAACATGGAACTTAAACGCTATCTTGTGCTTATATTTGGTTTGTTGGTTTTTGTAAGTCTGTTTTTTATTTTTTACTATTTTAAAAAACGTCGTGAAGATAAACTTCTTGCTTATAATGATAACCTTAAAAAATATTTTTATCACAAAGAAAATGAAGCAAGAGTGAAAATAGCAGATCAAATGTTAAAGACAATCGCTTCTGGAAATTTAGATAAAAATCAAGAAAATCAACTTATCACTGCGTTTAATGGTCAGTCTAAAGGTAACTATCAAAAACAAATAGAAAACAGAGATGAAGAAGCCAAAGAGTTTGATGTAGAAATTAAAACAGAAACTTAAAGAGTATACAGTTAAATAATAGATATAATTTTAGCAATAATAATAATTAATAAAGGAATCACTAATGGAAGAAGAAAAAAGTTTTGTAAATATGTTTAAAGATGGACTTAAAAAGGAATCTAAAGTCAAAGAACCTGTTGCACCAGAAGAAAAAAGTTTTGTAGATATGTTTAAAGATGGTATGAAAAAAGATGCTAAAAATAGAGTAAAAAATAATATTACTGTGGATTCTCATGCAAGTGATGACACTCATGTCTTTGATAGAATGGCTGATGTTATGTATGGTCTTACAACAAAGATGCCTTTAGTGGGAAAATATGCTAAGCTTCCACTTGATGATATTAATGCACTCAAAAATACAAAGTTATTCACAAGTAAAGTTTTTAAACCAATTTTTCCATTTTTTAAAGTTGATAAAAAGTATACAAAGTTCTTTGTAAATGAAGCACCTTTAGATGATAAAGAAAAATAAAATATTAGGCTAATTGGAAGATGTTTATGTTGGTTGCGGAAACAGGATTTGAACCTGTGACCTTCGGGTTATGAGCCCGACGAGCTACCGAACTGCTCTATTCCGCGATATTTTAAAGGAAATCAAGTAGCTTAGAGCTACTTGAAAGAAGGTTACAGACCTGTAACATTTTCTGCTTGTGGGCCTTTTTCGCCTTCACCAATTTCAAAAGTCACTTTTTGACCTTCGTCTAATGATACACGACCATGTCCACTGTTGTTAATTTGACGAAAGTGTACAAATACATCTTTTCCGCCATCTTCTTGCTCGATAAATCCAAAACCTTTGTCGCTGTTGAACCATTTAACTGTTCCGTTTACTAATGTTGCCATTTTAATTCCTTGTTTTAAGTACACCAAATAAGGTGATAAAAATCTAATATAAAGTTTTCTTTTAGGGCGAATGTACTGTTAACAAGAAGTCATCAATATAAAGCAGACTAAAGATGTAACTTGAATCATCTTTTCTTGGCGGAAGTATAGCTTAATAAAAGACAAAGTACAAGTCGTTTGTTCTTTCTAAGTCTATTAAGGTAAAATTTCTTCTTATAATTATTAACAGGATTACCTAATAATGAAAACTTTACTTTATTTTTTGGCTCTTTCTTCAATACTATTTGCTTCTTCTGATGTAGCTGATCTAGCTTCTTGTAATAAGTGCCATCCCATTATTTCTACTGAATTTGAAACTTCTATGCATAAAAAATCATCTATATATGATGATAAAGTTCATAAAGCTATATGGGATAAACATCCGGCTAAGGCTAACAATAACTACAAGTGTGCTAAATGTCACACACCAAATGTTAAATCTGGAAATAAAGAACACGAGGGTATCACATGTCTTAGTTGTCATACAATTATGGATGTGGAGAAACATGAAAAAGTAAATAAAAATATTTACTCTCAAAAAGAAAAAACATTTTATTCAGCAGAAAAAGGCAGAGAAAATGAAAAAGTTCAATACAAAATAGTAACTACATGGTGGGGTCAAAAAACGACTGTAGGTTCAGCTTATCACGATATAGATTATACAAATGAACATTATTATACTGGCGAAATGTGTATGGGCTGCCACTCGCATAAACAAAATTCTAATAGATTTAATGTGTGTACAACAGATCAATCTGGTGTAAACAGTAAAAAAGAGAACTGTATAACTTGTCATATGCCAAAAGTTGATGGTTCTGCAACTACGGTAAGATTTAGTGAAAAACATGCTTACCACGGTTTTGCAGGGGCAAGAGTTGAAGCTAGAATGTTAAGTAAATATATTGAGTTAGATTTGAAAAATGGGTCTAAAGGTTTTGAAATTACAGTAGATAACAAAGCCCCGCATGACCTTATGACTCATCCATTAAGAGTTGTACAACTTAAAGCTACTCTCATCAGAGGTACTAAACATACTCCGCTACAAACACATACTTTTGTAAAAGTGATAGGGGACAGTGGTAAACCAACATTTCCTTGGCTTGCAACAGAAGTTGTAAAAAATAATATGATAAAAGCAAATGAGAAAAGGGTTATAGCATTTGATACAACTTTACAAAGTGGAGATCAGGTGGAAATTATCCTTGGTTTTTATATTGTCAACCCTAAGGTACTCAAAAAATTAAATCTTCAAGATGATAAAGAACTAACAAAGTTTACAGTTCTAAAAGGTCAATACTTTAACATAAAATAGTTCAGGAAGAGAAAAAGGCTGAGGCTGTAGGGAAGATGTTTGTATAAAACAATATGATATAATATACACAAATAATGATATGAGGAGTGGATATGACTATGATGATAAATGTCCAAGATAAGTATATACAACAGCTTGAACGTTTTGTAAACTCATTACCAAAAGATGCTATAGAAATTAAAAATAGTCTGGATATAGAAATAGTTAAGAGAGTGAATGATTATAAAAATCTAAAATCAGACAACATTCTCTTTGATACAGGACTAAGCTCGATAAGGGAAAAATTAGTATCACAAATATAACTTTAGAAAAGACTGCTAGATTTAATGAAGAATTAATAGTTATAGTTAATTTTATCGCAAAAGATAGTCCAAATAGAGCATTAAAGTTTTTTGATAATATAATTGCTAAAATAAAAAAAATCCCAAATAATCCTTATATGTATCGACAAAGAGAAGCTTTTAGAGATGGCAAAACAAGGGAGTTAATTTTTAAAGGTTACACAGTTCCATTTTTCATAGATGATGAGGAAAATAAAATAATTATTTTAGGTATTTTTAACAAAAATATTTGGCAATAAAGCAGATACTTAAGAGGCAGTTCCTTTGCTAGAATCTGTAAGTAACAAACCTACAAAGTCCAAACCTACATCCCCAAATAAGGCTTCAACACTTCAGGAATATCAATACTTCCATCTTCATTTTGGTTGTTTTCCATAATAGCAACTAGGGTACGACCAACTGCGAGAGAACTGCCGTTGAGTGTATTTACAAAGCGATTTTTCTTTCCATCTTTGTAACGGATTTTTGCGCGTCTTGCTTGGAAGTCTCTTGTGTTTGAGATAGAAGAGATTTCACGGTATTGGTCTTGACCTGGCAGCCACACTTCTATGTCTACAGTTTTAGCAGCACTAAATCCTAAATCTCCTGTACAGAGTTGTACAAGACGATGGGGGAGTTTTAGCGCAGTTAAGATATCTGATGCACACTCAACCATTTCATTAAAAACAATATCACTTCTTTCTTCTTTCGTGAGACAAACAAGCTCAACTTTATGAAATTGATGTTGTCGTATCATACCTCTTGTGTCACGCCCAGCGGCACCTGCTTCTTTTCTGTAACAAGATGTGTAACCTGTCATTTTGATAGGAAGTTTATCATAAGGGATAATTTCATCTTGAAAAAGGTTTGTTAAAGGGACTTCAGCAGTAGGAATCATAAACATATCTTGCCCTTCTATTTTATATAAATCATTTTCAAATTTTGGAAGCTGACCCGTTCCTTCTAAAGCAGTTCTATTTACCATGTGGGGGACGCTTACTTCCAGATAACCGCGTTTTTCATTAAAATTTAACATAAAGTTTATCAGTGCACGCTCAAGTTTCGCACCCATTCCATAAGAAACACTAAAACGACTTCCAGAGAGTTTTGCACCTCTCCCAAAGTCTATCCAGCCATTATTCTCTGCAAGTTCCCAATGTTCTTTTGGAGTAAAAGTAAATTTTTTAGGTGTTAATATTTTCTTTAGCTCTACATTATCTTCTTCATCTTCACCATCTGGAACATCGTCATCAGGAATATTTGGAACACTCATAGCAATTTTTTCTAACTCTTCTTGTTCTTGGCGTTGTACTTCGATAGCTTCAGCTACTTTTGTTTTATTGGCATCTACGCGAGTTTTTAGTTCACTTATATCTTTGCCTTCGCGTTTATACAAGCCAAACTCTTTACTCATAGCATTTTGGTCTGCTTGAAGTGTTTCAAATTCTACTTTAGCTATTTTTAGCTCTTCAAATTTTGCTTTAAGACTTTCTAAAAGTTGGGCACTTACACCCTTACGCATCAGTTTTGCACTAATATTTTCAAAATCTTTTTGTAATAGTTTTAAATCAATCATAGTTATCCTAGTCTGTTCATTGATGAAATTATAGCAAAAAAGAGTGAAGATAATATCTATATAAGATAATTGAAGCTAAAATATGTACGAAGGAAATAAAATGAGCTATAAAGCACGATTTATCAACAGAGTTGTTTATATGATTGTTGTTATATGGTCTATTATTATGCTTATTGCAGGGTTTGTCTCAGTAAAAGAAAACTATAAATATGCAGATAAGTCGGCTAAGCATGAGGCTTTAGTCAGTGTCAAAAAAGATTTAGCATACCGCTCATGGGTGGCATCTCATGGTGGGGTTTATGTTCCTATCACAAAAAGAACACCTCCTAATCCGTATCTATCAAATATTAAAAATCGTGATGTTAATACAACAGATGGACAGCAGTTAACACTTATGAATCCAGCCTATACTTTAACAGAAATGATGCGAGATTATTCTCACTTGTATGGGACAAAAGGACATATTACAAGTAGAATTTTGATGAATCCTAAAAATAAGCCAGATGTATGGGAAGACCAAGCACTTCAAACAGCAGAAATAGCAGGCTTGTCTTCAGAAACTAAGAGCTTCATAAATGGTGAAGAGTATTATCGTTACTTAAGACCTTTGGTAACTCAGGAGTCTTGTTTGAAATGTCATGCTTTTCAAGGGTACAAAATTGGCGATATTAGAGGTGGTGTATCTGTCTCAATCCCAATGAAAGAGTATTATAGAGAAGCTTTTGAACACTCTTCTGTTGATGTATCAATCATTGTATTATTATACATTTTAGGTTTACTTGTGATATTTTATGGAAAAAAAGAAGCCAAAAAGATTTTAGAAACAAAGATTAAAGATTATGAACAGCATATATTTTCACTTGTGGATATTTTAGAAAAAAGAGATAGTTATACCGCAGGTCACACTAAAAGAGTTGGTAAATATGCGTCACTTATTGCTAAAGAGATGGGCTTTAACCAAGAGGTGTTAGATGATTTGCATAGAGCTTGTATGCTTCATGATATAGGTAAAATTTCTACGCCAGATGCAATTCTCTTAAAACCTGGAAGACTTAACAAGTTAGAGTATGAGATTATTAAAGAGCATGTTGTTGTGAGTTATGAACTTCTTAAAAATGTTGATATTTACAAAGATATTGCTGAAATTGTACGCCATCATCATGAACATTATGATGGAAGTGGGTATCCTAAGGGGATTAAGGGAGATAATGTTCCTATGATGTCTCAAGTTATGACATTAGCAGATTCCTTTGATGCTATGACGACAAATAGGATTTATAAAGGTAGAAAAAATGTTGTCACAGCACTTGTCGAGATTAAGACACTTTCAGGAAAACAATTTAATCCACTTGTAGTAAAAGCTGCTCTTGTTGCTTTAAAAAATCTTGAGATTGACACTAACATTTCACAACTTCCAAAAACGAAGATAGAAAAAGCAAGATTTGCTTATTTTTATAAAGATCAAGTAACAAATATTTTTAATAAAGATTATTTAGAATTTGTGTTGACTTATAATCATTTGAGTGAGTTTAATCTGAAATGTTTATATCACATAAATTTACATAATTTTACTCAATACAATAAAAAATATAATTGGGAAAAAGGGGATGTTTTATTGGGAACTTTTGCAAAAGTACTTGAAGACATTAATAAAGATGATTTTGTTTTTAGAATGAATGGCGATAATTTTATTATTTTAAATAAAGAGCATTTTGAGATAGAAAAATATCTTGTACAACTAGAAGATGTTTTAGAAGGTACAGATGTTCATATGAGTTATAAGCATTTTGAACTAAATGATATAAATATTCAAAGTTTAAAAGATTTAGAGACTCTTGTTTAAGTCAATATGTCTTTTGCTACTTGAAACTGATTTGCTGTCATAAGGTGAATCTTTGGATGGAGTTTTTTTAAATCTTCAAAAAGATTTTTACTGAGCTCAAATCCAACTTTATACTCTTCTTTCTCGCCTTTTGCATGTGCTATTCTAAGCTTTTCTATCCAAGAAATTGGAACATTTATACCGGGAACATGAGCTGATAAAAACTGAGCCGTTCTTAGTTTTGTGATGGGAAACACACCAAAGATTAGCTCTCCTTTTTTCTTTTCTGGACAACATTCACGGTTGGCGTTTTCTTTCATCTGCAGTAAAAGCTTTGCGTTTTCTAAATCATATACAGGTTGTGTTACGATGCCTAGAGCACCATGTTTTATCTTTTTTTGTATCTTTTTTTGCAGTGTTTTAGGGTTTTTAGCATATGAGTTTACAACAGCAAAAGGGTAGATATGTTCTGGTTGATGAGTTAACGGTTTTCCTGCAAAATCCATCCCAGAGTTAAACGCAGAGATGATATCAAGCATAAGTGAACTGTCAGCTTCAAAGACACCTTTAGCATGAGGCTGATCTGAGATAGTTGCAGGGTCACCAGTAAGAGCCAAGATAGCTCTAACATTGACTTCATTAGCACCCAATAAGTCTGATTGAAGTGCTATCTTATTTCTATCTCTCATGCTCATAGTTGCAATAACAGGTTTGTCAAATCTCTCTTGCAACATTTTTGCTGCAAAAAGAGCATTGTATTTTAGTTTTGCAAGAGGGTTATCTGTAGTAGAAAAGCCATCAACTAAATCCCCTAGACCTAAAGCTTCTATCTTGTCTATGGTTGGAGAGAACTGTGCAGAATGTCCAGGCGTAGTTTCAAGAGTTATAAAAGTGCCATCATTTAACTTATTTATGAGTTTATCAAACAAAAAAAATCCTAATTCGCTATAATTGCAACATTATAACAAAAGAGAGTGATTATATGTTGAAATTAGCAGTTTTTGACTTCGATTCTACATTAATGGATGGAGAAACGATAGATTTTTTTGCCGAGGAACTTGGTATCGGTGAAGAAGTGGCTCTTATTACAGAAGAAGCCATGAGTGGAAGACTTGATTTTTTTGAGTCATTACAGCAAAGAGTAGGGCTTCTAAAAGGGCTAGATTATTCTGTAGTTGAGAGGATAAGCCAAAACCTTCCATATATGAATGGTGCAAAAGAGACTATAGCTGAGCTTAAAGACAGAGGGATAAAAGTCGTCTGTTTTAGTGGTGGTTTTAGAAGTGCTACTGGGTATGCAAAAGATATTTTAGGTTACGATGCAGACTTCTCAAATGTACTTCATGAAAAGAATGGAAAGCTAACAGGTTTAGTTGGTGGAGATATGATGTTTTCACATTCTAAAGGTGATATGCTACTGCGTTTACAAAATATACTTGGCATCAGCGAAGAAGAGACTTTAGTTTGTGGCGATGGGGCAAATGACTTGAGTATGTTTGCTCACGCAGGAACAAGAGTTGCATTTTGTGCTAGAGAAATTTTGCAAAAAGAGGCAAATATCATCATCAAAGAGAAAGATTTAAGAAAAATATTGGAGAAAATATAAATATGCTAGAAAGAACAGTGTGGAGACAATACCACGAAGAGAATGATTTTAGAGAAAAACTGAGTGAATTTTGTAAGATAGATGTGATAAATATTATAGTAGATGACAAAAATTTATATGGTATTTTAAAAGCAAAATTAACAAAAAAAGAGTTAAAGCTTTTTGCTATGGATACGGCGTTAATAAACGATGAAAAACTTAAGAGTGAATTTTCTTATAGTGATGAAGAACTAACAAAAGCTAAGTTCAAACTCTATAAAAAGTTAAAACAAGATAAAACAAGACTCGACTTTCGTGAGAGTGCTACTTCAAAATAATCTTAAACGCAACTCTTCTTGAGTGCACTTTATCTTCACTGGAATCTAATATGATTTTTTTAGAGTAACTAAGTCCACTCCCTTTAAGTATTTTAGTTAGTAATATTTGTGCATTTTTTGATTGTTTGGAGAATATATAACTTAGAGTTGAAAATGAGCGTTCAAGTGATAATTTTGAGTTGTTGAGATATGTGTCAGTAAAATCAGTTCCCTTCCATTCACTAGAAGTGTGGCCATTTACTTCAAGGTTAGATATCTTTTCTTGATTTATTTTCAAAAATGGCATCAATTTTTTAGCAAAATGATTTAAAAACTCTTTTTGTTTTTGTGTTAGTTTATAAGCACCGACTTTAAAGTATAAATTTTTGTCTATAAAATTAATGCTTAAATCCTCTCCGATGATAATTTTCTTTTCATTTATCTCTTCTTTGTATATTTGGGAAAGTTTTTCGTAAAAAGTGCTGGTACTCATAGATATTTGAGCCATTGTAGCATCTTTGTTAAGTTTTACTAGCCACATATTTGTCTCTTGAGAGTTCTCGTTTGTATAAACACCTACAACAGCTACTTGTGAGTTGTGTAGTATACTTAAGGCATTAAAAACATCGTAATTTTCGCCACCATAATGTTCTTGTTTTAACATATTTAAGTGTGTGTCAAAGAGCATAACCAAACCATCAGTGTTGTAAGTGTCTTTGACATAACCAACACCCATAAGTGTTCCATCTGAAAATTCTTTTATATCGTTCATTACACTTGGATAGGTAGTAAAAATCTTTTTATCTTCAAGAATATTTTTATAAAGATCAAATTTTATTAATCTAATTTGCTCTTTTTGCATAGTGTCATATTGACTTAAAGTTACTACAAAATTATTATCACGCAGTCGTATGATTTTATGAGGAGTGACTAATGTTTCACCTTTATAATGTTTAAGCCACATTTTGTTACCATTTTGCGTTATGCGCATAAGTGTTACATCTTTGTGTTTATCATACGCAGTTGTACTAATAACTACGATAGAACCATCCCGTGCCTCTACCGCATCGATTCCTCTATCATCATGCTGTGTGCCATACTTTTTACTCCAGAGTCTTTGTCCATTTTTTGAAAATCTCGTGATGTAGATATCGTTTTGTCCAAGACCTGTTTGGAATTTATTATCACTTGTTGAGCGAGAAGTTACAGATGAGCCAACAGCCAAAACACCACCATCACTCATAAGTATAAGATTGTTCATTCTGTCATAATTTTTTGTGCCGAATGTTTTTGTAAAGATTATGTTACCTGTTGCGTTTAGCTTTAAAACCAAAAGAGAACCATCCATGGTATAACCACCTATAAAGTAGCCATTTGATGGTGTTTTTACAAGAGCTATCGCTTCACTAAATCTTGATAATTTTGATGCGTTTGAGAGAATTATTTTAGCCCTGTTATTTACTTTTATAAGGTGCATCTGTGTGCCATTATGACCTGAAACACTTGCTAAATAATCAAAGGCATTGGTATAAGTCTGACTTGGATTTGCATCTTTTTTATAATCTTTACTAAATCCTACAGCAGAGATACTTCTGTCATAATCCTCAGTAACATCAAACAGAGCCGCGTTAAATGGTTTGTTGATAACTATAGAGAAGTCTGTTGTTTTAGCGTATAAAGATGTTAGTGTGATAAAGATAAAAAATAGAATTTGTTTCATTAGATCACTTTTTTACTTATTCTAAAGCAAAAAATATTCCTAAATTAAATAAGATAGATAGTTTTGAGTAAAAAAGTTTTAATTGAGAGTAGTTGATAGATTAAGCCCCATAAATAAAGGGCTTATGAAAACCTATCTTAGGTTTTCGAATATATCCTATACACCCCTTATACTAGGGGTTTCCTGCTTTCATCATTCTCGGTTGTAACCGTGGTGTCACCATACAGTGAAAAATCAGAGTCTAATTCTATCTCCTCTGCATCAATTACCGCGGCATATTTTTCAAGTGTTGTTTTAGCTGACGAGTGTCCTAATAGCCCCGCCAATTCATTGACACTAACAATATTGTCTTTAAGCATCAATGTTGAGTACGTGTGTCTGGTTGAATATAGTCTATGTCTAATTAGCCCGGCATCTTTTGCGCAGTTTCGCCAGACATAATCTAGCTTTCCAGCATCATCAATATCGCCGAAAATAAAGATATTGTTTGTTTGAATGCTTTTAACAGCATTAAGTACAGGGAACCTCTAAAAACCACTTCCAAAGTAGTCTAATATGAGATTCCTATTTTAATTTTTTTATTCTAACAAATTTTCCAGATTAACATCTAAAAAACTGAATAGATTTCAAGTAAAAACTATGAAATCTATTCAATTTTCTTCTTCTTTTACATTATTTGTATCTTTTTATATCTTACAAGCTGTTTATATCTAAAGAGATTGTAGGTTAGATTTAAGAAGCTGATACTTGATTCTATCCGCTCTAATCCTATAGAGGTCATATGAAGTGCATCATTCATCGAGTTAGTCATAAATCCAAATACATGTTCTACTCTTACTCTAATTTTTGATTTCATTTTGTTTGTAAGTTTTTGCTGTTCGTCTAATGGATTATTTCTGTAGCCTTTTTCATGGACATGACTAGTGATATTTTTGGCTTTAAGTTTTTCTTCTATTTTCTTGCTTCTGTAGGCACTGTCTGCATAGAGGATTTTATCATCTTCACTAATAATATTTTCCAACTCTGTTGAGTCATGAGGTGCTGCACTACTGACACTATACTCTGTGATAAGTTTAGTTTTTGC
>JASFZD010000014.1:0-11248 GCA_045046645.1 Sulfurimonas sp. | reverse complement strand
TTTAAAATCACTCTTTGATTCAGTTTTTGCTTCAGTTTTTGCTTCATAACGACGCAGTACTGAGTTAATCCTTGCTTCAAGTTCACGAGGGTCATAAGGCTTTGGAAGATAATCATCTGCACCAAGTTCTAAAGCTTTTATCTTATCAGTCACATCACTTCTAGCTGATGAAACAATGATAGGAATATCTTGACGCTCACGAATAGCTTCACAAACTTCCAACCCATCCATTCCAGGAAGTGTTAAGTCTAAAATAACCAAATCAAATGGCTCCAACTTCAATATACTTACAGCTTTAAAAGGATCATCTTCTGTAATAACTTTAAATTCAAACTGTTCTAAATACTCTGTTAAAATTTCTGCTAATTCTAAATCGTCTTCAATCATTAATATTTTTTGCATACTTATCTCTTCCTTTGCTAAACTAAGAATTTTGTAACATTATAAGCTATAAATGCTAATCCATAGGCAACCACAGAAGTAAAACCTAAAAGATAGAAGAAGTACTTAATACCACCAGCTTCACGAGTAAAAACAACAGAAGCAGCAAGACAAGGAAGATAAATCATTATAACCACGATAAACGCAACAGCAGAAGCAAAAGGAATATTTTTACTAATAGCATTTACTAAAGAGTTACTCTCTTGGTCAACATCACTTCCAAGTGCATATAAAACACCCAGAGTGGAAACAACTACTTCTTTAGCAGCAAGTCCTGTTTGAAGTGCTACACTCATCTTCCAATCAAAACCAAGTGGTGCAAAAAGTGGTTCTGAAAACTTTCCTATTGTTCCTAAGTAACTCTGTTCTAATAAGGCACTTGAGAGTTCATTTTTCAAATCAGCTTGCTGCGTTTCATCTACTGCCTTTTCTATTTTTACTCCATATTCTTGTTCTAGAGTTGGATTGTGTGGATAGTTACTCAAAAACCAAATAAGCATAGATGCTCCAGCGATAAAAGTACCCGCTTTTTTAAGATACATCATTGTTTTTATAAGTACCGTATGCCAAATCAATTTTACCGAAGGCATTCTATACTTTGGCATCTCCATAACAAAAGGTTCATCTACACCTTTAAACGCAGTCATTTTTAAGATTTTTGCTGCCATAATTCCTATAAGGGCTCCTGAAATATAAATCAAAAAGAGTATATTTCCTGCCATTTCAGGACCAAAAAATGCACCTGCAAAAAGTACATATATAGGTAATCTTGCACCACAAGACATAAAACCGATGATAAAAAGAGTAAGCAGTCTATCTCGGTCATTTTTAAGGATTCTAGCTGACATGTAAGCAGGGATAGAACATCCAAAACCAGTTACAAGGGGAATAAAACTTTGCCCGTGTAGTCCAAATTTATGAAAAAAGCCATCAAGTAAAAAAGCAACCCTTGACATATACCCTGTACTTTCTAAAAGAGCAATACCGATAAAAAGAATGATGATGTTAGGAACAAAAAGAACAACAGCACCAACACCAGCTATGATACCATCAACCACGAAAGAACGCACATCATCATTGCTTATCGTAGCACCAAGAGTATCACCAAGCCAACCAAAAAAGGCATCAATATAATCCATTGGAATAGCACCAACTTCAAAAGTCAGTTGAAAAAGACTCCACATAAAAAATAGAAAGATAGGAATACCATAAATAGGATGAATAAGTGTGTTATCTATCTTTTGGGTTAGTGTTATTTTTTCAACTTGCGCCTTTTGTTGGACAACCTCAGCCACGATACCACGATTAAATGCAGAATACTCTTCTGCAAATGCTTCTTTAATATCATCACTGTCGTGGTGAAGCTCAATATGTTGTGAAGCTTCTATAAGTATAGGTTGAAGTTCTGTCCAGATAGGATCATCATGCAGTTTTTCATAAGTTTTTTTATTATTTTTTAAAAGATTTATTGCAATATTTCTATAACTGTTTACTGCACCGTAGTTATGTTTTTTTAGATAATTCACTATTGTCGCTATCTCTTCTTCGACAGCTTCACTAAAGATAAGCTTAACCTCTTTTTTTGGTTTTTCAAAGGTATCTATCACAGCAGAGATAAGTTCTTCTATACCCTCTTTTGTAACAGCTGAAACCTTCGCACAAGAGACACCGATAAGTTCTGACATATACTCTGCATTTATATTTACGCCCTCTTTTTGAGCTTCATCACTCATGTTTAGAGCAATAACAACTTTTTTACTCATTGTCAACAGTTCGGCTGTTAGTTGTAGGTTTTTTGTTAGGTTTGTTGAATCTACCACATTGATAATAATATCGTAATCTTCTGCACAAAGATAATCATGTGTAACTCTCTCTTCTATAGTATAATCCGTAAACGCATAAGTTCCAGGTAAATCAACCACAGTGAAACAGTGCTGTTTATAATCAAACAAGACTTCTGTTTTATCAACAGTTACACCAGAAAAATTTCCTACATGTAAATGTGCGTTTGATACTGAATTTATCAGCATACTTTTTCCAACATTTGGCTGTCCAACAAGTGCTACTTTAATATGCTTAGATATGATTGGACATTTTTTTTCTTCTAATTCACTCATATACTTTGTACCTCTATAAGTTCTGCTTCCTCAGCACGAAGTGCTAAACGCATCTTATCTACTTTCACTTCTATAGTTTTTTTTCTTGGCGCATGCTCTAAAACTTCAAGTTCTGCTTCTTTCATTATTCCAAAAGATATCAGTCTTTGTTTAAGTTCATTTGCTGCGTTTAGTCTCTTTACTATAACTTTCTCACCTTTTTCGCACTCTATTAGTTTTTTCATTGTTTACTTTCTTTTTTATTTTTAAAATTATAATCATTATCAATTAGGATATACCTTAAAATATTATACTACTTTAAGGTTTGATACGAACTTAAGTTAAAAGTTATAATTTACTATAACCTGAACACGCTCCCAGTCATCAGCAGTTTTAGCACTCGACTCTTTATCTTCACTAAGCACATAAAGAGCAGCTATTAAAAACTCATCATTTACATTATACTCAAAGCCAATATCCTGCTCCACTATATGTGCTTTTACATTTGAGCTATCTGCATCTCCATTAAAATCACCAAAAGCATAAAGAAAATTAAAATCATCATATGTATAACTTAATCCAGCTACAAAAGCATCTGCTTCTCTATCTATCGCAATATTATCTATTATCATGGTATCCATACTAGTAAAGAGTGAACCTCCACCTGTTCCAGAAAAACTCGCAAGTCCTGTTTTTTTATCTGCTTTATTATACGCTACATTAAAACCAATATCATACGCTACAAATTCAAACATAGCACCATAAATATTTGCAGCAAAACCACTACTGTTTAACTCTTTTTCATTAAGATATTGAGTCATTGCATATATTTGCATATCTTTGTTGAGCTCATAACTGCCACCAAATTCAAAATAAACTGCGTTTAATTTACTCGTAATATTATAATACCACACGCCAAATTCCAATCCGTCATTATATGCCAAACCAGCAAAGTTGGCTCCATTTGAACCAATATCTTGCCAAGCATCATCTAGTCCAGCATCTGTTCCTTGCCATGATTGGATATTTCCAGCCATAAACTCTACTTCAGCATAATTATAAGATAAAACATATGCGTTAAAACTGTTTTGTATCATTCGTATATCATCACTATCTGCTAGTGGTGTATCTAACACTTGTCGCCCTACTCTAAGGCTTAAATCTTCATACTCATAGTTTATATACGCTTCTGCCATCTCTGTGTAATCTCCAGATGTAGAAGATATTTCACTATTTTGTTTTACTCCACTACCAGTTGCAAAAGCAATATCATGCGAAGTGTAGACAGCAACTCCAGCATTAAATCCTTTAAACTCAGCTAACTCATACTTGAGTATTCCACCGATGGCTGTTGCATAAGTATCTTGAGCACCTGCTTCTTTTTGATTATAAGCAGCATAAATAGTTCTTACTTGACCGGAGACTTTACCATCTGTAAACATATGTTTAAAGCTATCTACCATAGAAATATCTTTTTTTTCTATCTTACCAACACTATCCACAACTTTTCTTACAGAGTTTATTCTATCTCTTTTTTGAGTCACTTCTTGGGCATTTATTAAAGAAACAAGTAGTAGAGAAAGTGTAAAAAGTTTTATATAAACATTCATAAAATCATCCTAATAAATTAATTGTAAGAATTATATTCTAACATATCTTACAACAATCTTAATAATGATAGTAAATATCATTATAATAAAGTATTCTTCTTTTATTCTTTTATAACTATCCTTTGATATAATTATAAAAATTAAAATTAAGAGAGATATTTATGAAATTTTTATACATTCCATCATCCCACTTCAACCTAGCAAATCTTTTTACATTTGTAAATATTACAGCAGGTCTTATGGCAACTTACAATATTACACAAAACAATTTCACAACTGCTATTATCTTAGCATGGATTGGTGGGGCTTTTGATATTTTTGATGGAAAGATTGCTAGAAAGTATAATCTTTCAAATGAGTTTGGGATTCAACTTGATAGTTTTGCAGACTTTTTAAGTTTTGTGCTTGTCCCTGTCTTTTTGATTTTTCAAGCTGTTTATGCTTCACAACTTAGTGGATTTAGTATGTTTATCGCTTCTGTTGTTAGTATCGCTTATGTGATAGCAGGGCTTCGTAGACTTATTCACTTTAACATAAACGCAGATGCTGGTGAAGTAGATAATTATTTTACAGGTGTGCCAACACCTCTTGGGGCTATTCTTTTATGGCTAGTTTATCTTACAAACGCATATGATATTTTATCTGCGTTTACCGTAGTTGTTCTTATGGCAGCGATAGGATGGAGTCTCAACTCTACACTTAAAGTTCCACATCCCTAAATGTTAAACTCAGTAAACTATTTTGAGTTTACTGCGTATCTTCCACTTCCAAGCATAAAAACTAAAATCGCCATAATCAAAAATAGTAATGGACTCTCCATTGCCAAACCACCATACTTAGAGAGCGAAAATGAAAATCCATAAGCTAAAAATATTGCCATGAGCATATTGACACCAAGAACCAAAGAGGCAACGCGTGCGTACAGACCCAAAACGATAAAGATAGGAGTTATCAACTCACCCACAAAAACACCATAAGAGAGAAATTCAGGAAGTCCAGCAGAACTTACCATAGCTTTTACTCCACCTATACCATATATAAGTTTATGTACTCCATGAAAAAGGATTAATACTCCTAAACTCACCCGTAAAAGTAACTTTGCTACATCGCTATTTTGAAACATTTTCATCTCCTAAAACTCTTACTTCTCTTTGAGGAAATGGTATCGTTATATTTGCATCATTAAGTGCGTTTAATATTATCAAGTTTACTTCATACTGCGTTTTAAAAAAAAGTTTTGTTGGCACCCAGTATCTATAAGCGATGTCCACGCTGCTATCATTGAACTTTTCTATTCCAACGATAACTTCACTCTCTTGACTAACATTAAGGTTAGACTTTAGTGTAGTCTTTATCAATTCGATAGCATTTTGGACATCACTATCATATGAGACTCCAACACTACCCTCTACTATCCTATTGTTAAAAGAGTTCACCAAAACATCACCTATCATATACTTGTTTGGTATCGTTATCTGCTCTTTATCTTCATTTACTAAAACGGTATAAGAAAGCTTAATATCTTCTACTTCACCATAGATATCATGTACAGTAAGTGTATCTCCTATCTTAAATGGTTTCGTTATAACCAAAATAATTCCTGCTGCAAAGTTTGACACACTACCTTGAAGTGCTAAACCAGCAGTCAAAGAGATAGCACCTAAAGCTGCAATGAATGGAGCAATAGAAATGCCAAGTTTTCCAAGTGCTATAATAGACATTATCGCAATGATTAAAAAACGGATAAAGTTTGTACTAAATTTACTTATTGTTTCATCTACTCCATTATTTAAAAGTACTTTTAGAAGTGCCTTTTGAATATATTTAGAAACAACAACTCCTATCAGTATGATAATAATTGCGCCTATTATCTGAAAAGAGTAGTTAACAAAAAACTCTACGATTATCTTATAAAAGTTATTGACCTGTTCTAATTGTGTATCCATTATCACTATCCTTTTTTAAACCTGCAAGAACCAACACTTATAATCTTGCCATTTTTTATAGATTCTTTGATATATAGAAGTGTGCCTAAAGGGTCAGCATCACCAACTTCTTCAGCTATTATCTTTAAAAGTTCATCCTCTTTTGTTAGAGTCCATACTTTTTCATAGTTATACTGCGTTTGTATTTTCATCTATTTACTCTATATTGTTTACGAGATATTCTATCTTATTAATATTTACATTTGATAGATTCAAAACCTTTACAGCGCATTTAAGTTCATGTTTTGATATATCATCTATATTAGACTCTATTTGATTCAACTCTAGTTCTTCTTTACTTAGCAAGATAAAATCATCTCCAAAAATTCGAAAAATATAACTCTTTTTATACTTGTCACGCAAAAACTCTGCAATATGTTTAAGTAGTTCATCTCCCTGCTTCCAGCCATATTTTTCATTATATTTCGTGAAGTTTTTTAAAGCTATAATAGTCATAAATTGTAGTTTATTTTCAGAACTGTTTTTTACTAGCATTAAGTCTAAGTAGCTTTCATTATAAGCGTTGCAGAGTATATCTTTGTAAAAGTAAGCAAAGCGTTCTTCTTCCACTTCAGTATGAGGGAGTTGATTGATATTTTCATCTAGCTTAATATTTTTTAGAACTCTTAAAGCACTTTGAACAACTTTTGGAGGAAATTGTGTTCCTTGCAAAACAGAGAGTTCACTTAAGGCTTGCTTAACAGTTTTTCTAGCTTTATAAATTCTGTTTGTTGTCATAGCATCAAAAGCGTCTGCAACAATCATCACTCTTGCAAGTGGTGGAATTTCATCCCCTTTAAAACCTCTGGGGTAACCTTTTCCATCATAATGTTCATGATGAGAGTATACAATCTCAGCCAACTCTTCAAACATCGGAATATTTCGAAGTAAACGATACCCAACATTTACATGCTCTTTAATCAGCTTGTATTCAAGTTCATTTAATGCATGTGGATTTAGTAAGATAACATCAGGTGTCGCAATCTTTCCAATGTCATGCAAGACACCTGCCTGATAAACTTTTTCACAATCTTGCATAGAGTAATTCATATCTTTGGCTATAAGTTTAGAGTAGTTTGCAACTCTTTGACTATGTCCTGCTGTGTAAGTATCTCTATCTTCTATCATCTCCACCATAGAAAGAAGTGTTTTATCATAGTTGTATTTTTGAAAACTCATCATACTGTTAAGTTCAGAAGTTTTTTGCTCTATCATGCGTTGCAGATGTTTTTTATACTCTTCATTTTCGGCAAATTTTTTGATTTTTTGTGTTATTTTAAAAAGCTCGCTGTTTAACTGAAAAAGGTCAAAAGGTTTGATAATATACCCATCGACACTGTACTTTATAGCTCTGCTCATATATTGAGAACTCGTATGTGCAGTTGTAATAAGAACAGCTTGTTCTTGATTTATTTCCTTTATTTTTTCAATCATATCTAAGCCATTCATATTTGGCATAGAGATATCTGTGATAACTATATCAAAGGAATTTTTTTTATAAGCTTCTAAACCTTCTAAGCCATCATTTGCAACATTTACTTTTGAAAAAAACTTTTTCAAATACTCGTGCATTATTTTCTGTATTTCTTCATCATCTTCAACATATAAGACTTGAAAATCTTTACATAAATTTTTTAATTGTTTTAAATCATTCATAGTCTCATATTATCTTAAATTCCCTTTATATATAATTATGTTATTATAATCACAGAGGTATTTTATATGCAAAATTATACTTATGTTGCTATCGGTGCGAGTGTTGGAGGTCTTCATGCTTTTGAGGAGCTTATTCCCCTACTTCCAAAAGAAGAAAATTTTGTTTACATTATAGCCCAGCATCTTGATCCCAATAAAAAAAGTGCTCTTGTAGAAATACTCTCTTCTTTCACGACTATGCCTATTCAAGAGATAACGAGTGGGTGTACATTTTTACCTAATCATCTCTATATCATTCCCCCTGCATTTGACCTTATTCTAAAAAATAATCATCTCATTCTTAACAAAAGAGATAAATCTCCTCACACGCCAACGCCATCTATAGATATATTTTTTAAAGCTTTAGCAGACTATAAAGGCAGTAACTGTATCGGTATTATTTTAACAGGTTCTGGGAGAGATGCAACTGAGGGTATAAAAAGTATCAAAGAAAAAGGTGGGATTACCATAGCCCAATCACCACATGAAGCAGAGTTTGAGAGTATGCCTCTCTCTGCAATAGAGAGTGAAAAAATCGACTATAGTTTAGATCTAAAACAGATTGGGAAAAATCTAACAGCCATACTTTTTGCTAAAAATAATGCTCTGCCTGCAAGTAAAGAACTTTTAGAATCACCTCTTGAAGCACTGAGGCAACTCTTACTTGAAAAAGAGAACCTTGATATCAATAAATACAAAAATGAAACACTTATACGAAGAATCAACAGAAGAATGTCATTTTTACATCTAAGCACTTTTGCGGAGTATCTTTTTTATATCAAAACAGATAATGCTGAACTTCACAACTTACATCAAGACATTCTCATAGGTGTCACAACATTTTTTCGCGATAAAGAAGCCTTTAATGTACTTAAAAATGAACTCTTTGTTTACTTAACAGACAAGCCAAATAACTATAAACTAAGACTTTGGTCTGTTGCCTGTTCAACTGGTGAAGAAGCCTACTCTTTAGCTATTTTAGTTGATCAAATAAGTAAAGAAATTAACAAAACTTTTGATGTTCACATCTTTGCTACGGACATAGATGAAGCAGCCCTCTCTAAAGCACGAAAAGGAATCTATCAAAATGAACTTCTTAAGGATATGGATTCTCTTTTGCTCCAAAAGTATTTTATAAAATCTCAAGATAACTACACAATCGTAGAATCAATTAGAAAAAAAATTATTTTTACTAACCATAATATTTTAAATGACCCTCCCTTTACAAACCAAGATCTCATAAGTTGTAGAAACTTCCTCATTTATATATTGCCACAAATACAAACAGAGGTGTTTAAGTTATTTAACTATGCACTTAAAAAAGAGGGTATCCTGTTTTTAGGTTCATCCGAGTCCATTATAAGTTCTGCAAAATACTTTAAGGCAATTAATAATGAATATAAAATTTATAAAAAAGAGGAGTTAGCCAAGCCACTAAAAATATCTTCTCACTATTTTTCTCAACATTTAAAAGAAAAAGAAACAATTCAAAAACAAGAAAAAGAGATATTAACTCATAAATATGAAGGAATAGAACAAGAGATAGCACATAAAATTTTTAACTTTTTTTCATCAGACTGTATTCTTGTCAACAAAGAACATTCTATAGTTTACAAAAAAGGCGATTTACCATTTATTCATATCACAGATGGTTTTGTGACGCTAAATATTCTTGACAATATTGATAAAAAACTTCGTTATGACTTAAAAGTGATTATCAACCGTACTTTTTCTTCTAAGGTGATTCAAGAGACAAAGTTTATTGAAATGAACTTAGAAAAAGATGATAAAAAGTTTGTCAAAATCATAGCACACCCTTTCCAAACGCAAGACTCTGCATTTATGGTTTTACTTTATTTTCAGCAAATGAATACAAAAGATTTACAATTTAATACAAATGAACTTCTCTTAAAAAACGATTCTTTAATGCTTAAAAATCTCACTTCTCAAATAGAGCAAATCCAAGAAGATAATCATTTCCTTGCAGATGAGCTTATCATCAACAAGGAAAATATGCAGCTACTCAACGAAGAGTTGCAGAGCTCAAATGAAGAGTTACAGAGTTCTAATGAAGAACTAGAAACTTCAAATGAAGAACTCCAAAGCTCAAATGAAGAACTCCATCTCTCTATCCACAACGAACAGCTTACACAGCAAACACTATCAGAAATACTTAACTCTTCTCAAGATGGAATCATCGGACTTGATTTAGATGGAAATCACACCTTTGTCAATGAAGCAACACTTAAACTACTTGGGTTTTCTCAAGATGAACTCATAGGCAATAATGCTCACAGAATATGGCATCATACTAAAGAAGATGGTTCTAATTATCATTTTTATGATTGTAAACTTCACAATGAATTAAGTAAAGGGAAATCAGTTAGCAAAAAAGATCTGTTTTGGAAGAAGGATGGCACTTCCATAGAAGTAGAAGTCGCACAAAACCCTATCATGGTTAACAATCAAATAACAGGTGCAGTACTCTCTTTTCATGACATTACAAAGGAAAATGCACTTAAGGCACAACTTGCGCGTGAACATGCCCTTGGGGAACATTACCTCAATATTAGTGGTACACTAGTGATGGCACTAGATGTATATGAAAATATAACGATGATAAACGATGAAGGTTGTAAAATTTTAAAGCTTAAAAAATCAAAACTTATTGGTAAAAACTTTATCGATAACTTTATCCCTTTGGATATTCGCCCTCAGGTTAAAAAAGTATTTTACACTGTAATAAGTGAACAAAAAGACATTACCACACTACATAAAAATACAATCATTGACGCAAACCAAGAAATCCACTCTATGTCTTGGGTTAATCACTTTACAAAAGACGAAAATGGAAAAGTAAATGGTCTCATCACTTCAGGTACAGATATTACACAAGAAGAAAAATTATCAACTAAACTGCAAGAACAAGAAGAACTCTATAAGCTAACTTTCGAAGAAGCTGAGATAGGGATTGCACATGTAACACTTAATGGTACATGGATAGATACTAACGAGTACTTATCCAATCTTTTAGGATATACAAAAGATGAGTTTAAAAATATGAAAGTAAAAGATATTACTTATGCTGATGATGCTGATAATGATAAGCTTCAAATACAAGCATTACTCAACAAAAATGCAGACAGCTATAATATTGACAAAAGGTATATCGGTAAAAATGGAAAGATTATATGGGTAAATCTTTCTGTCATCCTCCTTGAAGATAAATCTGCTAATCCTCTCTACTTTGTAAAAATCATTCGTGATATCACTCAGATTAAACTTCTGATGTATGATTTAGAACAAGAAAAAGATAGATTTAAAAAAATCATTGAGTTTATCCCGATACCGATACTCATCTACAATGAAAATGGTGAAATTCTATTTTTAAACAAAATCTTTAGAGATAATACTGGCTATG
>JASFZD010000013.1:0-4294 GCA_045046645.1 Sulfurimonas sp. | reverse complement strand
CAAAACAGTTCAAATCGTATATGAAAATGTTTTTATTAAAAAAAGTACCAATTCATCCTATGGCTTCCTTGTATATCAAGAACGATAAAGACTGGATAATTTATACGCATAAAGGACTATTCACCTATGGCGGCAAAGGAAAAGACTTATTAAAATATCATCAAAACCAAGGTCTATATAAAGAAGCTCGTATTGTAGAGAATGATAGACTATTCGATAAGTTTTATCGCCCAGATCTTATTAAAAAAATACTTGCAGGTAAAAAAGTTACTATTCCAATGGATGTAAAATCTGTTCTTCTTAATATTAAGCCTCCTAAATTAAGCTTACTACAGCACAATATGCTCAATGATAAAGATGTAGAACTCACATACCAGATATGTGATGCTGGTAATGGTATAGCTGATCCGAAACTGCTTATCAATGGACAAGCGATTAGCCCACCAAGCAGTCGAGGCTTTAGCATTAAAAAAATTAAATTAAAAAATAAAAGCTGTAAAATCTATAGGAGTGTATTAACTTTAGATCCAGGCACAAATACCATTTCATTTAAAGCATATGACAAAGATAAAAATATAGCAAACTCCAGCAAAATTTTAAAAATAGTTGCTAACTATATTATAAATAATCAAATAAAAACATACCCTTCTCAAAATGTAAAAACAGATGCATCTGAACAAAAAAGGGAGTTATACTTTCTAACTATTGCAATCAGCAACTATGAAAAGAGTGAGTATGATTTAAAATATTCTGTCAAAGATGCAGAAGCTGTACAAGGAAGTTATCTTGCTAAGAATAAAAATTCTTTCAATCATGTCCATAAATACAATCTATATGACAGTAATGTTTCAAAGGAAGCATTGACAAAAACTTTTGATGAAATTTCAAAAAAGATAAAATATGGCGATACTTTTCTTCTTTATATAGCAGGGCATGGTACCTATAAAGATGGTAAATATCAGTTAATACCATATAAAATTAGCAAAAAAATATCTATAGACTTTCTCAAAGAAAATCTTTCTAAAATTTATACCAATAAATACTTAGTGCTGTTAGATACTTGTAAAAGTGGTGCAGCAATAGATAGTATATATAATGAAGCCACTAAAAATAGACTTGCTCATGATAGTGCGAAGATCAACTACATTGTATCAAGTAGTGCTAATCAAGTTGCTCTTGAGGGTTATAAAGGTCACGGTGTATTTACATACAGCGTAATAGATGCTTTAAAAAATAACGACAGATTAAGTGTGTTTAAATTAGCAAACATAGTTACTGACACTGTTCCAAGAATCTCAAAAGAGAAGTTTCATTTTAAACAGATACCACAAGTTAAATTGAATAAGAACTTTGGTCTAATAGGAGGAATGATTAATTAAAGTATAGACATTATCTGTCCATAATATTCGGTATTATTCTCCTAACACAACACACGAAGGATGTATCGATGACTCAAATTGCACAAGTTCAGCTTCCCACTTTGACACCTGATCAACAAACTGTCTTTAATACGATAACATCTCTCATCGATGAAAGAGTGACGAATTTTTTGCAAAGTTACAATATCCAAGACTATATAATATCCCTTACAGATGCAGCAGGAACGGGTAAAACATTCTTAACGGTACAGATTGTCAAACATCTTATAGAGAAATATTCTGCTATTGAGTATGGAGAATTTTTAAAACACAATTTTGTCGTTACTGCACCAACACATAAGGCAGTTAGTATGATAGCTGGCATCCACAAGAACAAAATATTCAAGCAAATTGTAAAACTATCCACTCGTTTTCAGGGATCAAACCTTTTATCGATTATGATAAAGGAACAGAGACTTTTACAGTAGATAAAACAAAAAAAGAGAAAGAAAAAACTACAATCTTGATCGTTGATGAGAGTTCAATGATGGGTGAAGAGCTATATGAGTACATCCAAGAAGCCATCGAAGATGAAAAAGTAAAGGTTGTTTTATTTATCAGGGACTCTTACCAGCTTTTACCAATCAACAAAGGGAAAAATCTCATTTATAATCTGCCTCAAAGCTATACGCTTAAAGAGGTTGTAAGACAGGTAAAAGATAGCTACATCATAAAAATAGCAACCCAATTTAGAAAACGGATCCAATCAAAAAACTACATCCCCTTGGCGGAACTCTTTTATCAACACGCATCTGATGAGATGCACTTCTTTTATGATGAACAAGAGTTTATGGCAGATTTTTATAAAAATGTTAAATGGCATGAAGAGGATAAAATAATAGCGACAAAAAAAACAAAGATGTCGATGCTTTTAATAGGCTTATCCGTGCAAAATACTGGGAACAAAAAGGTGTTAACAATCTCCCAAGCGCTTCTTCCTAGAGATCAATTAAGATTTAAAAATGCTTACAGCGCCAATGATATCACTCTTTATCATAATGGTCAAATCGTTGAGATTCAAAGTGCTGAATTAAACTACCATCAGAGTCTGGGGATTCACTACTGGAAGTGCAAAGAGTATGGTCCGACATTTAGAGTGGTTGATCCAATGAGTCTTAATGCCTTCAATACTAAACTCAAATCAATCGACAAACCTGCTAAACAAGCAAAATCTCCACAAAGGAGAGATTTATGGAAAGCTTTTTATTAAGCGAAAAACATGTTCGCAGATGTACAGTATATCCATGCATCTATAATCCACAAGCTTCAAGGAAGCAGCTATGATGTATCGTATGTGGATCTTTTCTCTTTGTGCAGCAACAGTTACAGCAGCAGTGATGAAAAATACCGTTTAGCCTATGTAGCGATCACAAGAGCAAGAGAAGATATAAAAAGATTCCTGCCAGAACCAAACTGACCGAAAAATATCAATAGGCTGGATATAGATATGGAGCAAAACTTCAACAAAATAGATACTTTGCTGCAAAACCTAAAAATATAAAACCAGACACTATATGTCCTACGCTTTATATACCATTACACAACTAAATGGAGAAAAAATATGAAGACAAAGATCAATATAAGCATACCAAAACAAAAACAGAGAATTACTTGGGGATTTAGCCCTGTAACGCGAGTGAAACCGAGTAAAAAGCGCTACAGCAGAAAAAACTACAAGGTAGAATTATAAATCATGGAACTAAAAATTGCAACTCACAATGGTATCTTTCATGCAGATGAAGTTACAGCAATCGCACTTTTAAAACTTTTTACTGATGATGATATTTCTGTACAACGGCTCAAGCACGATACAGAAGATTTTTCTCAATATGATATGGTCATTGATATTGGCAGAAAATTTGATGGGGAAAAATGTTTTGATCATCATCAATATAAAGGTGGTAAAAGTAGCGCCGGACTTATTTGGGAGTATTTGAATCAGGAAAACAGCTATCCAAATATTACCAAGCTTATTAAAATGGTTGATGCAAATGATGTAGGCGCCATAAAAGCCAAACCATTTGAATACCCTTCTTTGATAAAACATTTCAACTCTAACGGTGATATATACAGGGATGAGCAAGATCTATGTTTTACCAAGGCAGTAGATTTCGCCTTTACTGTATTGCAATCTATGCAATACAATGAAGATGCCGTAGTGGAAGCACAAAGTATAGTAAACAACTCTTTTTATTTTAACGGGAATAAAAATATAATAGAGTTAGATAGGTACACCCGCTTCTGGTCGAAGTATATCAATGGACAAACAATGCCAAATATTAAAGCTGTGGTGTGGGAAGATGAAGCAGATAATAGCTGGAAAGTTAAAATACCATCTAAAAAACTAGGGAGCTTTGAGCTGTGTTCAAAAGCACTGCCACATGATAACTCTATGAAATTTGTGCATACAAATGGATTTTTTGCTGTAGCTAAAGATAGAGAGACGCTATCGTTATATCTTCAAGAGCAATATGCATAATTTAAGAGGTTACACGCTACAAAACAAAAAGATTTTTAAATAAATTAAGATAGAATAAAATAGGCTTTTAATAGTGATAGAGATTCGTGGCTATATTTGTGTTAATATCTTAATCTCGTTGTTTTCGCAGATAAGCAGGCTCATTATAATTAATCATAATATTTTTTCTTTTTAGAGAAATATTTCCTATAATAGGATTCTTAATCTCTAACATTTCAGAAGATGTTACCCTTGCATATGCTGCTAAAATCTGTTCGATAGTAATACAATACCCTTTTATATGTCCCAAATCCTCTTCATCATTTCCGTTTGCTAAACAGTCTCGATACTCTTCATAGCCACTTTTTAAGCTTTCCAGTAAATCTTTTACAGGGATTTGCATCATTTCTTTACTCAT
>JASFZD010000012.1:0-29133 GCA_045046645.1 Sulfurimonas sp. | reverse complement strand
AGTACTTAAATCATCTGTTTCATCTGTTTCTACTGCTCCATCTGTGTTAAGTGTAATATCTACTGTTGGTCCATCATCTCTAAAGCTAATGTTTGCACCGATATTGATTGATGCTGAATCTGTAGCTGTATCTCCATCTCCATCTGTAATAATATCTGTTCTTGTAAGTGTGATTAAAGTATCTGTGATTGTTGCACTTACATCGTTATGATCACTTGCATCTGCGTGTACTACTGCTCTATCTTGATTAAGAGTTACCTTTCCAGCATTATCTGTTGTTACTGTAAATACTAAGTCATTAGTTGTAGCTGTTCTACCCTCAACTGCACCAGTATTAGCATTCACACTTAATACTACATTTTCTCCTGTTGCTGTATCTACCAAACCGCTATTACCAGCTGTTGCATTTAATGCAAATGTAGATACAACTGAACCTGCTCCATCTGCTCCATACACTGGAGTATTTGAGAAGCTGTTTGCGAAGCTTGCTGTTGCATCTGTAGTAAAGTCTGTTTCATCTACTTGTAGTGTCGGCTCATCTGCATCTCCAGCACTGACCTCTATAGTAGGAATATCATCTTCAAAGTTAACAGTCAATGTAGCATTACTAGAATCACCATCATTATCTGTTACTGTAAAAGTTAAACCTGCTAGTACATCATTTTGGGTATTATCACCATCAAGACCATCAAGAGAAGGATGTAGTACATTATCTAGTAACTCTATTCTATAGTCACCTGTACTTGAATCAGTCATTTCAACGATGAATAAATCAGTTCCATCTCTGTCTCCACCAGTGATAGTAGCAGTAAGTGTTTCTGTACCAGCATCCCAGCTATATGTTACTGTTTCTATACCAACTATACCTGTTTGTCCATCCATTGCTGAGAAACCTACTGTTATAGGAAAGTCACCAAGAGCTCTGAAATTTAGAGTACCTGTAAATACTGAAGTGACACCATCACCATCTCTAATACCACCAGCTAAACCATCATCATCTACACCTGCGAAGCTATCGCCTGCAATTGGTTGATAATCAAAAATAGCTTGAGTGTCTGTAGTTGGTGCTGCTCCACCAAATTGAGCATTACGAAGATCAGTATTTACATCTACTTGAGCACCATCTCTTGCATCAAATACACCATCATTTGATTGTCCGCCTAGTGTTTCATCACCGGCTGCAGTTTCATCATTAGCTGCTGCTTCATCTATTTTTGTTTCATCTGCATCCGCTTCTGCATGCATACTAGGATCTAAAATATTTTCAATACTATCTTTTGCTAGCCCTTCTTCAAAACTTGGACCATCAACAAGCGAACTATCAAATAGTTGTTCATCTGTTCCTACAATAGCGACTATCTCGTCACTATCAGCCATTGCAATTTTAATACTTGCTGTTGCTGCATTACTTTTATCTCCAAAAACAACCATATCTTTAGTAATCGAATCACCATTCTTAAGCTCTACAACATTACCATCTGCATCTTTTGCAAAAAATTTACCTTCTAGTCCTTGGACTGTTCCGATTACTGTTTTCATTTTGTTTTCCTTTAGAGTATTATTTATCTTTTGTATTATAAGAAAAGGAGCTGGATTTTATCTATTGTCCATGGGGACAATATGAAGAGAAATTTAAAATAATATTTTATTACTATTATCCTAACTATACTATAATTCCAACAATAAAATCGGATAAGGAATCACAACCATCAAGTATATAATATATATTGTTTTTTTAGCATTAATGATTACTTCATGTGCTGAGAAAAAACATAGTATCACACTAGCTCCTAAATCTATAAAAGAGATAAATGAATTAAAAAAATACGATAAAAATGGTAACCTTATATCTGAAATAATTAGTAATCATCATGGAAAAATAGAAAAAAAACTTGATAAATACTACATAATAAATAATCAACGAAAATCTAGTACAAGGTATATAAATGACATTATAGATGGCAAACAAAAAACATACTTTGACAATGGAATGCTACATACAGAAACAATGTATAGCAACGGCAAAGAAAATGGTCTTTGTGTAAGTTACTATAAAAATACAAGATTAGAGTATAAAGCCTATAAGACGAAAGGTCAACTTAATGGTTTTGAAAAAATATACTATAGTGATGGTCGTAAAAAAAGCATAGCACGATATAAATATGGAAAAACATTTTTTAAAAAAACTTTTACATTAGATGGGAAAGTAAAAAAAGATATTAAGCTTGGTTCAGGTATTGTTAATGTATATTATCATTCTGGTGAAGTAAAAGCACAACATACTTACTTTAAAAATAAAAAAATTAGCATAAAAGAGTATGCAAAAGATGGGCATTTAATCAAAAAAATATCTTTTGAGCATCATAAAATGTAATTATTTTAATAGTAGAGCTAAAGCAAGCCTGTCTTTTACATGCAATTTTGCATAAATACTTTGAGCATGTGCTTTTACTGTTCTTGGTGTAATACTTAACTTTTGCGCAACTACTTTATATGTATCACCATCTTTGAGTAGCATTGCTACTTCTTTTTCTCTATGGCTTAATTTTTCAAGTATATCAAAGATATTTTTATCTTCTTGTGCAGGAATCTGGGTAATAAGCTGAGAAGTAAACTCAGGGTGTAACCAAATCATATTCTCTTGTATGGTTTCTATAGCAGAGATAATAAAGTGCTCTTTCATCAGTGCATTTCCATAACCTTTAGCCCCATAACCCAAAACTTCTCGAGCCGTATCAATATCTGGAATACGATGTAAAACTAAAATAAGATTTCCAGCTTTACTTAATGAAACAATAAGTTCTCCAACAAGATTTCCTAAAGCGGAATAATTAACAATAATTATACTGTTTTGCAACTCACGAAGATCATCTAAATCATCTATCATTATAGAATCATGGTGACAAGACTTTTGCCAATATTCAAGTAAATTTATATCATCGCTATGTAATACAATCTTCATAATTATCTCTCCGTAAAGGTATACTGTTTGGTTTTAAGTATTGGTTTGAGGATATAATCAAGTACACTTTTTTGTCCAGTGATAATATCAACACTTACCGTCATACCAGGAATCAACTTAAGCTTTTTACCATTTCGCCCTATATAATTTTTATCAGTTTTTATACGAACAGTGTAAAAAACATTTCCTTTTTCATCTTTAATAGTGTCAGCACTTATCAAAATCACTTTACCGATCAAACCACCATATATGGAAAAATCATATGCTGAGAACTTGGCAATCGCTTTTTGACCAAAATAAATAAATGCAATATCTGCCGGTTTTACTTTTACTTCAACCACCAAAGCCTCGTCACTCGGAACAATCTCCATTATATCTGCTCCAGGACGAATAACACCACCAACGGTATGTACAAATAATTTTTGCACTATACCATTCATGGGAGCTCTAACAATTGTACGAGTTACTTGGTCTTTAAGTGCTGTTGAGTTAGCACGTAATGATCTTAATTCTGAAACAGCTTCATTAAGTTTTGCTTTTGCATCACTTTTATAGATTAAATAAGTTTCATTAATTTTACTTTGAACCTCTCTTATAGCTGATTTTAATCTTGGAATAGACTGTTTTGTAGCACTATATCGATCTTCAATTTCATTAGCTTCACGTTGCAGTTTTAAAAAATCTATTTTCGAGCGGACACCTTTTGCAACCATAGGTTTTGTCATTCTCACTTCTTTATTTATCATTACTGAAGATTCTTTGAGATGTTTTGCATGTGTTCTAGCTTCATTAAGCTCTTGTTTTTTCTGAGACAATTGTGCTTTTAAAGCATTTACTTTTGATTTTAGTTGGTTTTTATTGGTTATATATAAGCTCTCTTCATTAGCGACCAAAAGAGGGATTTTTTCTTTTAACTCCTTACTAACATAAAAGCTTTTTTCATTGGCTTCTGCTTTTAAACGAAGTATCTTAGCATCCAGTGCATCAACTTTTATGGAATTGGAGCTAAAAGAAGAACGTGATTTTTCATTATTTATCTTTAAAAGGATTTGACCTTTTTTAACTTCTTCACCTTCCTTAACTAAGATTGCCTCAACAATCCCACCTTCAAGGTTTTGAATCATTTGATTTTGACCACTTGGAATAATTTCTCCATCACCACGAGCAATTTCATCTATAAGTGCAAAACTTGACCAAGCAACAAAAAAAGTAAGTGCCACTATCCAAAAATATAAAACTATTCTCAAACTACTCGGTGTTACTTGTAAAACAGCTGCACTAAGTGAGTGCATAAATTCATAGTCGCGTTTAGATAATTTTTTATTTATATCTTTACTCATCTTAAGCAGCTCCTAGTTTTTTAGTCACATCATCTTTAGGACCATCTAGTAGAACCTTTGCAAGGTGCATAACGATTACTCTATCAACTAAACTTAAAAGTCCTAATTTTTGTGTTACTAAAAGGACTGTTTCATTTTTAAATTCTATTTTAAGTTTCTTCATAATATTATTTTCTGTTGTCTGATCCATTGCATTTGTTGGTTCATCCATCAACAATATTGAGTGGTTTTTCATCAAAGCACGAGCAACACCAACACTTTGTCTCTGTCCCCCGGAGAGCCCTGCCCCTCTTTCACCAATTTGCATCTCATATCCACGAGGATGAGTTCTTACAAATTCATCTACTCCACTAATTTTAGAAGCATATATAATATCACCTATATCTGGATGTAAATCAGAAGATATAATGTTGTCTTTAATTGTGCCTCTAAAAAGGTTCACATCCTGAGGAACATAACCAATAGAACGTCGCAAGTCTGCTGGATCTATTTGAGAAATATCAATATCGTCAATAAGGATGGTTCCTTTTGTTGGTTCATAAAGCCTCAGTATCAATTTTGCGATTGTTGATTTTCCAGAACCAATACGTCCAATCAAGGCAACTTTTTCACCTGCTTCAATCTTAAAACTCACATCATCTAAAGCAGGGACTTCAGTATCTGGATAATTAAAAGTTACATTTTTAAACTCTATCTTACCAGCAAATCCAGGTCTCTCAACAAACTCTTGTCCTTCTGGGCGTTCCATCTCTTGAGAGATGATATTTGTTAAAGTATCATAAGAAGTTCTTGCATCAGCATAGTTTGTAATGAGTCCTGCTGCCTGACCCATAGGAGCTACGGTACGTGAAGTCAATATAACAACAGCAATAAGTCCACCCATTGTAAGTTCAAACTCTTGGATGAGATAGACTCCAAACACCACTACGAAAACAGTATTTAACTGAATAAAAAGATTTGTTACACTTGGAATAGACGAAGACAATAATCTTGATTTAAGATTTTTTGCTGCTATTTCTCCTGTAGATTCTTCAAATTCCCATTGCTGTTTTCCACTCATACTCATGGATTTTACAGTTTCAATGTTTTGAAGTGTTTCTATGATGATTCCACTTTTTTTTGCACTCGCTTCGTGGGAACTCTCTATACTCTCTTTTAAAGGTTTTCGTATTATTAGTGCATAAGACAAAATAAGAATCATAGTAGTTATTGGCACAAAAACTAAATTACCACCTATATAAAAAATAACAATTAAAAAGATAATAGCAAAAGGAAGATCGATGATAGCTGTCATAGTTGCTGTTGTAAAAAAAGAACGAACTGCTTCAAAATCTTTAAGGTTATTTGCGAATGAACCTACAGACTGGGGGTGAAAAGCCAACTTAAGATTTAAAACTTTTTCAAAGATAATGGATGACATGATAATATCACTTTTCTTTCCAGCCAATTCCAACATATAAGCACGAATTATTTTTAGAAAAAAGTCCAGAAGATACACAAAAATGATACCAATAGTAAATACCATCAATGTCTCTTGAGCATTGTTTGGAATGACTCTATCGTATACATTCATCGTAAAAAGAGGTGTAGCTAAAACAAAAATATTTATGAGAAGAGAAGCCCATAAAACATCTCTATATATTGGAGTTGAGAGTTTTAATGTGTCCCAAAACCAATGTTTAGATTTTATCTGTAATTTTCTAGAATTTTGTGTATCGTACTCAAAATTCTTTTTGAGTAAAAATCCAAAGCCTAAGTACTCGGCATTAAGGTCTTTTACATCAACCCACTCTTGTGAACCATCACCTTCTGTATATATTACTTTTGCTTGTTTTCTATCTTCAGAAAATTTTTCTAAAATACATGTATTATCATTACTAAGAAGAAGAATCATAGGAAGGTGAAGTGTTAGCATCACATCAAGTTCTCTTTTTATTAGACTGGATTTAAGACCTGCACGTGTAGCCACTCTTGAAAAAAGTGACTTTGATTGTGTCTCCATAGAAAAAAGTTTTGAATTTCCATCTTTGTTATATATTGGTAATCCAGATAACAGTGCATCTGCACTAAACGGTTTGTGAAATAGTTTTGTATATAGAACTAAAGCATCTAGTATCTTATCTTCCTTTATCTCTATTGCATTGTTCTCTTTCATGCTTTACTACAATATTATTGTGCTGGAAGAGAAAGAATAACTTCAATTCGACGATTGATAGCTTTTCCTTCTTTTGTAGCATTACTTTGCAGTGGCTCTAACTCACCATGTCCACTAGTTGTTAAACGCGAAGCATCTACACCTCGAGAAACTAATGCTGCTTTTGTTGATGCAGCTCTTCTTTGTGAAAGTCCAAGGTTATAAGCTTCTGTAGCATCACTATCAGTATGTCCAATTATTTCTGCTGTATAAGGTTTATTGTTTTTTAAAAAATCAGCGAATTCTTTTACAATAACATCAGAACTAGAAAAAATTTCAGAAGAGTCTGTCTTAAAATTAATTGCTAATATCTTTTTAATTACACAACCTTTAGAGTCCACTACAATTCCTAAAGGAGTGTTAGGACATTCATCTATCTCATCAATCACTCCATCGCTATCACTATCTAAAGGAGCTACATTTTCTTCCACTTTAACTTCTACAGGAGCCTCTGCTTTAACAACAAGCTCTTTTTTCTTTATAGGTTTTAAAACATACATTGTGACCATTACACGATTTGAAAGATCTCTTCCCTCTGTAGTGCTATCACTAAAACCCAAATCATCACCACGGCGATTTTCAACTACTAAGATATCTTCACTAATATTATTGTCAAGCATAGCTTGTTTAATATTTAAAGCATAATTTTTACTTCTAGAATCGCTTGTATTTTTATCTAAAGAGTATGCATAATGGTTTTGAATCTGATTAGCATAGACTTTTGAATCAATACTGAGTTCATTAGCATCATCCGTTTGTGCATTTGTATGCCCAATAATAGTTACTTTAATTGATTGCTTATCATCAATATATGTTTTGATTTTTTGCACAACATTCTCAAGAACTTTTTTTGAATCTTTAGTTACATTTATATCATTAAAATTAATCATATCAAAACGAACAATTTCTTGAAATTCACCTTGCATGAATCTATCATCATTTTTTTTAAGCATTTTAGAAGAGCTTTGTAAAACAGTGTAGGTATCATCATATGTCCCAGCATTTAAAGCAACACCTAGAAGCAATGATGCCAACAACATTTTTGTAGCTAAATTATTTATTTTATATATCATAACAATCCCTTTATTTTGAAAGTTCTATTTCAACTCTACGATTTAAGATTCTTCCCTCTACCGTATTGTTATCTGCGATAGGTTCTTCAAAACCTTTTCCTTCAGTGCTTAGGCGATTAGCCTCTACACCTTGGTTCACAAGTTCTGCTTTTAATGCACCAGCTCTCTCTTTTGATAAGGGTATATTGTTTGCCGCTTTACTATTTGCTTCTCTACTTGTATATCCAGTAATTAAAGCTGTATATTCTAAATTATTTTTCATAAATTGTGCTAACTCGGAAACTTTACTTAAAACATTAGCTGAAATTTTTGTGCTACCATTAGCAAAGTTTGTGCTCATAGTTATGGCGATTGGACAGCCATTGTTATCAACTTTATAATCAAATGGGGTATTAAGACATTTGTCTTCATAATCTTTTACTCCATCTTTATCATTATCTAGTGCACAACCATCTGGAGAAACTTTTGCATTTTTTGGAGTAAGTTTACACTCATCTTTGGAGTCAATAATTCCATCGCCATCTGCATCCCTTGTCATTTTTTTACAGCCATAAGGCATAATGTTATTTTCAAGTAGAGAGTTGTCACATAAATCTTCATTATCAACAACATTGTCATCATCTACATCTAAACGAATAGGTAAAGTATCTAAAATCTCTTGTGCATCCCCATCTGTATAAAGATTTACTTTTGCAGTTAAAAACTGAGTATCTCCTAAAATAGCCATTGGCAATAGTCCCATTGCATCTAAAATACGGTACTTAGCAAATAAAAGGTCGTATTCCGCTGTAATAATTTGTGAGCGTGAATTAATAACATCATTTTGAGCTGTAAGTAAATCAAGAAGTGATCGACGACCTAAATCATACTCTTCTTTATATAGTTCAAGTGTTTTTTCCGAAAAACGACTATATTCTCTTAAGTCTTGCAATTGAATGTCTATCATTTCGTATGCACTCCAAGAGAGGTCAAGTCCTTCAATTACTTGGCGTTTCAAATCGCGTTTTATTGCTATTTCTTGATTGATTTTACTGATATTTTTTTGAGATGTTGCACTATCTGCTCCACCTCTAAAAAGATTATAAGTTAAAACTAAACGAGCACGAAATCTATCGTCTGGGCGATCAAATGCATTTAAATGATTTACATCATTATAATTTTGACTTATCTCCAAATCAATTTTTGGGTAAAAATCTTTCTTATTTTGTTTCCATAAAGATTGTGCACCTTTAATATTATAACGACTTACAAGAAGTGAAGGATTATGATTAATGGCATAAAGTGCAGCTCTCTCGATAGAATCAGGCATTTGTATATCTAAAGTTGGTTTAGTCATATTCCTATGTTCTGGCATACGACCTAAAATCCTTCTAAAATTAAATTCTCTATCTCTCGTATTATTAAGTTGCACAGTCAAATTTGAACGAGCCAATGAGAGTGATGATTCTATCTTTTTCACTTCAGAGTCAGTTGTTAACCCTGAATCAAATAAATCTTTAACTTTTTTATAAATAGATTCATTTATTTGAACATTTTCTCTTGCAGTTTGTAGTAGTTCATAAGAACGAACTGTGTTAAGGTATGCATCTGTCATCTTAAAAGCAATATCGTTCGCCTTTTCTAGATAATTGTATGCAGCTGCTAATATTCTAGCTTCTTCATAATCAATTTTGTTAGTAGTACCAAAACCATCAAACAAATTCTGGGTTAAAGTTAAGGATGTTTCATAAGTGTTATATGATTCATCCGTTACTGGATGGTCGTATTTTATACCACTTGCAGAATTCTTAAAATCTCCAGCATCAGTAACTCCGAAAGTTGCACGAAAATCTACTTGTGGATAATACTCTGACTCTGCAATGTTCAGATCTTGCTGTATCACTCTATAGTTTTTTACTCTCTCTTGAATAACTGGGTTTGTATTCATAGCCTCATCTACACTCTCTTTAAGTGTTAAAGCTTGAGTTGCAGATGAAAACAAAACAATGAAGAACATTATATTTATATACTTTATCATGAACTTTCTCCTTTAAATTTATACTGTTTCGAGTATTATATCAAACATTAGTGATTTAGTAGTGATTTTTTTTAAATATCATATTAATTAATAATATGTTATACTATTTAGTTGATTCAAAGGAGTTGTTTTTATGTATATTTCATCATATAACACTTATGTAGCTACAAATTCAGCTGACAAGATAGAGAAAAAAAAAGCTGAAGAGCCTTCTAAAAGTTCACGCTCTTTCTCCAAAAAACTTTTACAAAACTCCATAAAAGTAATTGATAGCTCTTCAACTCTTGGGATTAATTACATCTCAGACTATAAGGTTTTAAACAACCAACAGAGATTAAAAGATGATACATTCAACAGTAATAGAACCAAGTTTTCAAAAGTCAAAGCTCTTGTAAGCTCAAAAAGTGCCTATTTAGAAAGTTCAAAAATATTTCCACTTCTTTTAAAAACAAGTGCTACACTCAGTCAAACACCACAAATTGACAAAAAAATGCCAATTAATGCACAAGAAGCAAAAGAGCAAATCCTCAAACACACTATGGTTAATACTTATATAGCAAATGACAACTACTACAAAATAACCGCGTAAATTCTACTCTTCTATCCACGCATCACTTTTTATCAATCTATCATCATCAAAAATTTTTAACTTAAACGCAGAAGTACATTTTCCATCATTTAAATCCATAATCGCTATCTGCAAAATCTTTTTGCATTTTTTAGGAACATCAAAATGACCTTTCATTCCTGTCAAAAACTGTTTTAGAGGCACTTTTTCATCCATGCCTATCACATTATCTCTGCAACCGCTCAGACCAATGTCACTCAAGTACGCTGTTCCTTGTGAAATCTGAAAATCATCACTGCTCACATGTGTATGCGTTCCAATAATGGCACTTACTTCACCTTGAAGTAGCATCATCATCCCACGTTTTTCACTTGTTGCTTCAGCATGAAAGTCTATAAATATATTTTTAATATTCTGCTCTTTAAGCTCTGCTACACTTTTCTTTGCACATCTAAAGGCATTATCACTATAAGGCATACTAAAATGCCCCATTAGATTTAAGACAGCCAGCTTTTCTCCACATACATCGTAAGTTTTACACCCTGTTCCCGATACCTCATCTGGATAATTATGAGGACGAAGAATTTCATGTGTCTCAAACAAAGCTATCACATCTTTTTTATCCCAAGAGTGATTGCCACCTGTCATAACATCAATACCGCAAGAAAAAAGTTCTGTACAGTTTTTCATCGTAAGACCAAAACCATGCGAAGCATTTTCATAATTTGCTATTACAAAATCTATGTTATATTCTTCTCTTAATTTAGCTAGATGTAGCTTTAACATATCTCTACCTGGTTTACCTACTATGTCACCTATAAATGCTATTTTCATCGTTTTGAACCTAAGACTAAAACTTTAGCATAACGAAAACTCCATACTAAAAACAGAACTGTCCATCCAGTTATGGAGACATCAAAAAGAAAGTTAAGATTCCAAGCAAAAGCTACATTTAGACTAAAAAGTACTCGAGTCAAAACAACAACTTGTATAAATATAAATATAGCTGCTGCAAACTTATCTGCTTGGGGTGCTTGTCCTGCATGTCCAAGTGTTACACGAGTACCAAACCCAATGAGTAATGTTGTTAAAAAACCAATAGAAAGAAGATGAATATTTAAAAAGTAAAAACTAGTATCTAAAAGAAGCTCAGCACTTAATGAAATAGCTGAGAGTAAAAATGCAGTTGGTAACCAAAACAGAGCAAGATGAAGAACCCATAAAATAGCAGGAGATTGTAAGGGATTTAGTTTCCATCTTAAAAATTCGTATGCTAGATAAGTAGCTAAAAGTAAGTCTATTATAATCTCTACAATTTTAATATCTAAAATAGAAAATATCGTTTTTAATAAAAATAAAACAGCAATAATTTTCACAAAATTTTCATTTTTTATGACAAAAGAGTGAGAGAAAAATGGAATCATTCTTTGACCTACACTAAATGCTAAAAATATGATGTAAAGATAAAATGAAATATTTATAGCAGTTGATAGAATAGACGGAATAAAAAGAGAAAAAATAAAAAGTAAATTTGCTATAAGACCAAAGTAATTTGCAGTAAGTATCCAAAATGAATCACTTTTATCAGGGGCACTCCCCTCTCTATAAATTTCTTGTAGTTTTAGAACTATAAATAGTTGAGATACAAATAAAAGAGTCATAGCAAATGTAATAAGATACAAAGATGTAAACACTCCAACTAAAAAAAGAATAGTTCCAATAACTTGCGAAAAGAAAAGCCTTGTGTAGTACTTTTTAGCAATTAACTGTGCTTGGTTAAACTTTGAAAAAGTAGTAAATAAAAACCCTGTAAATACATTTGTAAAAACTAAATATGTCAAAGAATAAACATGAAATGTAAGTGCATCCATCTGCATACTTACAAGAGATTTATAACTTAGTGCAAAAAGAAGCATCATTAAGATTGCGTTTGCTACACCTAATATAAAAAATGGTTGATGTGGTTGTGACATAAAATAGTTTTCTTTAGATTGTTGTTCTCTCATTAAATTTTATCCTATAATTTTTTTGGTTTATTGTTTCTAAGGTAGAAAAGTGTTGCTTTGATGATATCATCATCATCTTTACTAGTAGATTTTATCATCTCTTTTGAGTTGTTTACATAGGAGATAGTGATATTTTGCCCATAGTTCATGATAGACTTTATCTTCTTTTCTAAACTTAGACGCTTAATCACCATCAACTCTATAAACTGTTTCGTTGGTGTGTCAAGTTCACCAAATCTATCGTCTAGTTCTTCTTCTATCTCATAAACTTCTATTGCCGATTCACACAAAGAGAGTCGTCTATAAATGTCTAAACGCAGCCTATCTTCTTTTACAACCTCATCACTTATAAACGCAGAGATTGTAAGTTTTATATCAACTTTTGTGCGTTCACCCTCTGCTGTGTTACTTAACTCTTTGATAGCATCTTCTAACATTCTAAGATAGAGTGAATAACCTATGTTTTTAATATGCCCACTTTGAGCATCTCCTACCAAGTTTCCACCACCACGAATCTCTAAATCATGATATGCCAAAACTGAACCACTTCCTAAAAAAGAGTTTGATTCTAAGGCAAGTAGTCGTTTTTTTGCTTCATCAGTCAGACTGTCTTTACTCTTAACGATAAAGTACGCAAATCCTTCATAACTTCCACGACCAACACGACCACGAAGCTGATGTAAATCAGCTATTCCAAATCTATCTGCACCATCAACCAAGATTGTATTTACTCTAGGCATATGGATACCACTCTCTATGATAGAAGTCGCTATCATAAGGTCATATTCACCAGCTTCAAACTTTAACAACTCTTTTTCTGTTTGGACTGCTGAAATTTTTGAGTGCAACATAACAATCCGAAGGTCTGGTAAAAGAGCTTTAAGTTCACCAAATTTTATCGGCATATGGTCGATGCTATTGTGCACATAAAACAGTTGCCCACCACGACGAAGTTCTCGTAAAATAACCTCTTTTATCAGCTTTTCGTCATACTCTTTTACAAAAGTTCTTACACCTTGACGCTCACTCGGAGGCGTTAAAAGCTGACTCATAGTTTTTATCGAACTCATAGCTTGGTTAAGTGAACGAGGGATTGGGGTTGCTGACATACTTAGCAGGTGAACATTATGATAAAGCTCTTTTATCTTCTCTTTTTGTTTAACTCCAAACTTATGCTCTTCATCTATGATAACAACACCAAGGTTTTTAAACTCCAAACCAAAAAGAGCATGTGTTCCTACTACACAATCTATCTCTCCACTTGCTAGACCTTTAATAACTGCATTTTTATCTTTAGTACTGACAAATCTATCGAGTTTTGCATATCTAAGTTTCAGCTCTTTAAATCTCTCATCTAAAGAACGCCAATGTTGTGCGGATAGGAGTGTTGTAGGGACTATAAACGCAGATTGATAGCCAGATTTAAAACTTGCAAAGATGGTGTTAAGTGCCACTTCTGTTTTTCCAAAACCAACATCACCACTAAGGAGTCTATCCATTATGTGACCTGAACTCATCTGCCCTATTATCTCATTTACAGACTGCGTTTGATCCTCAGTATAATCAAATCCACTTAAGTTTTGAAACTCTTGAAGTTCTTTTTTGCCTATACTTATCTTAGGCGATTTTATCAAAGAACGAGCAGCCGCAGTATTTACAATCTGCCCTGCAATTTCTAGTAAGCGTTTTCTAACTTTCGCTTTTAACTTTCCAAAACTTCCTTTGCCGAGCCTATCTAAAATAGGAGTTGAGCCACCACTAGCAATATATCTATCAATAAAATCTAAATTTTCCACAGGAAGCAGTATCTTATCATCACCCACATACTTTATGACGATAAAATCTTTTATGCCTCCCAATATCTCTGTTTGTTCAATAGACTCAAAGATTCCAACTCCATAATCCTCATGAACAACATAATCACCAGTTTTTAAATCATCTAAAATAATAGAACTTTTTCTTCTTCTGCGTTTTTTATCTGGTCTATTTAAAGATATAACTAGCTCATCTTTTGAAATAATATTTAAAATATATCCAGCTGTTACCTTTGTAATATCTCTTGTATCGTAGAGTCCAGCTTGTTTTAGTTGTGCTGCGTTTGCAGAGATAATAGTGACTTTTTTAGCTTGATGTACACGAAGTAGTTGTCCTACATCGGCCACTAAAAGTTCTTTATAATCATCACTATTTGGCAAAACTTCTAAGTTAAATTTGTCTCTAGTGATACTTGGATTGTTGATGCCATAAGCATCTTTTAAAACATCGTCTAAGTTTTGCGATAACATCACTTTTTTGTCTTGCATAAAATCTTCTGCCATCTCGCCTAGATACCAAAATCCAAGTGAAGCAACATCTTTTACAAGTGAATCAAATTCAGAGTTTGCTACTAGCTCATTTAGAGTGTTAAAATTTTCTTCATCTAAAGAGTAAAAAGCACTACTAATAGTAAAAGTGTCTAGTTCTTCTTTTAGGGTTCGTTGTGTTTCGAGTTCAAATTCTTTAATCTGCTCTATCTCATCATCAAACAAAGAGATACGGATAGGATTGGGAGCGGATGGAGCATAGATGTCGATAATATCTCCACGAAAAGATATCTCACCTGCTACTTGTACCATATCAACAAAATTATATCCCCAAAAAAGCATCTGCTCTTTAAAGGCTTGGAGTTTTATTTTTCCTGCAAACTCTAAAATAGTGCTTTGAAGTAAGCTCTCTTTTGGAAGAGGAAAAAGAAGTGTTTTAAGAGGTGCTATTACTAATGGTTTTTTCTTTTGTGCATGGTAAATTCTAAGGCTAGAATAAAGTTCATGAAGCTCTTCTTTATAAGAACGCAAATCATCTCCAAAACTAGGACGAAAGTCTGGAAATACGAGGACATCATGATTGAAAAATTTTGCGACACTCTCTAACTCAAGAGCCTCCTTAAAATCTTCACAAATTAAAAGTTCTATATCTTTTTTGGGATGCGTTTTATAATAATTAAACAGAGAGGCTTGTGACATTATTGACTTATATTATGATTTTGCTATATCAGCTTTAATATCTGCTTTAGATACTATCGCGTTTTTAATAATACTATTTCCTTCGAAAATACCTTTAGACTCAATCACCAACTCACTCGATGAAATCTCACCTTTGACATGTCCTGCTGCTTTTATCTCAACTTTAGTGGCATTAACACTACCTTCCATATAGCCTTGAACAACAAGTCTATTTGTACTTACACTGCCTTGTACATGTCCATTTTTGCCTATGTTAACCTCTTTTTGAGAGTTTATTTCACCCTCTAACTCTCCATCTATATACAAGTTACAAGTAAGTTCCAATGACCCTTTTAGTTTCGCGCCTGCTGTGATAATCGTAGTGTTTGCGTCGGTTTTTGTACCTTCAAGTTCGCTGTTGCCTTTATTAAAGATTGCCATCGTATTTTCTTTTCCTTTTCAAATATTTCATTATAATTTTCTACTGTCCATTTTATGAACCAATAAGGATTTAACGTATTGTACATAAATCTGATTTCATAATGAAGATGTGGTCCGTTGCTCATACCTGAATTCCCAGTATATGCAATTAACTCGCCTTTTCTTACAAATCTTCTTGATTTTACCACAACTTTGTTTAAATGCCCATAGTATGTCTTAAATCCAAAAGCATGACTAATGATTACTAAGCGACCAAAGCCACTCTTCTTATGTGCACCTGCAAATTCTATAATTCCATCTGCTGGTGCATAAACAGGTGTATTTAGTTTCGCTTTTAAATCTGTCCCACGATGATACTCTTTTGTACCTAAAGTTGGATGTATTCTATAACCAAACTTACTTGTTATGCCATGATATGGTATAGGAGAACCATTAGGAATAAGTTGCAACATTGTTGCCATATGTTCTGAAGTAATCTTTGTTAAGTCAATTCTCTCCTGTAATGAGGCCTCTTCTTGATTTGGATTCATGCCTATCATAGTTTGAATCTCTAACAAAGAATCAGAAAGTTCATCTAACTCTTTTTTTTTGAGCAACAAAGAATCTTGAGTGTCATTCATACTCTCTTTTAGTATCTCATTTTTTCCTTGCAAAGAGCTATAAGCTTTTTCCATATTTTGTTTTTTATTCTTAATAACATTAACACTTGAGTTAAGATATAGAATTGTTCCAGAGGCAAAAAAGATTAAAAAAAGGATAAAACCTGAAGCGTATAAAAGAGCTTTTTTTACAAATTTATGCAAATTTACCTGCTTAACACCATTATCATCATTTATGGTAATAGTAAATTGATTATCCATTATACACCTTTAAAAATTCTTCAACAACACTAAATGAGCCAAAAACCAAATATTTCTTATTCTTATCTATTGATTTAAATGAGTTGTACACTATACCTAATTCTTTTAAAGTTTCTTGTATCTTCTCTTTTTTTTCTATTCTTTCATCAGAGATGTTTATAATTTCTACACTCTTTATTATTGGTTTTAAAATTGCTAAAATCTCTTTATAGGCTTTATCCTTATAACTATTATAGATTACAGTAAATTGACTTCCATTTAGTGTCTCTAAAATAGCCTGTGCAGCTAAAACATTATGTCCAACATCTATGAAAATCTTATCATTTAGAGGAGTTAATCTACCAAAAAGCTTAGAGTTTAAAAAGTTACTACTTTCATACTTTACCCCAAGATATTTAAGTGCTGAGATGGCTAAAGTAAGATTATTTTGTAAATATGGAGCAAGTGATAAGTTTTTAGATATCTCATCGATTTTTTTCTTATCTTCTTTCTCTAAAAAATAAGATACTTTTTCATACTCTATTTTTAGATTGTTTGCAACTTCATATACTTCAGTATTTATCTGTTGTGAGAGTATAGCCATCTTTTGTACTGCGTTTAACTTTGTTGTTGCTATCTCTTTTATTGTTGTACCCAAGAAAGCTTCATGGTCTTTTGCTATTGGTGTCACTAATGTTAAGATATTATCAAAAACAGCAGTTGCATCATATTCTCCACCTAAACCAGCCTCTAAAACCACATAATCCGCATCTTTATAAATAAGCATCGCTAAAAGAGTTGTGTATTCAAAATAACTCAAAGAGTCTGCTTCTTCTTGTGTTAAAATCATGAGTAACTCTTGATGATGTGCATTTAGTTTGTCATCACTTACATCAAAACCATTAAGCCATATGCGTTCATTAAACTTTAAGATATGAGGTGAAGTATAATGACCAACACTGTAACCTAAACTATAAAGTGCACTCGCTAAAAATCTTCCGGTTGTTCCCTTACCATTTGTACCAATGATATGAATTACTTTAGGATTGTTAAAGTTTGCTTTTATATCTGCATATACTCTTGGCATACGAGTGTAATCAATCTCGTTATAATAGAGAGGTTTTTTGTGTAAAAAATCTTTTAGCACATCTACTTCTTGTAAGCTATTTGGTTTCTTCCATCTTTCTTGGCTTTGTACAGATACTCATCTGCAGAGTTTAATGTAGCTTGCAAGGAAACATGTTTTTTTCTATCTGAAACACCACCACTAACAGTTACTTTAATGCGTTTTCCTTGATACATAAAACGGGATTTTTGAACATGTTTTCTCACCTTCTCAGCAAAAATAAAACCACCTTTACTATCTGTTGTACTCAAAATTGCTAAAAATTCTTCTCCACCAAAGCGTCCAACAATATCAACAGTTCTACACTCTTTTTTAAGTATTTTTGCAAAAGCAGAAAGAACTGCATCTCCTGCTTCATGCCCAAAGTCATCATTCACTAATTTAAATAAATCAAGATCAAACATTACAACACTAAAGTTATGCCCATATCTTGAAAATTCTGCCTCTTTCATTGCCATAAGTTCATCAAGCGCACGCTTGTTGTAAAGTTTGGTTAAGAAGTCTTCTTTGGATTCTTTTTTTACAGCTGCTAACTCTTTTTCCATTTGCTGTAATTTTTTACCCATACGAGAAACTTCATTGCTATGAGTTTTCAAATCATTACTCATCATTTGTGTATTTTTTTCTAAGGCAACTGCTATCGTATAGAGCTTTTTATGTGCTACTTTAAAGCTACTTGTTGTATCTTCATTATAAAGTTCAAGTTCATGCTTAATCTTTTGAATATCAACAGTTGAAGAATCAGAACTCTCAATCATCTTAATCAAACGCAGAGATAATTTGTCTAAAACACCATCAAGAGACTCCACCATCTCTTTAACACTCTCTTTATCAAGTGCTATTCTTAAAGAGATAGTATTTTTAATTTCACTCTCTATGCTCACACTATCTAAAAGTTGGGGATTATTTTTTATCTTTTGGCTTAAATTTGCTATCTGATCATTGACACTTGAAGCAATAGAAGGTACAAATGAAGAGACTAAAAGCGATGCTATTTTAGATAAATCCATATTTGTCGCGTTTAAAGAAAGTTCGCTAAGATTAAGATTTAAATTTTCAACACTCTTTTTTAAATTTGTACTATCAATCTTTCCTAAAACATTTAACTCTTGCAAAAATGTATCATCATAAGTAGTGATGAAATTTACCCATAACTGACGAAATTGTTCTAACTGAGAAGCAGTTGGTGTATTATCAAGAAGGCTGATACTTTTTTTAGAAAGATTAGCAGCTTCTTTATTATGCAGTACTTCTATCACTTGCAATACTCTTTTGGTAAGTTTTGTTTGTGCATCGAGGATATCTGTACATGTTGTAGGGTTTGTTCTATTGAGTTTTGAAATCAAAAAACGAGCGAGTTCATTCATTGTTCTAATTCTAAAGTTTGCTAATTCTTTTTGAAAATCTTTGTTAAGACTTTTAGTGAATTTGTCTACTTTTTGACAATCTTCAACCTGTGCCCCTGCTTTTTTAGCTTCTTTACAAAAAGTTTCAGCATAAGCATCAGGCGTTAATAATTTACCCTCAAGTTCAAGTCTTTTAACAGCTCTTTTAATAATAGTCCCAATTGTCATACTTACTCCTTCGTTTTTCTAGAGCCTTCAGCAGATACTTCTGCAATAAATGATGCGATAGCTTTTACAGAACCAAATCGTATAGCATCAAATCGTTCTTGATCTGTAAGAACAGCATTTGGCACAACAGCGAAGTCATAAGTACCACTTGTTCTATAGCTTTTTTTAGCACCTTTCGTTTCTCTTATTATACCTAAAACTATTGTTGCTCGATATGAGATAATATATCCATTACTGTCATACTGAATAGGTGTATATGATGGCTCATTAATACTCAAACTTAGATGCGTTTGAGAATATTTCCTTTGCACCAAAGAAGCATGAAATATTTTGATAATAGCGGCATCAACAGCATCTTTAATCAGTACTGTGTTTTCTGGATCTTGTGCAGAGATGATAACACTTGTACTTATCTTTTCACCCACAACACTACGAGAGTACTTAGAACTTGGTTTGTAACCACAAGAGATAAATAAAGATACTATTAAAAGAAGTAAAACACTCTTTATAAGTTGTGGTTTAAAATTCATTCTTAGCCTTTTATAACAAAGTTTACAAGTTTATTTGGAACAACTATTTCTTTAACAATCTGCTTATCTTCTAGCCATTTTGATACCAACTCTTTAGCAGATAAAAGTATCTCTTCTTTTGTGGCATCTTTGGAAACTTCAACTTCTGCTCTGCGTTTACCGTTGATGGCAACACCTAAAGTAACACTATCTTCTACAAACACCTCTTCAATAATCTCTTGAGTTTTAAGATTTTTGAGTCCAAAATATTTATCACTAATTTCCCAACAAGTATGAGGGATAATAGGTTCCATGATAGAGCTAAGTATCCAATAACCCTCACTCCATACATCAGGATTATTTTGTGCGTTAAGTGCGTTCATCGCTTCCATTACACCTGCTATGAGAGTGTTAAAAGTATATCTTTCTTCATACACATCACTAGAGCGTTTGAGTGCTTCATATACTTTTTTTCTAGCAAGCTTTTCCTCTTTATTTAAAGAGTCATGTTTTATGATTGGTTTTGTATCTGTTGGAACAACATTTGAACTTCTATCAAAAAATCTTTTTATAAACTTGTAAGCACCATCTACTGCATTATCATTCCACTCTAACTCTTGCGTTGGAGGAGCAGCAAAGAGTATAAAAAGTCTCGATGTATCTGCACCATATTTAGTAATTATTGCATCTGGGTCTACAGTATTGCCTTTAGATTTAGACATCTTCGCACCATCTTTAAGTACCATGCCTTGTGTAAGCAGCTTATTAAATGGTTCATCAAAATCAACATACCCTAAATCACGAAAGACTTTTGTGAAAAATCTTGCATATAAAAGGTGTAAAATTGCATGTTCAATTCCACCAATATAATGGTCAACTCCCATCCAGTACTTAATCTCTTCTGGGGTAAATGCCTCTTTCTCAAGAGTTTTCGGTGAAGCACAAAAACGAAGAAAATACCAAGATGACTGAACAAATGTATCTAAAGTGTCAGTCTCACGAATCGCATCGCCTCCACAAGATGGACAAGAGCAATACTTCCATGTAGGATGATTTTCTAGTGGACTGCCCTCTCCATTAATCTCTATAGTCTCAGGAAGTGCAATTGGAAGATTCTCTTTTTTCTCCATCACAATTCCACAAGAGTCACAATGAACAAAAGGAATAGGAGCACCCCAATATCGTTGACGAGAGACACCCCAATCTTTTAGTTTATAGTTAGTAGTCTTTTTTCCTATCTTTTTTTCTTCAAACATTTTAATAATATTATATTGAGATTTTTTAGAGTTCATTCCATCAAATTCACCAGAATTAAATAGTTCTCCAACTTCAGTAAACGCAGTATCTTCACTTAAAACACCATCTTTAGGTTTGATAACTGCGTTTATTGGTAAGTCATACTTTTTAGCAAAATCCCAATCTCTATCATCATGTGCAGGAACAGCCATAACAGCACCAGAACCGTAATCCATAAGAACAAAATTAGCTATCCATACAGGAATTTTTTTACCTGTAAGTGGATGAATTACATTTAGTCCAAGAGGAAGTCCGCTCTTCTCTTTTTGTCTGTCGATAGATGAAGTGTTTTTCATCTTTTTTATTTCAGTAATAACTTCATCACTTAAAAGCTTGTTTTCTATCATAAAGTCAACTATCTTATGTTCAGGTGCTAAAGCAGTATATGAAACACCATAAATTGTATCAGGACGAGTTGTAAACACATCAAAACTCTCAAACTCTGTCTTTAGTTTACTCTTAGATTCATCATCAAAGAAGAGGTCAAAGGCAAGTCCATTTGACTTTCCTATCCAGTTCTCTTGCATCGTCAAAACTTGTTTAGGCCAACCACCCTCAAGCTTTTTGAGATCATCAAGTAGTTCATCAGAGTAATCTGTAATCTTAAAATAGTACTGGTTCATATCTTTTTTAACTATGGGAGTATCACAACGCCAACAGCAACCATCTACTACTTGCTCATTTGCTAAAACAGTTTCATCATGTGGACACCAGTTAAGCAGTCCTTTCTCACGATAAAGTAGTCCTTTCTCAAACATATCTATAATAAACGATTGTTCATATTTAGTATAAAGTTCATCAGAAGTTGCTAATTCGCGTTTGCGAGAGAAACTAAAACCTAAAGAGTAAAATTCATTTTTCATATACTCTATGTTGTCGTAAGTCCAACTTTTAGGATGTGAACCATTTTTAATAGCTGCGTTCTCAGCAGGCATTCCAAAGCTATCAAAGCCTATAGGATGAAGAACATTTTTTCCTTGCTGTCTATGATAACGAGCAAAAGCATCACTTATAGAGTAGTTGCGAACATGCCCCATGTGCAAGCGTCCACTTGGGAATGGAAACATACTTAGTATATATTTTTTCTCTTTACTAAAGTCTTCATCTGGCTCAAAACTATCGTTTTCTCTCCAATAGTCTTGCCATTTTTTTTCTATATTTTTTGAACTATATTCCAAATTTTTTCCTAATATTCTTCGCGTGTTTTTGAACTCTCAATGTAAACAAGTCCCATTGAAAAAACATTTGCTATTAAAGCGCCTATTGCTAAAGCTATTGCCCAAGAATCATCGCCTATAACAACAAGAAAAATAAATGCTGGGATAAGGTGTAAATCTGCTACTAGAGAGGAAGCAAGAAGCTCAGCAGAGAGTAGATTTCTCACACCAATTTTAAGTATAGTGGAAATAAGGTTTACACTCGCAGCAACAAACAACGAAATAGCAGTGTTTTCATACAAAAACCCTGCTATTGATGTTAAACTCATTAACGAAAAAAATACATAAACAACTTTTCCCCAATCCATTACATTACTCCTGATTCAAACTGTGCTCTCATTCTATCTTTTTCTGCTTCTCTTTTTGCTTTCTCCGCTAGTTTTGAGTGATAATTTTTCACATCAAATCCAAACCAAAGTAAAATAGGTGAAGCAACAAAAATAGATGAGTATGTACCAACAACGATACCCACTAAGAGTGTAAATGCAAAGGCATGAATAATTTCACCACCAAACATGAAAAGCGTAAACACAACAAAGAAAGTCGTTAATGATGTTAGTGTTGTTCTTGCTAATGTTCTTGTAATTGATTCATTGATAATCTCGCCAAGTTCTGCATTTCGTGATTTTGTAACCCCTTCACGGATTCTATCAAAAACAATAATAGTATCATTAAGTGAGTAACCGAGAAGTGTAAGTAGAGCAGCTAAAACATCTAAGTTTACATCTAAACCAACAAGTGCAATAGCACCAGAAGCAATAGATACATCATGAATAAGGGCAATGATAGAAGCGACAGCAAAACGCCACTCAAATCTAAATGCAACATAAATCAAAATAGCGATGATAGATAAAAGAAGTGACATTAGCCCTTTCTCTTTTAGCTCTGAACCAACTTTTGGTCCAACAATATCAACACGGCGTATCTCATAATTTCCAGTGCCCTTAAGAGCTTCTCTTGTTTCATCACCAACATCGCTTGTAACATTACCTGTTGTTGTTTTCATACGAATAACAACCTCGTCAGGAGAACCAAATTCTGTGATAGAAGCATTATCAAAAAGCTTGTTACCTTTTAGTTTTTCTCTCATGGCTTTTATCGGTGCATCTTTATCATATTTCACTTGAACGATTGTTCCACCAGCAAAATCAACACCGTAATTGAGACCTTTTGTCATTAAAATGGCGTATGAAGCTAAAACTAAAATGATAGACAAAATCATCGCTGCCTTTGACTTACCCATAAAATTAAAGGTTTTTGTATATTTAAAAAATTCCATGACTACCCCTTAATCCCAAACCAAAGTTTGTTGTTATTGGTTTTTCTGATTTTTTCTTCTAACATTTCATAAATACCATGTGTACCCAAGATAGCAGTCAGCATAGATGCCAAGATACCGATACTCATAGTAATTGCAAAACCTTTAATCGCACCTGTTCCATAAACATACAGAACAACTGAAGCGATAAGCGTCGTGATATTTGCATCAAGGATAGCACTCATAGCATTTGCATATCCATCTTCTATAGCTTTATGCATAGACTTACCTTCATATATAAGCTCGCGTATTCTCTCCGAGATAATAACATTCGCATCTACTGCCATACCAACTGTCAGGACGATACCTGCCATACCAGGAAGTGTGAGTGTTGCACCAAACAGACTCATTACGGCTAAAAGTATAAACAAGTTAGCAATCAAAGCTATATTTGCGATAATACCTGCTAAACGATAGTAAAACACCATAAAGATAATAACTAAAACAAACCCACCAACTAAGGCTATCAAACTTGCTTTAATACTATCTGCACCAAGGCTTGGTCCGACTGAGCGTTTTTCCATCATAAATACAGGGGCCAAAAGAGCACCTGAACGAAGAGCAATAGCTAAATCTTTTGCTTCTAGAACAGTGTAGTTTCCAGATATTTGTCCACTACCTCCACCTATTCGTTCATTGATATTTGGAGCAGAGTAAACCTTTCCATCAAGAACAACAGCAAGTCTTTTACCCACATTTTTTCCAGTAAAATCACCAAAGATATCTGCACCTTCAGCATTGAGGGTGAAATTAATTAATGGACGGTTATTTTTATCAAATCCTACTGAAGCATTTGTAAGCATACCACCATCTAAGATAGGAATCTCATGGATAAGGTATTTATGCTCAGAATGCTTTACATCTTCTAAAATAATATCACCATACTCAGCTGCATCTGATCTGCTCATAACACCAACACGAGCATTTCTAGCTTCATCAACTGCCATAAGTTCAAGTTTTGCCGCACGAGAGATGAGTTTACGAGCCCGTTGTTCTTCTTCTTGCGTTTTAATTCCTGCAAGTTCTACAAGAATTTTCTCTTCACCTTGACGAGCTACAACTGGTTCACTTAACCCAAATTGGTCAAGTCTGTTTCTTATTGTCTCAATAGCTTGATCAACTGATTGTTTCTTAGTTTTAATTATCTCTTCATCAGTAAGATTTAACGAAACTATTAAGTTGTCTGAAGCTATTTTAACACCATCTATCTCGGAGAGGTACTCTTTTACAGCTGCTAAATCATCAGAGTCTAAAACTTCAAATTTTACATGTGTCTCATCAAATTCTAAACCATCGATGAGTATATCTTCTCTATCTGTAAAATGCTTTACACTGGCAGCAATAGATTTGATTCGAGACTTTGTTGCTTCTTCTGTTTTAACACCAAGCAACATATGTAATCCACCTTGAAGATCAAGACCTAAAACTACTTTTTTACCCTGCTCACTTTGAAGCAGGGAAGGCATTGAAAAAGCAACACCCAAAACTATCGCAAATGCGAATATTACTATGCGATAATTAAGCTTCATCCTCGTACTTCTTTGCAATGGATTCTTTTGTCATCTTCACTATTGTGTCATCATTCAATTTTACACTTAAAAAGCGCTCTTCTACTTTGTGAATAACAACTATAAAACCACCACTAGTGATTAGTTTATCACCCTTTTTGAGTGCTTCAAGCATCTCTTTTTTAGCCTTAGCTTCTTTTTGTTGTGGACGGATAATCACAAAATACATGATTGCGATTAAAAATACGAATGGTAATAATTGAGAGATAATTTGCATACTCTTTTCTTCCTTTGTTAAATAAAATTGTGGCGATTATACAAAAGTTATACTAATAATCTGCTAAGATTGCTATAATTCTATTATGAATAAAACAATACAAACAATTTCGCTCGGACTTTTAACCGCTATTCTTTTTAGTGCTTTTATATATTTTGCACAATATAATCTAATAAACAAGCTTGTAAACACTATCTTTGGGCTTAGTGCGATTGCGCTTTTTCTATACATACCTAAACGCAGTATTCTTATCGCTGGGTTTTTTATAGGACTCTTTTGGTTTTACTGGATTGGGTATAGTTTTGAGTACCAAGGTGTTGGCTACATGACGCCTATTGTTACCTTTAGTTTTGGTATCATTTATCTACTATTTTTCTTACCTTTATATTTTACAAACAGGGCTTACCTAAGAGCTTTTTTCCTTTTTATCCTGAGTTTTGTGCAACCTTTTGATTGGAATTGGTTGCAGATAGAGCTTCTCTTTGTTGATAGTTACATCGGTGTATATAAGTACCAACTTATAGCAGTTTTACTCGCACTTTCATTACCATCTTTACTCAATAAAAAACTCAAATATCTTCCTCTACTTTTACTTTTTGTTGCGTTTAACTATGGCTACAAAGTACAAAAAGATGCACCTCTAAAAATAAAACTCATACAGACAGAGATAAAACAAGAAGAAAAGTGGAAACGAGAGAATTTACACTCAACAGTTGAGATGATTTTTAAGGAGATTCAAACAGCAAAGAAAGAAGGTTATGAGTTAGTTATTTTACCAGAGTCTGTTTTTCCTCTTTTTATGAATAGAAATGAAGCTTTACTTGATAAAGTTTTAGAACTCTCCCAAGATATAAATATCATTGCAGGTTCTCTACTAAATGAAAATTCACAAAATTACAATGTCACATATCTCTTTAGTCATGGAGAGTTCCAAATTGCAAAAAAACTTGTTTTAGTTCCTTTTGGGGAGTATATACCACTGCCAAAATTTGCACAAAAAATTATCAATGATACTTTTTTTAGTGGTGCAAGTGATTTTATAACAGCAGATAAACCAACTGACTTTATCATAAATGGGGTAAAGTTTAGAAATGCCATCTGCTACGAGGCTACATGTCAAGAGATTTATGAGGGAGATGTAACTTATGTTATAGCCATTAGTAACAATGCATGGTTTGCACCATCTATCGAGCCAACACTTCAAAACCTTCTCTTAAAGTACTATGCACGCAAAAATGGTGTAACTATTTACCACTCTGCTAACTATAAAGGCACGGGGGTAATCCAATAATAAGAGATTTTAAGTATAATAATACAAATAAAATTCTTAGGTATCTTAATGCTAAATCTCAAAAATCCAAATCTATACAACAACCGTGAACTCTCTTGGCTTCAATTTAATACTCGTGTACTAAAGCAGGCACAAGATGAATCCCTTCCACTTTTAGAAAGACTTAAATTTTTAGCGATTTATGGTACAAATTTAGATGAATTTTATATGATTCGTGTAGCAGGTTTAAAAAAACTTTTTGCCGCTGGTATCATTGTTTCTGGTGCAGATAGGCTCACACCTCTGCAACAACTCAAAGAGATAAGAAATTACCTTCATCAAGAGCAACAAGTCGTTGAATACACAAGAACAGAAATCCTTAAAAAACTAACAGTAGAGGGTATGAGTGTTAAATCATATGATGAAGTAAACCAAACAGAAAAAAACTTCTTAAATCGCTTTTTTAATGAAAACATATACCCTGTTATCATCCCCATAGCTATCGATGCTACTCACCCTTTTCCTCACCTGAACAATCTTAGTTTTGGACTCATTGTAAAATTAAAAGATGATGATGATGAAAATATCGAGCGATTTGGACTTATCCGTGTTCCTCGTGTTTTAAATAGATTTGTAGAACTAGATAGTAGTACTTATGTCCCCATAGAGAGTCTTGTAGCGCAACATGTTGAAGATTTGTTTCCAGGTTATGGACTTATCAAGTATGCTGCGTTTAGAGTTACAAGAAACGCAGATATTGCCATAGAAGAAGAGGAAGCTGATGATTTTATGGAGATTCTTGAAGAGGGTCTAAAACTTCGTCGTAAAGGGGAAATGGTCAGGCTTGAAGTTGGCTCAAACGCAGATGATGAAATTATTAACTTTTTCAACCGTCATGTCAATGTTTACAAAGACGACATCTATAAATTTCACACTTTTTTAAATCTTTCTAGCTTATGGCAACTTGTCTCCAACAAAGATTTTGCACATCTTTTATCTCCAGTATTTAAACCAAAAACTTTACCACCTTGTGATATTAGTGAAAATATTTTTGCTACTCTAGAAAAGCAAGATGTTTTACTTTACCATCCTTATGAAAGTTTTGATCCTGTTGTAAAGTTTATACAAACTGCTTCAAAAGACCCTGATGTTGTTTCGCTTAAGATGACACTTTATCGCTCTGGTACTAATTCACCTATAGTAAAAGCACTTATGGATGCAAGTGAATCGGGTAAGCAAGTAACGGTAATGGTTGAACTTAAAGCAAGATTTGATGAAGAGAACAACCTTATATGGGCAAAAGCACTTGAAAAATCTGGAGCACATGTTATCTATGGTATTAAAGGTTTTAAAGTTCATGCAAAAGCAACACTTATTACAAGAAGAAAAAATGGCAAGCTCAAACAGTATGCACACTTAGGGACTGGTAACTACAACCCTGCAACTGCTAAAATATATACTGATATGAGTTATATGACAAGTAAAGATGAAATCACAAATGATTTAACGCGATTTTTTCACTTTCTTACTGGTTTTAGTAAAAAAGGAAAACTCAATGAACTCTATATGGCTCCATCACAAATCAAGCCTAAGATTTTATCACTTATCCATAATGAAACAAGACAAGGGACAAATGGTCAAATCATCGCAAAAATAAACTCTTTGGTTGATGAAGATGTGATTCGTGCCCTTTATAAAGCAAGTCAAGCTGGTGTAAAGATAGAACTTATCGTTCGTGGAATTTGTTGTTTAAAACCACAAATGGAAGAGGTTAGTGAAAACATCAAAGTTATCTCCATTATAGGAAAGTACCTTGAGCATCCTCGTACTTTTTATTTTAAAAATGATGCTGCTCAAGTTTATATCTCAAGTGCTGATTGGATGCCAAGAAATCTTGTTCGTAGGATTGAACTTTTAACAGCTATCAAAGATGATGTATCTAAAGAAAAAATCATACAAATACTTAAACTACAATGTGCTGATAACTCTCTAGCACATGAACTCCAAAGTGATGGTTCTTATATAAAAGTAAAAAAAGAGAATGCAAAAACAATCAATAATCACAAGATGCTTGAAGATTATGTCAATAGAATTTCTAAGGCATCAAAAAAAGAGTTAGCGTCTAGTGTCGCACAGCTTGCTTCTCGTTTATACAAGGAGAGTTAGCATGATACATAAGTTTAAAGATTTCACACCTAAGATTGCAAAAAGCGCATGGATAGCACCTTCTGCTGATGTTATCGGTGATGTAGAGATTGGTGAAGACTCATCTGTCTGGTTTGGAACTGTCATCCGTGGTGATGTTCACTACATCAAGATAGGATCTAGAACAAGTATTCAAGATTTGAGTATGGTGCATATTACTCACCACAAAAAAGCAGATAGAAGCGATGGAAGTCCTACTGTTATCGGCGATGATGTAACTGTTGGTCATCGAGTCATGTTACACGGTTGTACTATCGAAGATGCTTGTCTGATAGGGATGAGTGCAACTATCTTAGATAATGCTGTGATAGGTAAAGAGAGTATTGTAGGGGCTAGTTCTCTTGTGACAAAAGGAAAAGTTTTTCCACCTCGCTCACTTATCATGGGAAGTCCTGCAAAAGTTGTAAGAGAA
>JASFZD010000011.1:0-4657 GCA_045046645.1 Sulfurimonas sp. | reverse complement strand
TTTATCATTTATAATCCTGGTGCTTTCCACATTGAATTCGTGATATTATCATCAACTAACTTTAGTTGTGCTTCATACGCTTTTTGCCATTTTATTTTTATCACATCATAAAGTTTTTTATTTTCCATATTTGGTTTATATATTTTATCCCACACAACCAACTCATAAGCGGCTTGAGAAAGGTTTTCATATATGCCACATCCTACTCCAGCCGACATGGCAGCCCCTAAAGCAGTAGCTTCTGTTACTTTTGGGATTTTAACTACTAAGCCTGTTACATCTGAGAGTATTTGTGACCACAAAGCACCCCTACTCGCCCCTCCAGCAAAAACTATCTCTTTTATCTCTGCACCACTAAAAGCTTTAATATTTTCTAGATTTATACTTGAGACTATCGCAGCATTTTCTTCTAAACTTCGAAACATTGAGGCACGGTTGCAAGTTTTACTATCTAAACTAAGATTTAAAAAGCTAGGTGCGGCGTGATACCATTTTTGGTATTTCATACTGTCTGAAAAGATAGGAAGTATACCGTATGAACCTACTGGGACATTTTTAGCTTTCTCTTCTAAAACTTCATAAACATCAAGACCTCTGTTTTTTGCTTCAAGCTTTTCCATATCGCAAAAAGCATCACGAAACCATCGCATAACTAAACCACTAAAAAATGTAATCCCTTCTGCTTGGCTTAGCCCATCAATAACATGAGGATTGACTCTTATGCTCATATCTTGTGGAACTTTCGTATCTTTGGAGATATTTACTACTTGTTGCCAAAATGAGCCGCCTAAAATGGCAACTTGTCCAGCTTCAACCACACCTAAACCAGCGCTTCCAAGCTGCACATCACCTCCACCCATAACAACCTTAGTTTGTGTTGATAAACCAGTTGCCTTTGAAGCTTTTGAGCTAACATTTCCCATCAAAGTTCCAACTTCTAATATTTTTGGAAAAATATCATCTTTTAAACCAATCTTGCTAGCCATTTCACTAACCCAGTCTCTACTTTCAAGAGAAAAGATTCCAGTTGTACCAGCATTGCTAGGGTCACTTGCAATCACACCGCTCAATCGTGCTAAAACCCAATCACCAATCATAGAGATAGAAGCTACTTTTGTATATATTTCTGGTCTGTTATTTTTTAGCCATAACAAACGAGGAAGTGCTCCAAGAGCGAAAGTCTGTCCACTTAGGGCATAAAACTTTTCTTCTATGCCTGCAAAGTTTTCTTTTAAAAATTTCACCTCATCAGAGGCTCTTGCATCCACATTTGCAACGCCCCAAAGCTCATGACCTTTTTTATCATAAACGACTATCCCCTCACGCATACTCGTAGCACTTAGAGCTAGGATGTCTTCTGCGTTTACGCCTGAGATAGCATTTTTGATACACTCTTTAACTAAAGTCCAATTATTTTCATAATCAAAACTCATGCTATTTGCTACACCCTCTTCTTCTAGGTGTACCCACTCTTTTTGACTCACTGAGAGTTGATTACCTTTTGTATCAAAAAGAACGGCTCTTACACTTCCTGTTCCAGCATCTATGGCTAAAAGATATTTCATTCTACTTCTTTAATTTAGCTTGTTCTAAATCCCAATATTCCATATCGAAGCTATCTTTGAGGCTTATACTTTGGTATCCACCTAGTTTATCAGCTCTTAGTACGGCTAACATTGTATGGTCTACAATATCATTAACGATAACTGCTGCTTCTCTAGTTTTACCAAAAGAAATCACTGCAAGATTTTTGATAATCATATAGTTTGGAGCTGCGTTTAGAGCAACTTTGTTTACTGCAAACTCATCAAAATAAGCTTGATATGCATCCATATACTCAATTAGCCCTTTTTCTAAATCTGTATCTTCCATGATTAAAGGAACTCTTTTTGTTCTAATAATATGCTCAGGAGTCAGAACACCACGAGATGCGAACTCTTTTAAATTTTCTTGAGAAGCATAAAACGCAGCTAATGGCGTTTGGTTAATGCTAATAGCAACATCATAACCCTTTGCATCAGATAATTTTTTAACTATTTTTAAAATATTACAATCACTATGCATATATTTATGTTCGATATCTATCACTGCGTTTGCATCCAAAAACACTTCGGCACTGCTTACTGCGTTTATCATCTTGTCATATGATTTTTTTGCATCATTATCAAATGTAAAGATTCCATGGTTATGTAAGATAATTCCATCAATACTCGACCAATCTAAATCTTTTGTTTTTTTATATATCTCATGTGCCAAGATAAATCCAGGCATTACATAATCCACAATAAGAAAATTTGGAAACAATTTTTTGATATTTTCTTTACCTGTAACTGCGCTTGAGATTGTCACTATGGCATCTGCATGCGTATGGTCTACAAACTTGTAAGGTATTAGCGCATGAAGTATTGCTTCGACTGATGGGTTTGGAGCATTATCGTCAATCATTGCTTCTCTTTGACCTTTTACCATCTCTATATCTGTTAAACGCTCGAGTTTTGCCATAACTAAAAGGGCATCAAGTTTTACTGCTGCAAAACCCTCTTTCTTTATACTGACTAAATCCCATCCACTCCCTTTAACAAGTAATATTTCTTCATTGTTTATCTTACTTTTAACAGAAGTATTACCACCACCATGTAAAACAAGTTCACTATTTTGTCCTAAAAGGTTTGAAGTATACACTCGTAATTCTAAATCTGTTTTACACTCGTTTGCTTTTTCTTCATTATATAAATTATCCATTTGTTATCCTAATATTTCAAGTTCATCGCTGTATTTATCATCACAATAAGGCTCATAAGATGATTTATACACTGCGTAATGTGCTGAGCCTTTATGCCCATCAAGAGCTTTGGCATCTCTCCAAGTCTCTACTGCCATAAATCTTTTTCTATCATTTTCATATTGAAAAATCTCATAAAACAGACATCCATCTTCTGCTTTACTCGGAACTACCATCGCTGAGAGTAATTCTTTCATTTTATTTTCACTTCCATCTTTTGCTATAAATGTTACACTTTTTGTTATATTTGCCATATTTTTTCCAATTATTTACTGTTTCACAAGAACTATTATATCAGATTTAGTTAACTTTACTATAATTAAGGAAAATATTAAAGAGATTATAAAGATGGATTTATTACTAGAAATAGAAAATGTAATCGAAGATAATGGTTCAGATTTTGAACTTTCAAAGCTATTTAAACAGTATATAAAAGAGTATAAAGAATCATTAATAGAGTTGTTTAAAAGCTCTCAAGGAAAAGATTTTTTAGTCAAACATACAAAAAAACTAGATTCTATCGTATCTCTTATGTACAAAACAGTTTTAAGACGCATCTTTGCTGATTATCTTCCCATGAGAAACTCCATTCCTATCTCCATAATTGCCCTTGGAAGTTACGGAAGAGAACAATTGTGTGTGCATAGTGATATTGACCTTTTGATTGTACATGAAGGTATAGAGGGGTACAATACACAGCTTATTATAGAAAAGTTTTTTTACCTTGCTCTTGATTCAGGTCTAAAACTCGGACATAGAGTACATACAGTTGATGACCTTTTTAAAGCTTCACAAGCAGACATGACCATAAAAACAGCTTTAATGGAATCAAGATTTATTGTTGGCTCTACTTTTACATGGCACAACACTGGACGAGCTTTAAATCAAATAAGAGTAGACCATCAAAAAGAGTTTATCTTCTCTAAAATAAAAGAAGCACAAATACGAAGAAAAAAATACCCAACTTCTATGCAGCCTAATATCAAAGAAGGTGTCGGTGGACTTCGTGATGCTCATCTAGTATTTTGGATAGCACATACTATTTACGGTATCAATTCTCTTCGTGAACTCTCTGGTGCTGTTTTCTCTGATGAAGAGTACAAACAGTATCGTATTGCGCTAGAGCTTTTATACAGAGTACGAAGTGCTCTTCACCTTACAGTGGATAAACAAGAAGATAAATTACTCTTAGAGTATATTCCAGATATTGCCCTGTTATTGGGCTTTAAAGACCATAGAAAAATGGTTATAAAAGTTTTAGAAGCACAATGGCGTATCAGTAATTTTACAAAGATTTTTGTAAAAAAAATGGTTCGTCCTTACATTGTTGATATGAATTATGTTAAAGCATTTAGACATCATCGCATAGCTAAGGGAATCTACGAACTCGATGCGAGACTCTTTGCTTCATACAATCTTAAAACATTAAATATAAACTATCTTTTAGAAATTTTAGTCAATTTAGAGGATAAAGTTTATCAGTATGATGCAGGATTTTTATATCAATTTACTTATGCTAAGATAACACATCCATTAAAAGAAAAGACCTATGAGTTGATAAAACGATTACTTTATCGTAAACATATATACTCCTTTTTAAAACTTTTTTATGATGCAGGTATTTTACATCATCTGTTTGTAAATTTTAGAAAAGTACTTCACTTACCTCAATTTGATGGCTATCATCACTATCCTGTCGACATTCACTCTATAAAATGTGTTGAAGCATTAGAGAACATACAAGAAGATTTCATTCAAAAGCTCCATGATCAACTCAGTGATGATGAAAAAATGATTTTAAAACTTGTTACACTTTTTCACGATACGGGGAAGGGAAGAAAACAAGACCATAGTGAAGTAGGTGCTAAAATAATT
>JASFZD010000010.1:0-14082 GCA_045046645.1 Sulfurimonas sp. | reverse complement strand
TTTAGTTGAGATGCTTAAAAAAATGTATGCAAGTGGAATAAATCTTCAAGTTTGCGGTACATGTAATGCACGATGTGGTCTTTTTAAAAATGAACCATATTTTAATGAAAAGGTCTCTTCAACTATGCAAATTTTAGCTGACTGGGTTATTGAGAGTGACAAAGTAATTAGTTTTTAATACGAGGAAAGATATATGGCAAATAAAATATAGTAACAATTATAGGTGCAACTGTAGCGGTATCTTTATGCTGTGTAACACCTGTTCTCGCAGGTTCAAGCTCTTTAGCTTCTTTATTTTCAAGAACTTCTTGCTGTTACCTCTAATTTCTAAAGGTGTCCAATTCGTATAGGTATTAAAATATTTTGTCCCTTAAAGGAATATTTTAGAGAAGATGATTATCTATTTATTGGCAATTTTTTTTACCCAAGTTTGTACTGTACTATTTAGTTGTTCATTAGGAACTTCTAAAAAACTTATCTCAAAACTATTTTCCAACTCACTTACCCCAATACTTCTTGGACGAACTGCTAATAATTTTCTATCAGTGAGTTGTTTTCCAAAACAGAATAGTATGTTTTGTGCGTCTTTTATCTCAGGATGAATTGTTGCACCTTCAAGTGAAGATGTATGTTTATAGTGGTCAAATACTGATATGAAAGTTGCAACTGGATGTTTGAGTATTAAACTTTGTAAGTATTCTATAATTTCATTAACACTTGTGTAAGTTGTTTCAGATTTTTGAATTTCTAAAGAGTGGATGGGGTATTTGTCCATAAAATTTGATTTAATCATTATAAAATTCCTATACATTTATTTTTTCATAATTGTATCTAATAATAATTATAATTAGATACAATTTATATGTTAAATAATTTATTTATTAAACATAATAGAGCCGAGACGAATCATATTTGCGCCGCATTGTATAGCAAGTTCAAAATCACCACTCATTCCCATGGAACAGATAGTTGCGTTTGGGAGTTGTTTGCACAGTTCATAAGTTGTATCAAAACTTTTTTTGACTACTTCTTTATCGTCTGCGTGTGCACCTATGCTCATAAGCCCCTTAAGGTTTATATTGGGACATTCATTTTGTATCTGTGTATAAATATTTAGGGTTTCTTCAGGCATAAGTCCATGTTTGGATGCTTCTTTGGCAGAATTTACTTGTAGTAAACAATCAAGTGTCATGCTTTTAGCTACTAGTTTTTTTTGAAGTTCATAGGCTAGCTCTAAAGAGTCAAGTGCGTGAAAGAGAGTAGGGTTGATGTCAAGTAAGTTGTTGATTTTATTTTTTTGAAGATTACCGATAAAGTGCCACTCTATTGGCAGTTCTTGAAGTTCTTTTGCTTTTTCTTTGAGGTCTTGAACCTTGTTTTCCCCAAAGGCACGCTGACCAATGTTGTAAAGTTCTTCTATCTCTTTAGCAGTAGAGTATTTACTCACTGCTATCGTTTTAACAATATGATAATCACTTACTTTAAGTCTTGCGGTCTCGACTCTGCGTACAACATCATCTATGTATATTTTATATTCTGTTTGTGTCATTTTTTATCCTACGAGTCTAGTAATATCATTAAAAAGACCAAGCCCCATGAGCCCAAAGAGGATAACCCATCCACCGATAGTAAGGTTGATTATTACTTTTTCGCTCGCTTCTCGTTTAAAAATAAGCTCATAAAGGTTAAACATAATATGTCCACCATCAAGAGCAGGGATAGGAAGAAGGTTTAAAACTCCAAGATTAACACTTATGAGTGCGGCAAAGAAAAGTACGCTCATCCATCCTGCTGCTGTTGCATCTGATGTAATTTTTACAATACTGATAACACCACCTAACTCTTTTGCTGGCACTTCACCAAAAAGAAGCTTTTTAACTCCTGTAAATATCATAGTAGAAGCAAAAATTGTTTGTTCAGTTGCATATGAAAATGTCTCAGTAAAACCAAGATGAAGCTTATGCGTAACTCCTGCACTAGAGATACCTATCATTTTTCTTTGAACAATCTCTCCAAATACATCGGTACTATTTTTTAGTTTTGGAGTAAGTGTTTTTTTCTCTAAGTAACCATCTCTTCTTATCATAAGACTTAAAGAACCAGAAGACTCAGAGATAATCTTTGCCATATCTTTCCAAGACTCTATCTCTGTACCATTGATAGATGTGATAGTGTCATTGGATTCAAGTCCTGCAACAAAGGCTGGAGAATCTTGAAGAACTTTTCCGATAACTGGAGATAAAATATTGGGAGAACCTAGAGCGATGATAAAGTAGAGCACGAAAGCTAAAATAAAATTGGCAGCTGGTCCAGCTAAAAGGATAAAGATTTTTTGAACTGGTGTTTTAGTATTATAGCTATCATTGTCGTAGCTTTTTTTACTAGGGTCGCTATCGTCTTGACCTTTCATCTTTACATAACCACCAAGAGGTATCGCTGAGATACTCCACTGGGTGTTAAACTTATGAAATGAGAAGAGTTTTTTACCAAAACCAATGCTAAACACTTCAACATAAACACCCATAAGTTTAGCAGCCATGTAGTGACCGAGTTCGTGAAAAAAGATAAGTCCAGAGAGGACTAAAAGAGAGACTAACCAACTCATGAGATATCATCCTTTAAAAGTGCTTTTCTAAATCCCCAAAGGTATTCACCACCAGAGTACAGAGTTAAAAAAGTTGCAAACCATAAAAGAGCATTTCCAAAAGGCCAGTGCATAAGTAAAAAACCGATGGCTATCATCTGTGCTACTGTTTTTACTTTTCCTGCCATAGAAGCTGCTACATTAACACCTTCCCCTACTGCAATTGTTCTGATACCAGTGATAAAGAGTTCACGAACAATGATGATGTAAATAGCCCAAGCAGAAGCATCTCCCATCATCATAAGACCAAGAAAGGCAGCGAGGGTGAGCATCTTATCAGCTAGTGGGTCGATGATTGCACCGAGCATTGTTGATTGGTTCCACTCTCTTGCGATAAACCCGTCAAAAAAGTCTGTAATACTTGCTAAAACAAAAAGAAGTGAAGCGAAGTAATAATTCCAAGTGATATCAAAACCGTTGTTTGTGAAAAGCTCTGGATTTAAGATAATCCAGAACATAATAGGCGCAAGTAATATGCGTAGTGATGCCAAAGCATTAGGTAAGTTTAGCAATAAGAGTCCTTAAAGTTTTATACTGTTAATGTACTGTGCCAAATACCATGAAGGTTACATCCAGATGTGGCAGTTAAGTTTTTCACATTGTCTAGTTTCACACTAAACGCAGCTGCTCCACGAGAGATTTCAGCCTCTAAATGAGTAATACCTACAAGTTTATCATCTGCATGAAGTTTGATAAAATCAATCCAGTGTGCAGTTGTACTAGGGTGCATAATACCACCTTGACCAACTGTAATCTCAACACTTGTATAACCTTTAGAATCTTTTTTCCCTAAAGTTATCTGAGGTGTGTGTTTGAGTTCACCCTTTGTTGGATTTTTAGGGTCTTTCATGCTCATAATTTTTCTATTTTTGTTATCGTCTTTGATACCTGTGTGACATGAATTTTCACTAGGACAAGCCTCTGCGTTTACTGCTAAACCTAAAGCTGCAACTGTTGATAATTTTATAGCGTCTCTTCTGTTCATTTTGTATCCTTTATGTTAAGTGTCTGACCATAATAAATGACATATTTAACAACATTTAAAAGGTTTAGATTCAAGGCGAACTTTGTTTGGCGATGCCGAGCATCGTTAAATGAAGTTCAACGCAGAAGGTAAGCCTTTTAAATGTTGCCCTTCGGGTGAGAAGATAAACTACAATCTACTGCGTTAAAAGCCCTTGAAGCTACTAGTAGCTCCTGCGGACTTTTGCCTTGTATATTATAGTTTCTCTTCTCATTAAATATGACATTTATTATGGTCAGACACTTAAGTAGCCGTACATACTAGAACGACCAAATTTCTGAGCTAACATTGGAGCTGTTGCACCTCTTGCGTTTGCTATTGATTTATCTGCGCCATTATCTACTAAAAGTTTACATAGAGATGTTTTATCATCCATAATAGCTTCCATAAGTGGAGTCCAGCCAACATCATCAACTTTATTTATGTCAGCATCTTTTTGTAAAAGAAGCTCAACCATCGCTTTTTCATCGCGTCTGATTGTGATGTGAAGGAGTGTCCAACCATAATGATTTTGGATATTGATATCTTCAAGCTCATTAATTATAGCTGTAAAAAGTTTAAGGTCACTCTTGTATACAACTTTTTCTAAAACTTCAAAGATATCTTTAAACTCTTCGTCATAAGCGCTTATTTTTTCTTGTATTTCTTGTGATAATGATTCTATTGTTTGCATTAATTGTCCTTAAATTTTATTTATTGAAATGATGTTCCACCATCGATAACGATAGTTTGACCTGTGAGCCATGAAGCTGCATCTGAACAAAGAAAAGAACAAGCACCTGTTAGGTCTGTAGCATCACCCATACGGCTAAGTGGAGAACGCTTAACTACTTCAGCTTTTACTTCCTCGTAGTTAGGGAAAGCTTTGAGTGCATCTGTATCGATTGGACCCCCACTTACTGCGTTTACACGGATATTTTTCTCGCCAAGTTCAGCAGCAGCATATTTTACCATGGTCTCAACTGCAGCTTTGTTTGTACCATGTCCTGAATAGTTTGGAGTGTAAACAAGGTTACCAGTTGAACTCATGGAGATGATAGAACCACCACCAACTTTTTCCATGCGTTTAGCAGCTTCTTGAGCACCAACAACAAATGCTTCAACAGTTGCAGTGTAGATATTTCCTAAACCTTTTGGTTTGAGTCTCATAAATGGAGCAAAACCACCAACAACAGCACGACCAGAGATGATTGCGTTTGAGATAAAGAAGTCAAGTCTATCAAAATCTTCATCAAACTCTTTATAAACATCTTTGTATGTTAATGGTTCCATGATATTTAATTTGTATGCTTTAGATTTAACACCATAGTTAGCTCTCAAATCAGAAACAATTTCATTTGCAGTATCTTCACTTGAAGCGTATGTAAATGCTACATCACAACCTTTTGAAGCAAATTCATAAACGATTGCTTTACCGATACCACGAGTACCACCACTTATAAAAAGTGTTTTCCCTGTCATTGTTTTTTCGCTCATCTTAAAGTCCTTTTATTTCGTAATTTTTCATTACTTTTTCAATTTTTTTCATATTTTCTACACTTGGTGCGACTAAAGGAAGTCTATACTCAAGAGTCTGAGTTAAACCAGCAATATACATGGCAGCTTTTATAGGGATAGGATTTGATTCACAAAACATCACTTTATTTAGAGGATAGAGTCTGTCATTGATAGCCTTAGAACCTGCAAAATCACCAGCAAGTGCTTTGGTAACTAGTTGTGATTTTAAATCAGGCATAAGGTTTGAAGTTACAGAAGTGATACCAGCACCACCGTTTGCTAAAATAGGATAGTCAATAGCATCATCACCAGAAAACACTTTAAGCTCAGGTCGGCGAGAAAGTAGCTCAACAGTTCGCTCTAAACTTCCAGTAGCTTCTTTTACACCATAGATATTTTTAACATCATCAAAAAGTCTGATAGTTGTATCGGCTGAGATATCAACACCAGTACGACCTGGGACATTGTAAAGCATAAAAGGAAGCTCAGGAACTGCCTGTGCAATAGCTTTGTAATGTTGATAAAGTCCTTCTTGAGAGGGCTTGTTATAGTATGGACTTACTGAAAATATAGCATCAACTCCAGCACTCTGTGCATGTTTTGCTATCTCTATGGCTTCATGAGTGGCGTTACTTCCTGCACCTGCAAGCACTTTAGTTGCAGTGCCTTTACAAACTTCTACAGCGATTTCTATACATCGTTTATGCTCATCATGTGTAAGAGTCGCACTCTCTCCCGTTGTTCCAACAGGGCAAACAGCATTCATACCATTGTTTATCTGGCGTTTGATTAGAGCAGCATAAGTCTGCTCGTCTAGTTTTCCATTTTTAAATGGAGTGATAAGTGCGGTTGAAGAACCAGTTACTAAATTCATTCTAATGAGCCTTTATAAAATAATGGGTAATTATATCCAATTTTTTTTAGAGATACCCTTAATATAAAATTAAGCATAAAAATAGGATAATAATTAAATAAGGTTATTGAATGAAGAGGTTATTATTGATTTTATCATTTGTTGTCCTAGTTAATGCGGATGACATAGACTCACTTTTGCAAACATATCAACAAGAATCAGAGTTGTCAAAAAAGACGAAAGATGAGAGTGCTGGAAACTTGATAGTTTATACTCGTAAAGACTTAGAGAGAATGCAGGTTGAGACACTCAAAGATATCTTAAAATCACTGCGTTCCTTTAACTATGAAGAGAATCGTATAGGTCAACCAGACATATTAAATCAAGACCCTCTTACATATTATTCAAAGAGTGTAAGAGTCTATCTTAATGAGAATGAATTACTAACACCTTTATCAGGAAGTGGATTTATTTTCTTTGGCGATATGGAAATGGACTTTATAGATCATGTTGAGATTTATGAAGGCTTTCCCTCTTTTGATTTTGGTGTAGAACCTGCTACTATTGTTATTCGTTTATATTCAAAAACAGCGAAACATGATTCTGGCGGACGAGTTAAACTTTCTGTAGCAAGTCATGGTTCAAGTAAAACAAATGCTTACTATGCAGGAGAAGAGAAAAATTTCTCTTATTTTGTTTATGCAAATTATTTGGATAACAACAAGGATACTTATCAAAAAGAGGGAGGAGATTTAAAAAGAAATTATGAAAGTTCTCGTTTTTATGGCTCTATCTCTAGTGAAAATCATAGTTTTAAACTGCATGCTATGAAAGATGATGGAGATGCATTTTTAGGTCCATTAGTTGGGCTTGGAACATCGGGCAACATTCCATCTAACGCAAATAAAAAAGCAGAATATATCTCTCTTTCTACGCATTCAAAATTTTTTGATAAAAGTTTAACTTTTAATATGTCATATTCACATGATAAAAGTAGTTTTTCTTCTTTATATACTCCTAATCCTTTGATGCTAAAGTCAGCTGTAGCTCCATTTTTCATTCCTGTAAATACTTATAATCAAACGATATATGGAGATGTTTTTACAGCAGTGCTAAAAAAAGAGTTTAACTTAGATAAGCACTCTGTAACTGTTGGCGGACAGTATAGATATAAGTTTTTTGATTTGGACCATATAACATTTAATACATTGCCTTCTTTTGCTAATCAGGCGTATAATAAAGAAAATATTTACTCAGTTTTTATACAAGACTTGATACAACTCTCACAAAATCATCTAGTGACTCTCTCGGTCATGAATCAAACTTATGATAGAAATGCAAATATGAAGAGTGAAAATACAACACAGTTGAGATTTGGCTACATATACTCAAGCAAAGAGTGGACTGCAAAAACTTTTATAGCACGACAAGAATTTACACCTGAACCATATATGACAATCTCTCCTTACTATGGTAATTTAGAACTTCAAGTAGAATCTTACAAATCTATTTTTCAAGAAATTTCGTATGAAAAAAATAGAACAATAACGAAACTTATTCTTGGTTATGGAGTGAATAAAAACACACCTATTTTAGATAATACTTTTACTATGCAAAACGCAGATAAAAAGATTGCTGCTTATTCAGGCGCTTTAGAGTTTACACTTCTCTTTAGAGATACAGATAAACTTGAAATTCAAGCAAACTATATTAGGCATGAATCGCCATATGGAGATGAAGACAGTGAGTATCATAACTTTGTTCTGAGGATGCAAAATACTGTTGCAAAGTTTGATATTTTTAATGAACTTGTAGTAAACGCAGGAGATACGGATGTTAGCAATGGCTATGATTACTCTGCTGGAGTAAAGTATAATCTAACAAGAGATTTTCATTTAAGTCTTAAAGGTGAAAATATTTTTAATAGTGGGCTTAAAAAGGCTTACTTTACAAAGTTACCAACAACAGTGAGTCCAACAACTGAGAAAGTTATAGTACCTATAGTGGAGCAAAAATTTATATTTAGTATGGAGTATTTATTTTGATGAAATTATTTCTTATTAGTATGCTTATAACTACAATGTATGCGAATGATGTGAAACTAGCATCATCGATTTTTAATACAATTGTGAGCAGTATTACGCATAAGAAAAATGCAACAGTCTATCTTTACAGCGATATAGAATCAGTTTCTAAATATCCAGATAAATTAAAAGTTGTCAAGGATTGTTCTAGTGCAGATGTAGTTTTGCTCTCTAGTATTAAAAATATTCCAAAAGATTGTACTTTTAAGATACTGTTTGGAACAAAATACTCTCATCTAAATAATAAAAATGTTATAGGAGCATTTTTTTGGCAAAAAGGTCGTCCAAATATCCTTTTTTATAAAAAACGCTTAGAAAAATATCATATCAAGCTCGATAAAAGTTTTGATAAATATATAGAGAATCAATAATGGGTAGATCTTTAAAAATAAATAAAAGTTTTATACTTTTAGCTGTTATAATTCCATCAATGACACTTGTGTCTATTTTCATCTATAGTGAATTTATTCAAACTAATAAACATGTTTTTGACATTATTAAGAAGCATTTAGTGAATGATAAAGTGCAACTTTTTGAAAATTATTCAAATAATATAGTTAAAAATTATGGTCAAAGTATAGAACAAAGTATCTGTAACAATAAGATAATTGAGAAAAAACTTGAACAAGAGTTACAATTAATTCAAGGAGATGAGATAAAATATCTCTATATCTTGTATAGAGATACAGATGGTAAGTTTCGGTATCTTCTTGATACGACCAAAGATGTAGAAGATAAATCTCATGTTAAACAGAAGTTTGACCCACAGTCTGATATTTGGAACAATGCTTATATAACAAAAAAAGTACAGATAACAGAACAAAAGGATTTAGAAACTTTATGGGTTTCAATGGCATACCCCATAGTTGCTGATGATAAAGTAGTAGCCGTAATTGGAGCAGATTTTACCTATAGCGTATATTATATGATTAAACATACAATTAAACCTATGGAAAAACTTTTCTATTACATAGCTATTTTTATGATGATTATGCTTGGTGTTGCTTATAGTTTGGTGTATATGTATTATATCACGAGAAAAAAATCATTTATAGATCCACTAACTCGAATATATAACCGTCAATATTTATCTGAGTTTTTAGATAATAATTCTTTACAAGATTACTATCTTATGATGATAGATTTGGATAACTTTAAACTTGTAAATGATAATTATGGGCATGATGCGGGAGATGAAGTACTTATCAATGTAGTAGCAGAGATAAAATCAAATATACGCCAAAAAGATATACTTATACGGTTTGGTGGAGAAGAATTCGTCATCTTGGTATATAAAAAAGATGTACAGGATGTTCTAAAAGTCGCTCAGAGAATAAGAAAAGCAGTTTCACAACTTAATATACATACGCAAAACAATATTATCAAGATGACACTCTCTATTGGTATTAACCCTTTTCCTTATATGGCAAATAATATTGAAGAGGCGATAAAGATAGCAGATGAACAACTATATATTGCTAAATCATCAGGACGAAATAGGGTTGAAGTATATAACTCTGATAATAAATATGAGAGTCAAACTTCAAAAAGAATTTCAGATATACAAGAAGCGATAGATGACAATAGAGTAAAATGTGCATTTCAGCCTATCTATCCAAATGAAAATCAAGAAGAGTTAAAGTATGAAGTTCTACTGCGTTTGTTAGACAAAGACTCTAAGCCAATTGCACCAGACTCTTTTCTTCCCTTTATTAAAAACACACAGGTTTATATTAGTTTAACGCGATATGTCATTGATACTGCTATCAATGCTATGAAAGAAAATAGTTTTAATTTTTCTATTAACCTCGATTTACAGGATATTTTAAATGATGATATTATGCATCTTTTAAAACATAAATTTGAAAATGCACCAGAACTTGCAAATAGAATAACGATTGAAATTCTCGAACATGAAGAGATTAAAAACTTTGAACTTATACAGACTAAGTTGAAGTTACTAAAAAATATGGGATTTAGCATTGCTTTAGATGACTTTGGAAGCGGATATGCAAATTTCGCTTATCTTATCAACCTAGATATAGATATCTTAAAGATTGATGGAACTATTATAAGAGATTTAGATAAAAATAAATCAGCATATAGTATAGTTAAAACGATATGTGCTTTTGCAAAAGAGATGAATATGAAAGTAGTTGCAGAGCAGATAGAAACCAAAGAGGAACTAGAAGCCGTGCAAACACTTGGAGTGGACTATTTACAAGGATATTACCTAGGACGTCCAGAGTTTGAGTTTAAAGACCCTTTTTTAAGATAACAGTAGTTGATTTGGCAAAGTTAAAGTATTTTTTAGCAGCATCTTGAACTTTTTTAGCTGTGATGCTTTTGACATCATCTTCGTAAGTCATGAGTGGTTTGATATCTCCACGAACTAGATAACTACCAAAAAGATTAGCCACAGAAGTTGAACTCTCTAGTGAGTAGATGAAGTCAGATTTTGTGTTGATTTTCACTTTGTCAAGTTCAGCCTTTGTTACCTTTGTTGTTTTCATAAGCTCTATCTGTTTTACTAACTCTTTTTCAACATCTTCAGCTTTTATACCAGGGTTACAAGTAGCTAAAAATATAAATAGACCGGGGTCTTTGTTCTCCATATTGTAAGCATATACACTATTTACAAGACGCTTCTCTTCAACTAAGTCTTTGTAAAGTCGTGAACTTTTTCCAGAGTAGAGTATCTCCGAGATAACACTTAGAGTAACTTGGTCAGGGTCTTGAAAGTTTGGTATATGAAAAGTTATAGCAAGCATCTCAACTTCACTATCTTTATGAACTATAATGCGTTTAGCACCATCTTGCTCAGGCTCAACAAATTTTACCTCAGGAACTTTTACCTTGTTCTTTATCCTTCCAAACGCAGCCTTGGCTCTTTTAAAAACTTCTTTAGGTTCTACATCACCTGTTATCATTAAAATAGCATTGTTTGGTTGATAATAAGTTGCGTGAAAATCTTTTATATCTTTAATAGTCCAAGTTCTAATATCATTCATAAAACCGATAGGCGTCCAATGATATGGATGATATATATAAGCATTGTTAAACATTTTAAAGTATAAAAAGCCCATAGGAGAGTTGTCTGTTCTCCATTTTCGCTCTTCTGTTACCACATCTCTTTCTGGTTGAAATTCTTTGTCTTTTAGGTTAAGGTTTTGCATAAGTTCTGCATATAACTTCACTGATTTGTTCAGGTTTTGTGTTGACGATTTGATGTAGTAATGTGTGTAGTCAAAGCTTGTTGAAGCATTATTTACTCCACCTATGCTTTTTACTTCTTTATCAAATTCACCAGCTTTTAGGTTTTTACTTGATTTGAAGTTCATATGCTCTAGCATATGAGCTATCCCTGTTTTTCCCATAACTTCGTTACGACTTCCGACTTTGTAAAAGATGTCAGTGCTGATAACATTTGTCTCATTTTTGAGTGGAATAACTACGATTTGTAGTCCATTTTTAAGTGTTTTTGTTTCATATTTTGGTAGTGATGATGCCATTAGTGTTCCTAGGGTAAGTATGATTGTAAAAAGTATTTTCATTATTTTCTATCGCTTCCGATTGCTTGGCTTATGTTTTCGTATCCATCAGCTTTGATTAGGTCTATAAGCTCTTTATTGATATTCATAATCATATCAGGTCCTTTAAAGATAAGACCGCTTAAAATTTGTATAAGTGATGCACCTGCTTTGATGCGTTTGTAAGCTTCCTCAGCAGAATCAATACCACCAACAGAGATAAGCACTGTTTTTCCATAAAGCTCTTTTGCAATGGCTTCAAAGATTTTAAAACTTTTTTCTTTTAAAACAGCACCACTAATGCCACCAATATCTTTAGGATTTGCAACAAGAGAATAATCAATAGTAGTGTTAGTTGCGATGATGCCATCAGCTCCCTTTTCTACTGCTAATTTTGTTAATTTTACAGCATCTTCTATCTCCATATCTGGTGCTATTTTTAGAAATATTGGCTTGTCTGTAAGTCTTTTAGCTTCACTAAAAAGATTTGTGATAAATGTTTCATTTTGTAAATCACGAAGACCAGGTGTATTTGGCGAAGAGATGTTGATAACAAAGTAATCACCTAAACCCTCAAAAGACTTTATAAGATGCGTATAGTCGTTTATAGCTTCTTTTTCTGGTGTATTTTTATTTTTACCTATGTTAATTCCAATAGGAGTTGTAAAGGGAAATCTTTTTTTAATTCTTTTGATAACTTTATAAGCACCATCATTGTTAAAACCCATTGCGTTTTGGATACTTTGCTCTTGGATGTGACGGAACATTCTTGGTTTAGGATTGCCAGCTTGTGGTCTTGGTGTAACCGTACCAATCTCAGTAAAACCAAAGCCTAAAATTTGTATTCCCCGTATCATGGTTGCGTTTTTGTCAAAACCAGCACCAAGCCCGACAGGATTTAAAAAAGTACGACCAAATAACTCTTGTGTTAAAACATCACTTGTAATAAAATGTGACTTCAAAAAGAAGTTAAAAGGGATTTGACAAATGTTTGGAAGTCTTAAAACGAACTCTGCAATATGGTGTGCAGTTTCTGGTTCAAATTTAAATAGTAAAGGTTTAATGGTATTGTAGTTTATCATCGTATAATTACACCTATTAGGAAAATTTAAGAAATTGTACTAAAATAATGCTAACAAATTGATTAGAGGAATAAAGATGAAAGTATTAGTACCCTTAGCTAAAGGATTTGAAGAGATTGAGGCAGTGAGTATTATAGATATTTTAAGGCGAGCAGAAATAGAAGTTTTAGTAGCTTCTTTAAATGAACAAGCTCTTGTCTTAGGAGCAAATGGCATCTCTATACAAACTGATTATAAGATAAAAGATGTGAATTCAAATGAACTTGATATGATTGTTTTACCTGGTGGATGGGATGGAACATACGCACTTGCAGAAGATAAAAATGTTCTAAGACTTTTAAAAGAGATGGACGCAAAAGGAAAAAATATAGCTGCAATTTGTGCCGCACCTTATGCTCTCAACAAAGCAGGTGTGTTAAAATTAAAGTATACTTGTTACCCCTCTGTTGAAGATGAGATACAAAAAGATGGTTACCAAGGCGATGCAAGTATGGTGGTAGAAGATGAAAATATAATGACTTCTCGAGGACCTGCAACGGCTATCTGTTTTGCACTAAGTATAGTTAAAAAGCTAAAAGGTGAAGAAATTTACAGTAATCTAAAAGCAGGTGTTTTAGCTACTTATTGTTGAAAAAATGAAGTTTGATTTTTTCCATTTTTTTTAGATTTATACATCGCAGTATCAGCATTTTTGATAACTGTATTTATATCTAAGTTATGAGCATCTATAATCTCTATTCCGATGCTAACACTGAGGTTTAGGAGATGAGATTCAACATTTATTGGTTCATTGAGTTTAGTGTGAATTTTATCAGATAGTTTTTGTGTTACTTGAATCACTTCCTCTCTGTTCGCATTTAAGTTAGACAAAAGAATGATAAATTCATCTCCACCAACCCTTGCTAAAGTGTCTTCGGCCCGTATCAAAGAGTGGATACTGTCAGAGAATTTTTTCAATACTTCATCTCCAACATTATGTCCATATGAATCATTGATATTTTTAAAGTTATCCATATCTATAAAAAACAGAGAAGCTGAGTTGTTATGTCGTTGTATTTTTGATATCTCAAGAGAAAGCCTATCGTAGAGAGTGGTCCTGTTTGCAAGACCTGTTACATGATCATAATGTGCTTGAATAGAGAGAGTGTGTTTTGAGATAATAAGTTCTAAAATATTATCATAAAATCTCTTTGAAAACATGAGTAACATAAAAACAAACACAAACATTAGCACAGAGATAAGTATGTTTATGGTATGTCCCTGTGTAGACGTAAGCACCTCACAAACAGCACCAAAAGACTTTCAAAATCTCTCAAAAATAGCTGATAAAACCTTCTCGAAAGTACCTATTTATGGTATAATATACTA
>JASFZD010000009.1:0-9668 GCA_045046645.1 Sulfurimonas sp. | reverse complement strand
AAGGGCTTTGATACCATCAACTGTTTTCTCAACTTCCCATGCTTTAGGCATTGTCTCTCTAAAGTTAATTGCCATTAAGTCTGTACCTGGTGCAACGATTGCAGCAAAAGCTGCAAGACCTACACCTAAAAATTTTCTTCTATCCATTTTTCTATCCTTTTATTTAGTTAGTGTTTTTTACTTGAATTTATCATAAATTCAACCATTTCTTTAAGATCCGATGGCTTCAAGTCTTCATTTCCACCTTTTGGAGGCATTCCACCTACACCATTTACAGCGTTATATAGAACTTTATCAAAACCTTTTGCATTTACTTCAACCCATGCTTCTGCGTTACCAACCATTGGAGCACCCATTGCATCAGTTGCATGACAAACTTTACAGTTTTCATTATATAATCTTTCAGCTTTAGTTACAGATTTATCTTCAACTTCAGGTGGTAAATCTCTTGCATATGCGTAAGGAGGTACCACATCTTTCATTTCATAACCAATCTTCTTAACAGAAGCTTCTGTTATACCATCTTGACCACCAGGATCTTTACAGTTAGTCATACATCTTGTACCCATACCAATATTTTTAGCACGATCCGCAAAAAATGCTTTCACATCTGCTGGACCAGTAGGACCATCAATATTTGGATAAAAGCCATGTCTGTTTGGTAAAACTACTTTTTTAAGTTTTTCTGCATTTAGAGTATACTCATCATCCATCTCTTCGCCATCTATTTCAATACCATTTTGCGCTAAAATATAAGCAGTAATCGCATAAACTTCATTTTCACTTAAGCTCTTAGGTGTTGCATATGGCATAGCATCTCTAATATATGTAAAAAGAGTAGTAGCTACTGGCCAGTATGTACCAACTGTTCTTTTGGGTGCATCTGTTTTTCCATAAGCTCTTTGATTTTTAAGAGTAATAACAATTCCATTTTTATCTTTAGCTTGATTACCTCCAGCTAGTTGTGGATAACCATTTCCACCACCACCAAAGTCACCGTGACAAGATGCACATTGTGTTTCAAAAAGTTCATCACCCTCTTCAACAGAACCTTCACCTTCAGGTAAACCTGTACCATCTGGTAATGCATCTATATCCCATGCTACAATTTCATTCGCAGTTGGTGTTCTACCATAGTTAATACCTTTAGTGCTTTGTTCGTTATAACGATATGCAGCTTCCACTCCATTCGCTCTTTCATAAGTAACACCGCCATCAATAGCTGTCTTGTTTTTAATAGTATAATGACCAACAGTACCTGTTTTTACTTCATTTGCATTTAACGATGAAGATAAAAAGCTTGTAAGAACAATCGCTGCAGCAGATGCTTTGATTACAATATGTTTATGATCTAATTTGAACATTGTTTACCTCCCCTTTAGCGCTAATAGCCCATGTGTGTATAGCATTTCTATGATAAACACCTTCAACTCCAACTACTTTTTTCTCTTGATTAACTGTAGGTTGTACATCATCAGAATCATCATAAGAACGACTTGCTAATAGTAAAGGTTTTCCTTCGTATCTATACATGTAAGAAAATCTTGTCCAAGCTTTTGGCAATACCAAACCTTTAAGACTAGCTTCTACCCAGTTCTTACCGCCATCGAAGGTAATATCAACACCTCTAACGGTACCATAACCACTCCATGCCAAGCCTTGAATCTCAACTAAATCACCTACTTTAAGATCAGTCCACGGAATCTCTGGACATGGTGAAGTGATAATTGAATTTGTTTCTAGTGCATAAAAGTGTTGTATTGCTTTACCACTTGCAGTAAGAGCAGTATATTTAGAAGTTTCCTCTTTTGCATACCACGGCTTATCACCAAACTCTAGTCTTTTTAGCCATTTAACAGATAAGTTAGCTTCCCAACCTGGTGCAAGTAAACGAACAGGATAGCCCTGTTCATTACGAAGTGATTCACCATTTTGTCCATAAGCAATCATAACATCATCTAAGACTTTTTCGATTGGTAGTGTTCTACTCATCTCTGAACCATCACTACCTTCAGCAAGCATCCACTTAGCTTCAGGCTTAAGTCCAAGCTCATCAAGAATTGTTTTTAAACGGACTCCTGTCCATTCACTACAACTCATCATTCCTCTAACAAACTGTACAGAGTTAAATTGTGGACCTTTCCACTCAGCAGCCCCATTTGATGGACACTCTACAAAATGGACTTTAGACTCACTCGGATATCTTTTAAGTTGCTCTAAAGTAAGTACGATAGGCTTTTCAACAAGACCGTGAATCATCAATCTCCACTCATTTGGGTCAATATGTGCTACACCATTGTGAGTACGAGTAAAGTGTAAACCATTCGGAGTGATTATACCCTTTTGTTCATGTAGTGGTGTCATAGAGATAGCAGCATGCATATCTCCTGCTGATGACATTAGAGCTGATGTTCTTCTTACAACATTATGCTCATATCTTGATGGAAATCCATAAGGATTAGCGTTAACTTCAGCACCTAAAGTGGTGCCCCATTTCGGATGATGCATTATAGCTGGATCATCTGCGTCATTTGCAAGTACTGAACTAGGTGCTAAGATAGCAGCAGCAGCAGCAGCACTAACAGTTGCTGTTTTTTTGAAAAAATCTCTTCTACTTACAGATGTTAACTCTTCTGTTTCAAATTCTTGATTCATATATTCTCCTTATTTTGTATTGTATATTACATAATTTTATTTTTTAACTATGTGCATTAAAATATTATCACAAAGTTGTCACAAAGTTGTCACAAGTGATTATACCATTTTTATTATGTTTATCTCATATTATAACAATTAAAAATCCAAGTTATAATAGTAGTAGTTACCAATAGAAACATTTCCTCAGGAATTAAATCTTATTATAATTACTTATAATTCTAACTAATTGCTCTTTTTTTCAAATATTTTTGCTATAAAATTTATTATTATTCTTAGAAGTAGTAACACGCTATAGACTATAAAAGAGTAGAAAAAAGGATGAAAATAATTTTCTTTTTCTTTCATAGTTGCTAATCTCGATAATGGATCCGTGAGTAAATCAATATGCATTATCAACCCTAACACCAAAAATATTATTAAGTAATATAAAAATTCTTTTTGTGCTACAAGCTTAACCTTGTTTATCAATTTCTACTTCCATATTATCTTTACTATCTTCTTTGAGTTCTATAACAAGTTCTTGGCGTTTAGCTGGTAACTCTTCTAATATTTTTCTTCCAACATCTTCTCTATCTTGCCAATCAGATTCTTCGAAAATATCAAAAAGTTTTTTAAAGTATTCGTAATGAATATCTCCACTTGTTACTTTAAAGAAATAAAATCTTCTAAAGCTTATATCATCAATATCACATATAGCAAATTTTTTACCTATACTATCTGTATAAACTTCCTCTTTAATCCAGTTTAGAAAAAAATCTGCTTCTTTAAACCAGTTGTAGAGATGTAAATCAACCTCTTTTAAAAGTTTGTATGTCTTAGCTTGTTCATCATTCAACTCTAAGAGATAAGTCTTTTCATCTAGTTTAAAATTATCTAGATTTTCATCGTAAGTAACTAAGTCAAATTTTACTTGCATATATAATTCCTGAATAAATAGTGAGAGTAATCTAAAAAAAAAGGAAAGGGGTGTAAGGATCCCCTCTCTCTTTATGTATTATGCTTTACCTGTAGCAAGCATTCCGTACATTGTCATAGGCTTTAGAGCGTATATTTTCATCAACCACCACATCCATCTTTCAACTGTTGGATCCAGAGGAAATAATGGTGTAGGTTTAACAGTCCAGTCAAACTCAGCTAACATAACTCTACCAATATCAGTAATTAGTGGACAAACTGTATAACCAGCATATTTAGCTGGAAGTTTTTTACCATTCATCTGCGCTATTATATTGTCACAAAGCACTTTATATTGTTTTCTTACTGATCCACCGGTCTTACCCATTGGAACCTGTGCAACATCACCAATTGAATATACATTTTTATACTGGAAATGTTGGAGAGTTTCTTTGTTTACTGGTACCCAACCTGAAGCTGAACCAATATCAGATTCTCTTACTTCTCTTGGAGCAAGTTGAGCAGGAGAGATGTGTAAAAAGTCATAAGGTATTTCTACTTTTTCATGCTTAGGAACAACTTCGTACTCGTGCATGATTGGATCCCAAGGACCTTTTTCTTGCCATTTAGCATCAAAAACAGCAATCTTCCTCTTTTTATCTACTTCTATAAGATTGTGTCTGTATTTCCACTTATAACCTTCGCGTTTAAACTGACCAAGAACAGCATCATGATACTCAGGGATACCGAACATCGCTCCACCATTTGTACAGAAAAGCATCTCTACATTATCTCTCGCTCCAGCTTCTTTAAGTCTAGCATTTGCAAGATTCATAATCTTCTTTGGAGCACCACCACATTTAATAGGTGTATTTGGATGCGTGAAAACAAACTTAAGTTTCTTACCAGACTTTGCTTCAGCAATTTTCTTTTGCATGATTTCCCAAGTTCTTTTGGCACCTTCTGCTGTAAAAATAGAACAGACATCATCACCTAAAGCGTTAAGTAATTGAGAGTTGTCGCCTGCAGAGTAAGCACGACCAGCATCTTCTAATCCTTTAATTCTTTCAAAGTCCATTTGTAACCCAGTAGCTACAATCATATAATCGTACTCTACTTGTTTACCACTAGCAGTTGTAACATAGTTTTTTTGAGGAGTAAAACCAATAACTTTATCTGCAATAAGCTTCACACCATCTGGTACGAAATCATCTCTTTTGTATTTGATATCATCTATATCCCAAATACCTCCAGCGACTAAAGTCTGTCCCGGCTGATAAGAAACTGAAAGCTCGTTTGGTTCTATTACAGTGATATCAGGGTTACTAAGCATCGATGTTAATCTTCTTGCTGTACTCATTCCAGCTAAACCACCACCAACAATAAGAATTCTACCTTTTGCATCAGTCTTTACTAACTCTTCTTCAGAAGCCTCTGCACTACTTGCTCCACCCATTAAAAAACTAGCACTAGATATACCTGCTAATTTCATTGCATCTCTTCTGCTCATACCTCTAGATGCTAGGTCTTTATCCATTTCTGATAACATATTATTAATATATTTATTATCCATAATTATCCTTTATTTATTATCTAAATTTATTTTAAACCGTTAACATATTTAGCAACAGCATTTAATTCAAGTACAGATAAGTCTTTTGTTGCACTTCTCATTAACGCACCATAGCCAGTTTTATTTACAGGAACATAACTTTCTTCAGCTTTTCCACTTTTGTATCTAAGTAGTTCTCGACTCATCTTAGCTACTTCCCAGCCTGCTATTGGAGCATATTTAATATCTACTGCTGAACCTTTAAAACTTGTTTGTTTACCGTCACTACCATGACAACTAGCACATTGTCTATCATATATTACATCACCTTTTGGTGGCAATAACAATCCTGACTTGTATACCGAAGCAGCATCAGCAGCAAGTAATGCAACACTTGCAAATAGTACCGAAAAAATAATTCTTTTCATTTTTGAACCTCACATTTTTTTAATTGATGCATATTATAGGCTTTATTTTCTTAAAAACAGTCTTTAAATACCTTATAATTAATATAATAACAACAAAGTGTTACTTTTTTATCACTTTTAAACTACAAAATTTTCTAGTAAATAGGGCTTTAAAAGAGATTATTTTGCATAAATTGCTAGCATAAGATATGTATCATTTGGCTCATCAAGTAAAAATGGTATTGTATACCCTTCATGTTCTATATCTTTGATATCTTCATTGTCACTATAGACTGATTGTTTATATTTTCTTGCCTTTGTATGTGCATTTAATACAATAGTGTCAAGATAGAGCTTAAAATTTTTAGCTTTGTTATAATCAGAAGAAGCAATACTTAGCAAAATCTCTTTTAATTGTTTCTCGTAAAGTTTTGAGCAAAGTATTTTCATTATTTTTCTAGCTCACTCAGCCATTCACTAATCTCTTGCATGCTACTAAAATAGTCTTTTGAAGAAGTTTTATCATTTTCATACTTTTGAACTTCTTGCTTAATCTCTTGTTTTATACTTTCATTATCTATCATAAGGCTTACTTCTCCTTCTTATCTATAGCACCTTTAGCACTCTTTATCGCGTTATCTAAAGCCACTTTTGCCACACCCCAAGCCTCTTTACCCATTCTTTTTGCTTCTTGCGCTTTTTGAGATTTAAAAGCGGTATCAGCCTTTTTAGTTGCAGTTTTTGTAAAATCGTAAAACTTATCTTTCATTGCAGTCGCAGCATCTTTAGATATATGGACAAGCTCTTCTAAATCGTATCGCATCTCTTTATTAACATTTAGAAGGATTTTCCTTATATTTTGAGCACTTGAAGACGCTTGGTTAATAACAACTTGAGAAAACAGTGTGTCAGTCTGATTTAAATCTTCTATAATGGTGTCATAATCTTCTACTAAGATATGCTTCGCCTCAAGAGGAGTAAACGCAAGTCTTTTCTTAAATCTAGTAATAGATTGGATAAGTCCACTTCTCATCCCTCTTAGCGTCGCTCCAAGTATATTATTTGCTCTATTTGGGGTTGCTTCAGAAACATCAATAGCAGAGTTCAAGATGGTAGATAAAATCTTTCTCACCCTAATAGTATTTAAGGACCCCTCTTTAATAGCTTCAAAAGTAATATCTTTTGTAATCTCAGTAATAGTATCTTTAATATCACCATCTGTATCTTTTTCTAGTGCTGTAATGATAGCTGATTCTACCATTTCACTTAGTATCTCGTACAAATCAATTGACTGAAGTTTTGTTTGGTGTAATTTAGAAAGAGCGGATTCTTTGCCCTCAAATTTAGACTCTAGTGCATCAAAAACTTCATATTTCACATCTTGAAGTTGCCTGTGTTTTTTTTCTAAACTTCTCTCTAAAATCTCTTTTTGAGCTAAAAGAGACTCTACATCATCTTGCAAACTTGTAGTTTCAAGTGTTAACATGGTAGTAACAAACTCTCGCATCTGCCCAAGTTCAATCTTCTCTAAATCAAGTAATTTCACATCAACTAAATGTTCAACTGCTGTAGAAACTCTCTTTTCTACACTTTTAAATCTACGATTATAAGTCTCTTCTAGTTCTTTATCTACTTTTTTTACATCCATCTGAGATTCCTTTTTAGTGTTAATTATAGTACCATTTTAATATTGCTATGCGCCTTAAGTGCTTCATATATAAAGTTTCTATCATCTTCATTGTGAACTAACAACTCTAGGTTCATACTTACATATTTTCCACTTTTGGAGTTATTTGAATGGGATAATGTATGCTCACGCTCTGAGATAACATCATGAATAGCTTTTTGAAGCGCTGCCTTTTCACTCGCTATGAGTTTATATGCCCAACTACAAGGATATTCTAGTTCTAGTTTTTCCTTGCTATCGTTTATAATCTCCATTTTTACCTCCTGATTTTTCTTCAAGTTGCACATTTTTGATAATCATACCTTTATCAATAGCTTTTACCATATCATAAATAGTTAAAAGACCAATACTCGTTCCGGTAAGTGCTTCCATCTCTACTCCAGTCTGACCAGTTAATTTCGTGGTCACTGTCAGTTTAAATCCGGGAAGATCTGGGAGTTCATCAACATCACAATTAATCCCACTAAGATTAAGAGGATGACACATAGGGATAAGTGTACTTGTCTGTTTAACACCCATAATAGCTGCAATTACAGCCGTTTGAAGTACTGGACCTTTTTTATTTTGCTCGCTCACAACATTAGTATAAGCTTCTTGGCTCATCTGTATGATGCCACTCGCTACTGCTATACGAGTTGTTTGATTCTTGTCGCTTACATCAACCATTTTTGGTCTTTGATTTTCATCTAAGTGCGTTAATTCCATTAATTCTCTTTTTTTTAATATTCTTTTGAATATATTATAGCAGAGTGTGTTAAATGAGCCTTAGTGCTTCTTGATATTGTTGAGGATTATTAAGATTAAAAAAAGGTTTTTCATTTTTGAAGTAAATGTATTGAGTATTAGAATTTTTCAGCAAGTAACCTAGCTTATGAGTATCTTCTTGGAGCATTTTTACAAATTCTTTGTGTAAAGAACGATGATAGATAGCACACATTGGTTGCATTCCCATATCTGTTTTACTTACAGTTGCATCAAACTCTGCACTGTCTGCGTTTAACAATTTTTCAATTTCATCGATACTTATAAAAGGAGCATCCACGCTTAAAGCAAAAAACCGCTCCTCTTTTAACTCTTTAAAGACAGCAATAAAGCCTGTTGTAGGGGCAAAAACATCTTTTGATGGAATATCTTCTATAAAATTGGCATCAAAATTAAATTTATGTTGATCTTTACATGAGATATAAACTTTTTTAAATATTTTTTTTAAACGATTAAGTTGATATTGAGTAAGTGTTTTAGAGGAGGAAAAAGGGAGAAGTGCTTTGTCTTCTCCCATTCTTGAACTTTTGCCACCTGCAAAGATGACACAAGGTATGTCAAGCATTTAGTTTCTTGTTAACTCTGCTTCTATTCTTCTGTTTTGTGCACGACCTTCACTTGTTGCATTATCAGCAACAGGATTCGCTTCACCCATTCCAACTGAAGATAGTTGATTTGTGGCAACGCCTTTTTCTTTTAGTATTGCTACTACTGCGTTTGCTCTATTTTCAGAAAGTTTTTGATTGTATGAAGCCGCTCCTCTACTGCTTGTATAACCTACTATTTTTGCACTATAGTTTGTATACATTGTTAAAAATTTCGCATACTCATTTATTTTTGACATAGACGCATCTTGAATCACATATGAATCATTATCAAAGTTAATATCAAGTGTTACAACTTTTGGACAACCATCACTATTAACCACTGCGCCAACTGGTGAGTTTGGACAAATATCTTTAGCATTTATTACGCCGTCATTATCATCATCCAAGGCACAACCTTTTGCATCAACTTCTACACCAAAGGCAGTTGTTGGACATTGGTCAACTGTATTTGCTACGCCATCTTTATCATCATCAAGGGCACAGCCTTTTGCATTTACTGCGTAGCCTGCAGGTGTGTGAATACACTCATCAATAGAATTTGCTACACCATCCTTGTCATCATCACCATCAACAGCAACAACTGTTGCAGCAACAACTGGAACTGCTGCAACTGCAGGAGCAATATCTTCTGCAGTTTTTCCAAATGCAATATTAAGACCCACAAGAAGTGCTAGATTATTATCATATCTTGCATCATTATACTTAAGCATATATACTGCTTCAAGTTTAAGTGCTATATTTTCAGTAAAAGGTATTTTTGCACCGATTCCAGCATCAGCGAAAGCGCTATTTGAATTACCCGAGCTAAAAGTGTCACTCATGTTTTCGTAACCAAAACCAACTTTTCCAAGTGGAATTACTGGTCCTATTTTGTCATACTCATACACACCATTTAAAGCAACTCTCCATACACTTGTATCTAAGGGAGAGAGTGAATCATAATCTGCCTTAGAATAAAGAACAGAAAGTTCAGGTTTGATAATCGAATCTAATCCATTATATTGAATCTCACCACCATAAGTTGCGTAATCATCTAAATCGATATTGCCCTCGGCTATGTTATACCCTATTACAGGTGTTACCTCATAGTTATAGTCACT
>JASFZD010000008.1:0-9336 GCA_045046645.1 Sulfurimonas sp. | reverse complement strand
GGAGAACATGGTCGTGGGTTTGCTGTTGTTGCAGATGAAGTAAGAAAACTTGCAGAGAGGACACAAAAAGCAACAACTGAGATATCTATTACTATACAAACACTAAAACAAGAATCAAGCCAAATCTCTGACAACTCTGAAGTCATGAACAATATCGCACTAGAAAGTAATGAAACCATGGAACAGTTTTCTGGCACTATAGGTCTCTTTAATCAAGATTTAGAAAAAAACTCAGCAAGCGCCAATAAAAACACTATTAGTCTTATGATGACAATCTATAAAATTCAGCATATCATCTTCAAGTCTGAAGCCTATACTTCAATCACAAATGGAAAAGGAAATGAGCAAATCTTAGCTAAAGATCACCATTCATGCGCCTTTGGTAAATGGTATGATGAAACAGCTTCTCAACTCTTTAGCCAAAGCAAAACATATCTCAAGATGGAAAAGTATCATCGTATGTTTCATGACTCCATATCTCAAAATTTTGCTTTTTTAAAAGGTGGGCAACAATCACTTAGTGACAATAAGCAAACTATTCTAAATAATTTTCAGCAATCTGAAAAAGCGAGTAGTGAACTTTTTGCCCTTATGGACCAACTTGTAGAGGAAACAGATGGTAATGTTGATTTAGAAAAAATTTGAGTACAAACAACAAACTTTATCAATGGCTACTCCTCTTAGCTATGCTTCTTTGGGGTGGTGGTTGGACTGCTTTAAAGATTTTAACTTATGACTTACCGATGGATATTATCATCTTCTGGCGTTTTTTTATTATGAGTATCTCTTTTTTACCAGTGCTTTATTTTTTTAAAGAACCTATCTCTTTGAACAAAAATTCTATGATTTATATTGCTGGTAGTTCTGTTTTAAACATTGCATTTATGGTGAGTTCTTTTTTGGGTATCAAGTATGGACTCGCTGGAGCTGGAAGTGTTATCATTACATCACTTTCACCTATCGTTACCTTTTTACTTGTAGCCATTCTCTTTAAAAATAAAATCACCCCCTTACAGTTTGTAGGGCTACTTATGGGTTTACTTGGTGGATTTATTATCTTGCAACTAAATGATATAAGTCTGTTCCTCAATGGCTCTAATACTTACTTTTTACTATGTGCCGTTATCTGGGCTGGAGTTACAATACTTTCACAAAAATCACATGCGCATATCCATCCTATTCATTATAGTTTTTTTATTTCAGTGATTGCTACTATAGCTGCGTTTATCTATGCTTTTGATACTAATTTATTGCTTGTTTTTGAACAAGGTGTAGACTTTTGGATAGCACTCATCTATCTAGCAGTATTTGGTCAAACACTTGCTACTACTATCTTCTTTATGGCAAGTGGAAAGCTAGGAAGTCAAAGGACAAGCTCATTTATGTTTCTTGTACCTGTTTTTGCCATTTTAAGTGCTTGGGTAATTTTAGGAGAACCTATACAGACGCATATAATTATTGGCGGTCTTATAAGTATGATAGCAGTTTTGTTTATAAATAAAAAAAGTTAATAACTTTCTTGGACAATCTCCTTTCTCCATAAATACATAAATAAAAAAGAGAGTAACGCAACAAAAGATGCCACTAGAAATATATATGAAGAAAAATATTCATACACATAACCAAAGAGAATTGCTCCGATAAAACCGCCTAAACCAAAAGTTACCCCTGAAAAAAACTGTTGTGCTAATGCTTTACTAGAGTACAGTTGATGTAGATATGTGATAGCAGCTGAGTAAAAAAGTGCAAAAGAGAGGGCATGTAGGGATTGTGCGAAAAACAAAACAACTAAGTTTTGAGGGAAAAGATAGAGCAAAAACCAACGCACTACTGCTGAAAATGTTGTAATTTCTAAGATATAGAGCAGGTTTAACTTTAGTAATTTTCCTTGGTAAAAGAGCATAAATATCTCTACAATCACCCCGAAAACCCATAGGTTAATAGTCATATCCAATGTCACACCATACGCAGTTTCATAAATAGTAAAAAAGTTGTAATATGCTCCAAAACTTACTTGCATCAACATTAAAGAGAGCCAGAGTTTGTAATGCTTTAAAAGTTTAACATCATTTTTACTATCTTGTTTCATCTGCTGTGTTTTACCTACAATTCTTATAATCACAAACGCAACTAAAGATGTAAGAGTTGTCAATATAAGTAAATAGCTCAAAGCAACATCGGGTGAACTTAAATACCTCACTAAAACCAAAGCAACTAGAACAAAACCAACTGAACCGTAAAGTCGTACTTTGCCATATCTCTCTTTACCAACGACTTCTAAAGAGAGCATTTCTATGTAAGGTAAAATCAGACTCATACCTATCCCCAAACCTATGTTTGAAACAAAAAGAGCGTAAAAATTGTGTAAAGAGAAGTAAAAACTGATAGAACTTATAAACATGATGAAAATTGCAATATTAAAGACTTTTGTATCTAGTTTTCTTCCTCTTGAAAAGACAAAAGGGAGTAAAAAACGAACCAAAGGTGCAGCCCCGAAGATAATACCTATTTCACTCGGGGTGTAGGCAACCATAGCCAAAACTTTGGGCATAAAAATAATATAAATCCCAACAATTGAAAAGTAAAAAAAGTAAAAGAGTGCTAATAAATAAAACATAATGGGATTATACCCTCGTTTACTTTGTATTATCTCATCATTATCTTTACATTTACTTATTATTAACTTACTATTTACTTATAATTAGTATAATTTTACATCTCAGATATGTTTAATCCCCTTATCATAAATGAGCATATACCTCCTTTTTCAAATAAATACTCAAGTTTTCTCCTTTTAATTTAACTTGAGTATTTTTTCTTTATGTTAAACTTTCATCATGCAAATAATATTAACCACTTTAAACTCCAGATTTACTCATAGTTCTATTGGACTTAGATATCTTTATGCAAATATGAACGAATATCAAGAAGAGACACAAATCTTAGAATTTAGTATCAATGATGCTCTGCAAACAATCGCAGAGGATATACTCACTTTAGCTCCTGAAATAGTTGGTATTGGTACTTATATTTGGAATGCTTCAGAGGTTAAAGAGCTTATTCATATCATCAAAAAGGTTTCTCCACAAACGACTATCATTTTAGGTGGACCTGAAGTTACCTATGAACCTTATCGAGTGAACTACGATGAGGCAGATTTTATAATCAAAGGTGAAGGGGACATAGCCTTTTATGAACTTTGCAAAAAAATTATCAACAAAATACCACCAAGTGATAAAAATGTAAAAATGACAATGCCTGCCTTAAAAGAACTTAAACTTCCTTATGAATTTTATACAGATGATGATATCCAAAATCGCTATATCTATGTAGAAGTCTCTCGTGGTTGTCCTTTTGAGTGTGAATTTTGTCTCTCTTCCATGGATGAAAAAGTGCGAGCCTTTCATCTTGATGAGGTTTTAGCAGAGTTCCAAAAGCTTTGGGATAGAGGGGCTAGAAACTTCAAGTTTGTAGATAGAACTTTTAACCTAAATATGAAAACAGCAAACAAGATTTTGGATTTCTTTTTAGAAAAAGAACCTCCATATTTTGCACATTTTGAAGTAATTCCTGATCATTTTCCTGACTCCATAAAAGAAAAAATTGCCCTCTTCCCTGATGGTGCACTACAACTTGAGATAGGTATACAGACACTTAACCCAATAATTGCTAAAAATGTATCTCGTGTTTTAAAGCTAGATAAAATCAACGAAAATGTGGGGTTTTTAGAACACAAAACTCATGCACATATTCACCTCGACCTCCTCGTTGGACTTCCCGGGGAAAACTTGGAGAGTTTTGGTAAGAACTTAGACACACTTGTAAATCTTTCGAGTTGTGAGATACAGATAGGCATACTTAAAAAGCTATCAGGAACTTATATCAAACGCCATGACATAGACTTTAAAATGGTTTATAGTGACATTCCTCCTTATGACATCTTAAGTAACAGCGAACTCTCTTTTATGGATATACAAACTATGAAACGATTTTCACGGTTTTGGGACTTGACTTACAACAGCGGAAATTTCAAACAAAGTATCACACTTCTTTGGCTAGATGAAAGCGTTTATGAAAATTTTCAGGCTTTTAGTTTATGGATATATGAGCAAACAGCCTCTACATGGAAAATCTCCCTCCAAAGACTCGGAGAGCTTCTTTTTACTTACCTAACAACCGTTAAATGCTTAAAGACAGAGGATGTAGCACTTAAAATGCTTCAAGATATGATGAAGCTCAAAGGTCGTGCTATTCCTTCTTATCTCAAGGCTTATTCACAAGAATTTACAATCAATGCTAAACAGGGTAACTCTGGATTTAACAAAAGACAAAGTTAGCTTTTGTATAATAAGATATGAAAATTATTCTATCTTGTTTTATCATTGTTTTGTTTTATGTAAATCTACATGCTCAACTTATTGATCAACAAGTAGCAGATGCTGCCGAAGTCAAATATAATCGGTTTGCAAAAAATCGTTTTCTAGATATAAATAACTCTTTACTCAACAAACTTAAAGATGCTAGTGACATTAAAAAGTTAAATGTAGTAAATACTTGGGTCAATCAGATTCGCTATAAAAGTGACAAAAAAAATTATGGTGTAAATGATTATTGGGCAACTCTGTATGAGTTTGTTGGCAAAAACAGGGGTGACTGTGAAGATTATACTATCACAAAGTACTATATCCTTAAAGAGCTAGGAATAGACCCAAATCGCTTAAAATTTACCTATGTGGTTTATAAAAACCGACAAGGGAAAAACATTTCTCATATGGTTTTATCTTATCTAAAGGTCGCAAAACCTACCTCAAAAGATGATATACTTATCTTAGGAAACAACAATAGATTTGTACTTCCAGCAAGTAAACGACCAGATATTGTAAAAGTTATCAAAATGATAAATGGTGATACTGGTGCAAAATCTAAAAAATGGAAAAAATTAGAAGCTAATATGAAGAGGAAAAAATTATGAGTTTATTTAAACAGATGGCATTGGCAATATCATTGATTATCGTTATCTTGTTGGGGGCTGTAATGGCAATCAACTATCAATCTTCAAAACAAGATATGATACAGAGCCTTTATGAAACGACTGTAAACAACATTTCATCTATCACTAGTCAGCTCTCTGAAGCTGGTAATAGTCCAGCTCTTATAACAAGCATCATAGATGCCGAGTTTGATAGTGGATATTTTAAAAAGATTTACTTTGAGTCCAATGATGGTTCCTTTTCATACAAGCAAGAAGATATAGACCCTGTTGATGGTGTACCAACATGGTTTGTTGACTTTACGAGCATCAAACTCGATACAGTTACTTCAGATGTTTCATCTGGCTGGAATATGGTGGGAGTCGTACGCGTTGATGCAGATACTGGTATAGTTTATAAAGCACTTTACAAAATGTTTGTACAACTTCTTTATATTTTTGCCATCTCTGTGAGTGTTTCACTTATTACCCTTAGTATCATGCTTAGTATTATTCTAAAACCTCTTAAAGGTGTTCAAAGGCAGGCGGAAGCCGTTATTAAAAATGAGTTTATTATCCAAAAAGATGTACCTTATACAAAAGAGTTTAAAGATGTTGTACTTGGTATGAACAACATGGTTTCAAAAGTAAAAGCAATGTTTGACAAAGGAAATGAAGAACTTAAACGCCACAAAGAGTTCGAGTACATTGATCCAACAACAAAACTAAGAAATCGTAAATACCTTATAGATAAATTTCCAGCATATCTTAAAATCGACGCCCACTCTAAGGGTGGAGTAAATATGATGGTTGCACTGAGTGGAGTTGTTGCAGCAAATGAAAAGATAGGGCACCAAGAAGTAGATAAACTCTTTAGAGAGATTGCAGATATCTTTAGATCAGAGGTTTCTTACTATGAAGAGTCTATTATTGCACGTATGAACGGGACAGAATTTTCTATCTTTGTTCCTGAGTGCAACAGTAAAAATGCTATAGCAATAGCAGAAGCTATTTTGAAAAAATCAGTTCTAACTATTTTAGAGTATGAACTTGACACAAAAGAGACCTTTATATCTATCGGACTTTATGAATATAACTATCAAGAGAGTATAGGAAGACTTCTCTCTCAGTCCGATAACGCCTTAGCGCAAGCCAAATTTAATACAACAAATATTCATCTTGCACAGGTAGGAAATATCACCGAGGTTATGGGGAAAGATGCGTGGAGGGAAATTATAAACAATGCGATACAAAAGAACATGTTCAAATTTGTATCATGGTCAGCTGTTGATGCTAAAAAGAAAAAAGTGGCACATAAAGTCTTAAGTTTAACACTTCAAGCGAATGCAGATAAGATATATTACTATGGTCAGTTTATGGCTCCAGCTAACCAAGCAGGCTTAAGTGGTGATATCTACAGAAATGTCTTAAAAATGCTCTTTAAAAACAGTGATAATAACTTTAAAAATGCAGTTTATTCACTTAGACTCCCCTTTGAGTTTCTTGTTCTAACCAGCACCTACGAAGAGATGAAAAAACTTTTAAACAGTTATGCCTTAAGACTACCATTTAAACTTATCATAGAGGTGCCAGATAAACTTGTGAGTCAGAACAATGAACTTGTTAAAGATTATAAAAAGTTATTTGAAAAGAACAAGATAGAAATGGGTATTTTTGAATTTATTGGTGAAAGTAAAGATTATAAATACCTTCAAGAGTTAAGACCTGTCTATATTAAAGGAGAAAGTACTTATTTCTTATCCCAAAGTGACCAATCATTATCTGCTTTACGACTCATTACAGACAGTGTGGGCATAACTCTAATCGCTTCAGGTGTTATGGATATGGATACCCTTCAAGAGCTTCAAGAACGAGATATACACACTATCCAAGGTAAAGCAACAGAACTTATATAAGGGAACCTCTAAAAACCTTTAAACTAAACTCCTCGAGAGTTTAGTCCTCTCATCAGAGCATCATTTATCTCTCTTTTGTATTGGGGGTTTAATTTCTCTAACTCATTGTTAAACTTCACTATCATCTCTTTGTTGGCGTTTTTATGTCGACAAACTTTAAAAAGCGCATCCATATAAATATTTGAATCTGGGTGTGCATTCATTCCAAGTTTTATATGCATCGTTCCATGATATTTAATAACAAGGGATAGAGCATCAGCTAGCTCTTTAACTGAACTCTCAGGATTAGCAACAATAGCCCTTAAAGACTCCATATCAGTTTTAGGAATAACCAGAGGGGAAGGCTTTTTATTTACTTTTATTTCTTTTTTTGGCTTCTTTTCAAAAGGTCCACTAAGTAGAAAAACTAAAATACTCAAAATAATTACAAGACCAACAATAGACTGTACTAAAATCGTAATTTCCACTTTATTACCTTTTAAAACTATTAATTTTCTTCATTTATTCAATATTATAACATCAAAAAAATTATTTTAATAAAATAAAAAAATACAACTTAAAATTTAGTAAAATATGTTAAACCTATTTTACTAAACTATCTTCATATATTTCTAAATATTTTTTTGCAGTCGGATGTGCTACTTTTGCTTCTTTAGAAATCGAGTAAATCGTTATCTTATTCCCCTGTTTCTTGAGTTTTGTGTAAGCTTTTTCTATTTTTTTACGACTCTTTTCTATATTCAAGCTTCTTGCTCTAGAAGTTGCATTTATTTTCTTATCTGATATTTCAATATGTTTAACTTTATTAAGTATATTTCTTAAATCAATAATTTTTTTTGAAGAATCATGATTTAAATTTTTCCCTAGAATAGCTACCAAATAGCGTATACCAGCTGTTAATGTTTCATTTTCATCTTTTGTAATATTATATCTATAATATTCATTTAATTTTTCTTTAAGATTTTCTTCTTCTATATCAATATGTTTATCATTTTTTATTAAAAATTTTGCCAATTTTTCTTTATTATCAATTTTTGTCTTATCGCTAGCAATTATTATCTTCAACATAATTTGAATATTTTCATCGCTAAAATAATCTCGAACATATTGATTTAGATTTTCTTTAGAACCCATATAGGCTGCTTCTTCTTGATACTTGTACTTAAATGTTTCATTCTCATTGAGTAAAAGTATGTTATCTGCGATATCAAAGCGAACTATCATAAAACTATTAGTTGCAAAAGGAGTGTAAGAAATTATTTTTTCTTTTAAGCGATCTTGCTCTCTGGCTCTTTTCATTTCATTAAATGAGAGTATTTCATTTTCATTTTTGAGATCCATAAACCAGTGCACTAAGATAAATTTATCCTCTTTATATCCAGCCAATCTAATTTTCATACAAATATACCTTATTTATGTTTAACATAATTATATACTTTTTTACATATTTTTACTCTTATATGAAGATAAATTTAACAATTTGAAAAAGAATGTAAAATAAGTATGGAACCCTACTTTCGTGTATAACGCATTCTACTAGGCTTGGAGTAATGTTATAACTAACGCAAACGCATAAGTTATATTTTTATCATTTTTTCTTGCTAGTCAAATAATTGAGAGTGAGTACCTATCCTAATCAAAACCAACTCGGTTTTAGTAGTTAAATATATTAAAAGTAAGTCTCCACTTATATGAAACTCTTTTGTATCTTGATATTTTCCAGTTAGTGCATGGTCTCTTGCCTCTTGGGGTAGTTCTTCTGTGCGTATGAGTTTAGCTAAATAAGTGATATATTTTGAGTAATGCTGATTACTCATTTTTATTTTGCTTAAATCTTTAAGGAAAGGTTTTTGGCGTCTTATTGTAAGCATTGACTAGATTCTTTCTCTAACTCTTCCATTGTAATACTATCTCCATTAATACTTGCTCTTGCATCTTCAATCGCTCTGATAGTTTCATCATTAGGTATCTTCAATTCAAATGGTAATCCTCTCTCCATAACAGATTGAGTTAAAAACATATTGATAGCATCACTTAAACTTACACCATAATGCTTAAATATATCTTTTGCTTTTGCTTTCATCTCTGAATCTAAATAAACATTTGTTCTTACTTTTGAAGCAATCATAGTAGTCTCCTTTAATTATCATAGCATCATTATAACACAATAGTTGTGTTTTTTCTGTTTAATGAGGACTTAATTAAATTATATTAAGAGTTTGAATCACTTATTTATGGGGTTTGATGGTGGTCGAGGAGAGATTCGAACTCTCGGTAGATTGCTCTACACATCCTTTCCAAGGATGCACCATCGGCCACTCGGACACTCGACCTTTTAAGTAAGTCAACAGGAATAACTTCATAGATAACAACATTTAAAAGGTTTAGATTCAAGGCGAACTTTGTTTGGCGATGCGAGCATCGTTAAATAAAGTTCAACGCAGAAGATGA
>JASFZD010000007.1:0-5152 GCA_045046645.1 Sulfurimonas sp. | reverse complement strand
AAAGAAAAAACACAACAAATTCTCTCTATGGATTTTTTGCATCATAATTTGGACTATTTAATAGAAGATGTTCATAATAAATTTGTAACAAAAAGAGTTCCAAAAAAAGTTATCGAAACTCTTGAGGATTTAGAATTTATCGTGCCAGAGAAAAACAAAGAAGCTTCAATAAATAGCGATATAGAAAAACTGCTTACATGGGCTTGTAAGCACAATATTAGTGAAAAAATATTGCCCCATACAAAAGAGCAACTTCTATCGTTAGAAGTTTTAAATCTAAGCGATATACCACTACACACAATTCCAAAACATATACGAGTGCTAAAAAATCTTAAAAAGCTTTATTTGGTAAATTGTCAGCTTACGAAACTGCCATTAGAAATTTTTACACTTGATAATTTGGAGATATTGTGGGTACAAAATAATCATTTAACAACTCTCTCAAAAGAAATAAACAACTTAAAACGCTTACGAGAACTTGTTGTCTATGAAAATAATATACAATTTCTTCCTTCTATGAAAAACTTAAAACAGCTCTCTTTTATTGCCTTACACAGTAATTTATTATCAGCAAAAAAAATAAATAAGTTTTTAAAAACTATTCCACAAAATGTTAAAGCTACTCTTTATGATCAAAGACAAGAGCCTCCTTTTGTGCTTGAACCATTGTCATATATGACACTAAAAGAGGCAGAAAGATTAAGAGATGATATTTTTGATGATATTGAAGATATAGAAAAAGATTTACTACTAGCAAGTTTAAATATAACACGATACAAAAAGATTCTTGAAAAAAATGATGTAACAACACTCTCTTATTGGGTAGCAAGAGATAGAGTCTCAAGAAAAGTCATAGGTTTAACAGGTGTTTACACAGAAATAGATGATGAAAAAAATTGTTGGCTAGGATGGTTTTGTGTAGATGAAACATATAGAGGACAAGGCTTTGGAAAAAAGCTTTTAGAATTTTCCATAGAACAAGCACAAAAGATGGAGAAACGACATCTTCACCTCTATACGTACAACGCAAAAAAATTTGAAAAAGCAATAAATATTTACAACAAATATGGATTTCAAGAGTATCAAGAAGAAAGTAATGATGAACTTGAACTCTATTTAAAAAAACTACTCAATAAAAAAGCACAATGACAGTGCTATGTAATTTTGAGCATAGTTTTTATACAAAAAATAATAACATCCAAACTTTCTTTAAGGATTCGTTAGTACTATCAAAATACAAGAAGAGGAAACATAAAATGACATCTAAAAAAATATTGGAGAGATGATATTTAATCAAGTGTATAAAGAGCATAAAATACTGATAGATAATTTGGCAAAACAATCATACCCTCTATACTCTCCAGATAAAGTAATTGAACAAATATTGGAAGTAGATATGCAAAGTAGTCAAAATGATATTATTTTCGATTCTGAAGAGTTAAAAATATTCAGTACTAACAAGGAGAAACGTTTTACCGGTATAGGTGAATATGTAGGAGAAAATGCAGTCATAAAAGCACTTCATCTTGCGATTAGCAACACAGAATTAGGCCCTTCTGTGTTGAAAGAAGCTAGAGAAGTTGTTGTGCATTTTAGTATCTATCCAGATATTACAATGTTTGAAATTGCTGAGGAAATGGAGATTTTACATGTGAGTGTTCATGCTGATGTAAAGGTATTTTGGACAACGACACATGATGAACTGCTAGAACAACATTATGCTAAGGTTATGATTGTCCTTACTTTAAACAGACAAGAAGAGGAGAGTTTATAAATGATAATTTATATACACGGATATGGAAGTCGTGGATTAGGAAGTAAAGCAAAAAAATTTCGTGATTATTGTCAAGAAAATAATATTGCATTTATTGCTCCTTCTCTATCGTATATCCCAGATTTAGCTATCCAGACTTTAGAAGAGTTGATAGAGTCCTATAATGGAGATGTAACACTTATAGGCTCTTCAATGGGTGGATATATGAGTATTTACTTAGCAACGAAATACGACTTAAAAGCTGTTTTAATCAACCCTACTATTTTCCCATATAAAACACTAAGACAAACACTTGGATATACTCCAAGTTTTTATGATGGCAGTAAGTTTGAATGGAATGAAAAGCATTTAGAGATGTTGCAAAAATATGAGGTCAATGAGGTTCAAAAAGAGAATTTTATGTTACTTTTACAAAAAGGAGATTCATTACTAAACTTTCAAGAAGCAGTTGATAAGTTTATTGGCGCTACAATCTTTGTAGAAGATGGTGGAACACACAGTTTTGAAGGTATTGAGAGATATTTTGAAAAGATTGTGGAATATTTACGAGGAAATGAAGAATGAATAAACAAGGAAAGAGCATAAAACAAGCGGATGTTAATTGGAGCAAAGTTACATTAAAGACTAATAAATCAAAATCTTTTAAAGAGTATGAATTAGAATTCGAAGATGGTCAAAAGATAACACTAAATTTTGAGATTAAATACAAAATTTATAAATATTCTGATGAAAATCAATCATATTATCAAAGGATTATAGAGTTGCCTTTTGCTGTTCAAAGTGACTGGACAATCACTTGCCCAGGAGAAAAAGAAATTCTTACACTTTTTAAGAGCAAACTTAAACAAAAATACAAAGACATTCTAACCAGAGACTATAACAACATAGAATATTTTGAAAAGTTTAAGGGTATCGCTGGAGAATTAGTAGATAAAAAAACTTTTTCATCTGATCTCCATCATAAGCCTTATATAGACAAAATTAATGGCAAAGCAATTGGATATATATGGAAAGAACTATATCCACAAAAAAAATATACATTTTCTGAGGTAAAAGATACAGACTATGAGAAAAAATTATCATGGGAAAAGTTTGTAAAAATGATGATAGAAGATAACTGTGCTTATTGTGGTGTTAGTATAGAGCAAATTAATAATATGAAATTGTTCACAAAACGATCTAGGGGCTATACGCTAGAAGTAGATCAAAAAGACCCTTATGGTAATTATACTGATGAAAATTGTGTTGCATGCTGCTATTGGTGCAACAATGCAAAAACAGATGAATTTTTACCTAGTGAGTTTAAAGAAATAGCACGAGGAATTAATAAAACTTGGAATCAACGACTAAAAAAATCTGATTCAACTGAAACCATCTGCTTTCCCGAAAACTCTGATATATGGAAACTATAAAAGCAAAATTATCAAATTATCAAAAACCCAATATCTTAGCGGTTTGCAGTGCCCAAAATCCCTTTGGTTGGAAAAATACAAAAAGGATGCGCTTGCAGATGAAAACAGCTCACAGGAAACGACTTTTGATGTTGGGCAGCAGGTAGGTGAACTAGCATGTAAACTTTTTCCCAATGGAGAAAAAATACCCTATGAGACTACAAATACAAATGAAAAAAACTCTCTTATACAGCAGTATCTTCAAGATAAAGTATCTATCTTGATGATGCTTCCATTCAATATTATGTACTTCATGGGCTTGAATACGAAGTCAAAAAAACAAGTATACTTTATATAAACAATAAATATGTAAGAGATGAAGTACTAGAAATCGAAAAACTTTTTGTAAGTGATGATGTATCAGAAGAAGTAATGGAGCTTCAAGAACAGATTCCAGCTCATTTAAAGAATTTTAAGACGATTTTTAATAAAGAGAATGAGCCAGATATTGACATCAGCTCACAGTGCTTTGACCCTTATTCATGTAATGCCATTGATTACTGTTGGCAACATATTCCTGAGTATAGTATTTTTGATATATCAAGACTTAGAAGTGACAAGAAATTTAGCCTCTACTACAATAATATCATCACATTTCAAGATATAGATGATATCTCACTTTTTAGTGAATCACAGCAGATTCAAATCCACTCGGAACTCACGAAAAAGGCTATTAAAGAGTTTTTAAATTCTTTGAGCTATCCTCTCTACCATTTGGACTTTGAGACATTTCAACAGGCTATTCCTGATTGGAGAGGTATTAGCCCTTATATGCAGATACCATTTCAATACTCCCTGCATATTGAACAAAAAGATGGCTCATTAATACATAAAGAATTTTTAGCACAAAAAGAAAAAGATCCTCGATATAAACTTGCAAAGAGATTAGTAGAAAATATTCCATCCAATGTAATTGTGCTTGCTTACAATATGGGTTTTGAGAAAGGCGTCATTCGTAAACTTGCAACCATGTTTGATGATTTGGGAATACACCTTTTATCCATACATGACAATATAAAGGACTTAATGACACCTTTCGCTAAAAAAGATTACTATCTACCGCAAATGAAAGGAAGCTACTCCATCAAGTATGTTCTGCCTGCTCTTGTTCCAGAAATGGCAGAGGCTTACAAAGAACTTGATGGGATTCATAATGGAGGTGAAGCGATGCAAGTTTATGCAAAATTGGCACATATGGAAGATAAAGCAGAAGTAGCAAGAATGCGTGAGGCATTGCTGAAATATTGTGAGCTTGATACTTTGGCAATGGTTAAGATTCTTGAAAAATTAAAGCTCTGAAGCTCATATATCATAGGGTATGAGTTTGACATCAGCAAAAGGATGAGAGAGAGTACTTTCTTTTGCTGTTGTAATCACCGTTATTTATTCTACCGCATTTTGAATAATAAAAGACTCAAGCTTGAACAATAGATGAAAGAATTTTCGCTCATCTATAAAAGGTTTATTTAAAATAATCTCATTTTCAGTGGTAGATAAAAAATATTTTGCTCATTTTGAAACTTTTGAGGTTCTGATAAAGAAAAGAGAGAAACCATTACATCTCCATGTTCTTTTAAGAGAGTTAATATCTTGGGTACTTATCCATAAATGGGATTTTTCTACCATATAAACTTAAACTGCTTTAAGCTTATATGGTAACTATTTCTCTAAAACTCTATTTTCAAACTCTCTAAGTTCACCGTTTGGACCAACATAACGATAAAGTGTCGGTCTAGTAATACCTAATTCTTTGCAAAGTTCTCCAACACTGGCATCTCTATTTTGCATAGCAGCTTGTGCAAGTCTTACCTGTGCTTTTGAACGGTCCCATGTGAAATTGTACTACCTAATCAATTTCCTCTTGAAGTGATTCAAACGCTTTTCTCACATCCTCTTTATTTGCTCTGTGTGTGAGATCTCTGTAATA
>JASFZD010000006.1:0-8293 GCA_045046645.1 Sulfurimonas sp. | reverse complement strand
GCTAACCAGATAGTCTCTGCGTTTGGTAGTGTCCAAGAAACTTTATGTTTTACAAACGCAGTAATATTTATATAGTCACCTGCGTTTAGCTTCACATCTTTAGAATCCTCAAACGATAAAATGGCTGCACCTTTTAAAACTATAACCCATTCACTCTCTTCTGCCTCATACCATCCTGTTTTTGGAGAAGTATGACCATAAGAGATTATTCGTTCTATCTTCACATTATCTGTTGCGATGATATCTTCAAAGAGCTCATTTCTTAAATCTTTTGGTATCTGTTTAAATATATTTGATTCTTTCATAAAGACATTATAGCACTCCAATATGTTTAAAGATTTAGAGTACAATGGGGATAATTAAATAAGAGAGAAGATATGAGTGAAATGAAAGAAATATATTTAAAAGATTATAAAAAGTCTGTCTTTAGTATAGATAGTGTTGAGTTGGTGTTTGAACTTTTTGAAGAATATGCCCTTGTTACTAATGTGATGAAGATAAAAAAGCTTGATGAAGAAGTGAATGATATAACCCTAAACGCAGTCGATTTAGAACTCCAAGAGTTGTGGATAAATGATTTGAGAGTTCAAGAGAGTCGTTATTCTTATGTAGATGAGAAGCTAACTGTTTTTAATGTTCCTGCTGACTTTAGCTTAAAAGTAGTTAATAAAATCTATCCTCAAAACAATACAGAACTTGAGGGACTTTATAAATCAGGAGATATTTTTTGTACACAAAATGAGCCAGAAGGTTTTAGAAGTATAACTCCGTATCTTGACCGCCCAGATGTTATGAGTGTTTTTACAACAACCGTTATCGCCGATAGAGAAAAATACCCGGTTCTTTTAAGTAATGGTAATAAAATTCAATGTCATGAAGTTTTTGATAACAAAGAAGAAACGAGACATGGTGTTACATGGCATGATCCACATCCAAAACCATCATATCTTTTCGCTTTAGTAGCAGGTAATTTAGGAAGTATTAGTGATAGTTACACAACTGCTTCAGGTAATCCAGTGGAGTTAAACATCTACTGTGATTTAGGCAATGAGTCTAAATGTTACCACGCTATGAAATCCCTCAAGGAAGCGATGCTTTGGGATGAAGAAAAATATGGACGAGAGTATGACTTGGATATTTATAATATTGTAGCAGTAGATAGTTTTAACATGGGAGCGATGGAGAACAAAGGACTTAACATCTTTAACTCTGCATATGTTTTGGCAGATGAAGATACAGCAACAGATGCAAACTTTATGGGGATACAGTCTGTAATCGCTCATGAGTATTTTCATAATTGGACGGGTAATCGCATCACTTGTCGTGATTGGTTTCAACTTACACTTAAAGAGGGTTTGACAGTATTTCGCGACCAGAGTTTTTCAGCAGATTTAAATTCACCAGAAGTACAACGCATAGAAGATGTAAAAGCATTAAGAGAGAGACAGTTTGTAGAAGATGCATCACCTACTGCACACCCAATTCAACCAAAATCTTATATCTCAATGAACAACTTTTACACAGCAACTGTGTATGAAAAAGGTGCTGAAGTTATTCGAATGATGAACACACTTTTAGGTAAAGAGAAGTATAGAAAAGCAACAGATTTATACTTTGAGAGTTTTGATGGACAGGCAGTGACCACGGATGATTTTGTTTGGGCTATGAGTGAAGCAAGTGGTATTGATTTGGATGCATTTAAAACTTGGTATCATCAAAGTGGAACACCAAAACTTTCTGTTAAAACAAGCTTTAAAAATGGTGTTTATAGTTTATACATTACTCAAATTATACCAGAAACAGTAGATGGAAGTGAGCAGGGTGCTTATTATTTTCCTCTAAAGATGGCATTGATAGCAAGCGATGGAGAAGAGTTATTATCAGAAACTTTGATTATTTCACAGATGCATGAAGCGTTTGAATATAAAGGTTTAAGTGCTGAGCCAATTTTATCTATAAACAGAGATTTTTCTGCACCAATTATAGTCGAAGAAGAGAAAAATAATTTTGCATTTTTGATGAAACATGATAAAAATAGTTTTGTGCGTTATGAATCAGCACAAAACTTTGCCGTGAAGACTCTGCAAACTCTTATGAGAGGTGAAGAGATAAATAGTGCTTACATTGAAGCGTATGGATATCTACTCAACATTGAGGGCGATCTTTCATATAAAGCGCTTCTTTTGGAACTTCCATCTGTTTCAACGCTTATGCAAAGAGAAAAAGAGATTGATTTTGAAGTGATATATAGAGCAAAAGAGAAGTTGGCTGAGCATTTGGCTAAAGTGTATGAAGAGAAGTTGTTATCACTTTATGCACTAAACCATGAACCAAAATCGAAAGAGTTGGATAGTTTAAGTATGGGTAAACGCTCCATAAAAAACAGAGTTCTTAAGATTTTATCTGCAAATGACACATCAGGCTTACAAAAGCTTGTGAGAAAACAGTATGAAGAGTCAGTTACGATGACAGATAGAGTTGTAGCTTTAGATATCTTAGAAAACTCAAGTTCTGAGTATAAAACTACTGCGTTTAACGACTTTTACAAAAAGTACAAACATGAAACTCTTGTGATGAATAAATATTTTTCTATTCTTTGTGCTTCTCATCGCGAGGGAACACTTCAAAGAGTAATAAAACTTCAAGATGATGAGGCTTATGATGAAAAAGTACCAAATTTAGTTCGTTCGGTAATTGGAGTTTTTGCTAGAAATTATAAGTTTTTTCATGCAAAAGATGGAAGTGGTTATCAATTTGTTGCACAAAAAATCATAGAGATAGACAAGATAAACCCACAAATGGCATCAGGTCTCGCAGGAGCTTTTAAAATCTATGATAAAATGAATAATAAAAATAAAAAATTAATGAAAATAGAGTTGAAATGTGTATTATCTACACACTCACTTTCTAAAAATTCTTTTGAAATAATTAATAAAATTCTAAAAAAAGATTAGTTTTTAGGTTTAATATTAGTTTAAAGTACCTAAACAGTGCAATGAATTACATTAACATAATGCACAGTTATTATTATTATAAGAAAAATTGTTGATTAATATCATAGAATTGTAGTTAAATTATGGTAAACTCCTAAAAGAACTTACTTAAGAGGAATAAAAATGGCAAGATTAATTGTACTAGGTGGTGGTGTTGCAGGACATACTACTGCTACATTCGCGGCAAAGTGGTTAGGCTCAGAACATGAAGTTGTAGTTGTAACTCCAAACGCTAAATGGAACTGGATCCCATCAAATATTTGGGTTGGTGTTGGTCAAATGAAGAAAGAAGAGGTTACTTTTGACTTAGCTCCAGTTTACGCAAAAGCAGGGATTACATACAAACAAGCAAAAGCAGTATCTTTAAATCCAGAGGGAAATGAAGCTAGTGACAAAGCCTTTGTAAGCATAGAGTTTACAGAAGCTGGAAAGGAAGGTCAAACAGAAGATATTGAATATGATTATATTGTTAATGCTACTGGTCCAAAACTAAACTTTGGTGCTACACCAGGTCTTGGTGAAGGTAGTACTTTAGGCGAGCATACTGTTTCTGTTTGTACTGCTGATCACGCTGTTCATGCATCTGAGAAACTTAAAGAAGCTATTGAGAAGATGAAAGGCGGAACTCGTCAAAAATTCTTAATCGGTACAGGACATGGTATGTGTACATGTCAAGGTGCTGCTTTTGAGTACATCTTTAACATTGAACATGAACTTAGAAAAGCTGGTGTTCGTGATATGGCAGATATGAAATGGATTTCTAATGAGTCTTTCATGGGTGACTTTGGTATGGGTGGATTACATATGAAAGTTGGTGGTTATGTTGTTAACTCTAAACTATTTGCTGAGTCTCTTTTTGCTGAGAGAAATGTTCACTGGATTATTGGTGCACATACAAACAAAGTAGAAGCTGGAAAAGTAGGTTATGAACTACTTGATGGTACTATGGGTGAAGAAGAGTTTGATTTTGCTATGCTTATCCCACCATTTGCTGGTGTTGGTCTAAAAGCTTACGCTAAAGATGGTTCTGATATCACAGATACGATTTTCGCTCCAAATGGCTTTATGAAAGTTGATGGTGATTATACTCCAAGACCTTATGCTGAGTGGACTGCTGCAGATTGGCCAAAAACTTATCAAAATCCTACATACAAAAATATGTTTGCTGCTGGTATCGCTTTTGCACCACCACATATTATCTCTAAACCGATGAAGTCTCCAAATGGAACTCCGATTAACCCAACACCTCCTAGAACTGGTATGCCTTCTGGTATTATTGGTAAAGCAGTTGCGTACTCTGTTTGTGACCTAATTACTAAAGGTAAAGATGCTCACTTACATGAAGCACCAATGACTAAAATGGGTGCTGCTTGTGTTGCATCTGCTGGTAAAGGTGTGTTTAGTGGTACAGCTGCTGCTATGACAGTTTTTCCAGTTGTTCCAGATTATGAAACATACCCAGGAACTGGTCGTGATACTGATTATACATTTGGTGAGATTGGTCTTGCTGGGCATTGGATTAAACATATTTTACATTTCTTGTTTATCTATAAAGCTAAACTTAATCCAGGTTGGACTCTTATCCCAGAATAGAGTAAACTAAAAATAAAAAAGGAAATATATTATGAAACAAGAAGAAGTAAACTTTGAAGACGAGCAATTTACCTTGACGATGATTCCAGGTAAATTTGCAAAATCAATGAGAACATGTCTTATTTGGCAAGCATTTAGATTTGCAGTACTAAATATTAAAATGATTATAGTGGTTCAAAAAAGTCACTAATCACAAAGACTTTGAGATTTTCTCAAAGTCCATCCTCTACATATACTTAAATTTACCCCAAGGCACTTATAAATGATAAAAACGATAATAAAATATCCTACTCCTCTAAGTATTGAGTACGGTACAGATATTAGAGTATTTGATGAGAAATTGTTTTCTTTGATAGATGATCTTAAAGATAGTATAAAAGAAAATAATTTAGAAGCTCTTGCCGCATTTGAGATAGGCAGTTACTTTAATGTAATCGTTTTTAAAGATGAAAATGGTGAGTATGTAGAGATGGTAAACCCTCTTCAAATTGGACATAGTGGGGAATCTATTGAAGATGAAAGAACTTACTACTATGGTGATGTGAGTGCTAAGATAAAAAGATTTGAAAACATTAGCATAGTTTATCAAGATAGAACTGGTGCTGATAAAACGATGAAGCTTAGTGCTAAACTCGCACGCACAATGCAAAGAAAACTAGACTATCTTTTTGGTGCTACATTTGTCAGTAGAATGTCAGAACAAGAACGAGAAAATTTTGAGAAAAAATTAGACTTTGGTTTAGATGTAGGTATAGATGATTACTGTCCAACAACATTTAAACGAGATAAAGTTTTAAAAGTTGTAAATATCGCAATGTTGCTCATGGTTGTTGCACTTCTAGGTTCACTTTTTGTAAGTGAAAAAGAGATGTTGAGTAAGATATGGCAATATCAACTTTATGCTTCTTTTGGTGTACTAACACTACAAGTTTTTTACTTCTTTTATGCTCAATACGAAGGAAAACAGTATACTTCTTGTGTGAGTTGTTCTATTGGAAATATTATCGGAACAACAGCTGTCTCTTTTGTTAGATTATCTGTTGTTATGATAGCTTCTTATTTTTTAATCTAATGTCTTACTTTGTTTACATCGTTCAATGTAGTGATGATACACTTTACACTGGTATTTCAACAGATGTGAAACGCAGACTGCAAGAGCATAATAGCTCTGATAAAGGTGCAAAATATACTAAAGTAAGAAGACCTGTAAAGCTTGTTTATAGTGAAAGCTCACAAAGCAGAAGTAGTGCTACAAAACGCGAAATGCTTATCAAAAAACTCTCAAGAGAGAAAAAACAGGAGCTTATAAATGCCTAAAATCTTTGTAGATGCTGATGCCTTTCCAAACCTTTTAAAACCCATACTTTTTCGCTCAATTAAACGACTAAATATAGAAACTATTGTAGTTTCTAATAAAAAAGTCACTATAGGAAAATCAGACAACATTAGCTATATGGTTGTTGAAGCTGGCGCAGATGAAGCAGACCATAAGATAGTGGAAATGGTAGAAGAGGGTGATTTAGTTATAACAGCTGATATCCCCTTAGCAGATAGAGTGATAAGTAAAAATGCACATGCCATAGATCATAGAGGTGAACTTTATAGTGTTGATAATATAAAACAGTATCTTGCTATGAGAAACTTAATGGATAAAATCAGAGAGAGTGGAGAGATAACAAAAGGTCCAAAACCATTTGGAGCAAAAGACGCTCATGAGTTTGCAAATCAGTTAAATAGTTTTTTAAGTAAATATTTGTAGGTTGATAAGTTTTTGCAGAAGAAATTCTTTCTTACATAATTTCAATTATAGCACTAATTGGATATCATTGCAAAAAGATAAATAGTTGGACAGTAATGAAATTTGAATTAAAAGATGAATATATAGAGCTTTTTAAACTTCTAAAGGTTTTAGATTTAGTAGATAGTGGTGCACAAGCTAAGATGATAGTAGCTGATGGTTATGTTAAACGCAATGGTAAAACTGAGTTAAGAAAACGCGCTAAAATCATTTCAGGAGATGTGTTAAGTGTTGGAGATGATGTAATTATAGAAGTTAAGTAAGTACCTGCTTAAAAGAACAAAAGTATTATTATGATATACTTCTTTTGTGTAAGCAACGAAACTTCTGTCTGCTTAACTAACAGACATATAAGAGAAAATTAGGTTAAGACTTTTGTCTTAACCTTTTTTTTTGCCAATTTTTTGGTTGGTTTGTGGTGTGGGTGGGAACTCTTATAAAAGGGAGTTTAAGTTGCTTACCAAACTAGTAGTAGTCTTTTTAATCTTGATGGTGTTCACACCAATATTGTATTAATCAAAACAAAGGGGTTAGTTACCCCTTTGACTACTATTTGTTTAATTTGTAGTACTTACAGTTGAATAAAAGGAGTAAGTTCAGAAAAAACAACTGCTCTTTTCCCCTCATTCTCTAACATTTTAAAGATAAGTGTAGCAAGGTTTTTATCAATATTTACCACAATTTTTTCTAAAGGAACAAGTTTTTCTCTTTTGTTTTCATTTGTAAATCGACTATATGCTGCATATGCTTCTTGCTTTGATAGAAGATAGTATAGCTTTCTTCCGAGTTCAAAAATTTCAAACTCTTCATTCTTACCTGTTTTTAAAACTCTATAGATATTTAAATCTATTTTTATATCTTTACTTCTAAGATAAGCTTGGAGTTGCATATAAAAGCCAATATATGCCGATGAATAGTTTAGTAGAATTCTATCGTTAAAACTCTCAAAAGACTCTTTTTTACCCTTTAGTTTTTTGTACTCCAGAGCAAGTGTCTCAACATAGTAGCGTGCAAATCTAAGTGGAGCAGATTTCATAACTGTGTAGCCATTTTTCCCATCACTAAGTATTTTACCACCTAAACTAATGTGTACACCATCTTCCGTTTTTCCATCAACCTTTGCTTTACATCCCTCAAAACCAATATCGCCTATCTCATGCGTACCACATCCTTTAACACATGCAGACCAGTAGATTCTAATCTTTCCAGCTTCAAGTGGTACTTTTTGACTTAGATATTCAGACATTGCGATAGCATCTTTTTTGTTCTCAATCACACCAAATGAGCAGTGTTTGGTACCTGCACAAGCGATAAGGTTGTTAAAGTAAGGCGTACTGATGTTTTTATATTTTGCAAAAAAGTCATCTTCTAGTAAAGTTTGTGTATCTTTTACACCTAAAATATAGATATTTTGCTCAACACTAAATCTTACTTCACCGTTTCCTTGAGTTTGACTCAAATTAGCTACCTTGATAAGGTCAGTTCCGCTAAAGATACCAGACGGTACTATGACTTGCACACCAAAAGTTCCATCACGAAGCTGAATTTTACCCTGCGTAGAATCATAATGTTTCATACTTGTAAGTGTATCTCCAGAACTCTCAAAGTCTATGTTTGCATACTCTCTAATGGCAGAAGAGATAGTTTCAATACCTACAGTATCTATTAGAAAATGTAGTCTATTTTTGTTACGATTATCTCTAAAACCATACTTTTTAAATATCTCTACAATCGCACCATAGGCACTTAAAACTTCATCTTCATTACTTAAAAATATATCTGCATCTTTAGCAATCATGCCAACACGACCACCAAGGTACATGTTGTAACCATAAACACCATCTTTTTGTGCGAGAATAAAACAGCAGTCATGTCCAAAAACATTACATCTGTTTGCAGTGGAACCTGT
>JASFZD010000005.1:0-12742 GCA_045046645.1 Sulfurimonas sp. | reverse complement strand
CATTATGATAAAAGGTCGCACTTGGATGTGTGTCTTCGTGCTTGATGCAGTAGCACGGTTTATTTGTACCAGCACTTACAAGTTTTTTTGCATCATAAATCAATACCGTTGTACCATCTGCAAAAGTTATCATGTCGTTTGTAGTAATGTCATTGCTATGTTCATTTTGAGTGGTGTATTTGGCTTTGTATTCACTCGGGAGTGATAAAGGTTCACTTTCATAATAGTTTGAGACTTCATCAATATTTGCAAAGCTATGATTTATACTTGCAGGTGCTAATTGTCTTGTAACATCATTTGCCACGGCTTCATCTATTTTTGAAATGTCAATGCCTAAATAGTCAAGTATGAAGTGTGAAGTGAGTTTAAAAGCTTTTGTGCTTGTTGGTAAGCATCCATCAAGAATAATTGCTATGTGCCTTTTATAAGGGTACGCATTTGAACTTTGGCTTGGTACACTTACAAAAGATACATTTTTATCTTTTAACTTTTGTTCGATTATTTGGTAGTATGGAACTTCATCGTCTGCTGGTGCTACATCAATATCAATAAAGTAAACATTGCCACACGCTTTTAAGAAGTTTTGATGCCTGTGTCCGTTGAGGTAAAGTCCACTTGATACTGCTTTTGTGTTCATGACACGCATTAGCTCATCAAGTGAAGCAAGTTCGGTCACTTCAAAACCATATACCGATTTTTTATCGGCAGTGGTTGTGGTTGATAAAAGTATAGAATTTGTGCTACAATTCATTTATGCATTTATAAGTAAGGGGTGCTACCCTTGCTTTACCTCATCAGTATTTGTCTCTGTTATCTCATACCTAGTCTTTGTGTACGACATAATTATGCTTCATGAAGAAAACGAGCTATTTCATCAATAGAAAACATAATTTGCCCTAAAACTTTTTTAGAGTTTAGCTTTCCATTTTGTCTAAGTCTGTCAATAGTGGCTTCGCTTACATTTAGTTCATTTGCAGTTTCTTTCTTAGTGAGTAACATTTTTTTATAGTTCTCTCTAAGCATTGTTTGAAAATCAAGTTGTGACATGGTAAATCCTTTTTGTGTTTGTTGTTATCTGAAAAGGATTGTATAAAATAAGTTTTTTTTGGATTGTAGATTTTTAGTAGTGGTTTTTTACAATAAAAATAGGCACAAATTATTGTAAAATTTTGAGGTGTTTTTTTACAATGCTATAATGTACTCACTCCTGTGATGAGTTCTTTGTATTTACAGTCATCTATGTATGGCTTGATTGCATAGTACATTTTAGAGATGTTTTCGCTACTCATTTTTAATTGATTTAAAAGCGTTTCTTCTTTGAATATGTCTGTGACTTTTGTGTCAATAATAGATGGAATGTGTTCCGCTTTACATGTAGCTTTTTGTATCTTTTTTTCTTTTGTGGATAAATCTTTATCATCAGTAATGCGTTGCAGTTCATCTTTATATCTTAGTTCTTCATCAGTATTGAGTTCCTTGATTTTATTTTGTCGTGCTTTGACATAATCATAGATGAAAAACATGTCAGCCATTTTTTTAGCTTTAGGTTTTTTTGGATAGTTTTTTGTTGAGGTTGCTTGTTGTAGTTCTTCTTCACCTAAAAGTTCAATAGGGGCTTTAAGAATATTATTTGTTTCTAAATCTTTTTTGATATGCTTTATATAAGAAATAATTTCATCTAAAGGCTTTGAAACATCTATGTTTAATAAAGCATTCAGATTTACCTTTGAGTCCATCATAATCTCAGGTCTTTGAAAATTTTTAATTATGTTAATACTACCAAAATGAAAAAGATTACCTGCATCCACATTTTTTACTTTTATTAACTCGTTTTCGTATATGTATCCCTTTCTTAGAGTTCTTTTAGACAACTTTTCCATAATGTTATCCATCTCTTGTGAATACTTCCTTTTATGTTGGTTTATTGCCTGTAAGATATCATAAACTTTAAATCGTTTATCTTCAAACTTATAGAATAAACAATCAACATCACGAATTAAATCTTTTATTATTTCAAATTCATCGCTAAATGTAGAAATTGCACCTATCGTCCTAATTCGTTTCATCTGAAAAATTCTCTCTTTATTATCATAATAATATTCTTGAATAATATTGATTTTTTTTTGATTTTCAGAGTTTCTTATTGCCATTTCGTAAACTATACATTGAGTAAGTTCATAATCCTCAAAACTTTCAATCTCTTTGTAAATAGCATCACTTCTTTGTGGTAAATAAGCGTCATAATCTTCTTCATTGTTATAATCCATAATCTATAATCTCCATATCATCATCTATGTTTAAGTATTTCATTGTCGTTTTTATGTCGGTATGATTTAAAAACTTTTTGGCATGTACTATGCCGTGCTTCTTGTATATCTTTGTTCCAGCAGTTCGCCTCATTGTATAAACGCTTACACGGTAGGCAAGGTCATAGCTGCCGATATTTTGGTTAAAATGCTTATCAAATATCTTTCTTAGCAGTTTGGCATATCCTGCATATTTGGCAGCAGTATTTTTTATTCTGTGCCGTTCTTCGTCTGTTGTAGCTCTCATGTAGGTTTGTATAGGGTAGAATATAAAGTTGTCATGTACTAAGCTGTGCTTCTTAATCCACTCTTGTAGCAAGTCCAATAACTCATTACTTGCATTTGCTTCGTAACTTTTCCCTTTTTTCATAGCTTTAATTCTGATTTTTTTTGTCGTGAAGTTAATATGCTTGACTTGAATGTCAATAACTCCCGCAGGTCTTGCACCTGTGTAGTAACAAGTTTTTAAAAAAAGGAATAATCTATCATTCATTTTCAATTCGTCTATGTTCCAAAGCTTTTCAAGCTCCTCATCTGTAAGAACTCTTCCTGCTTCATTGTCATCAGTTGTAATGATTTTCTTTACTATTACGGGATTTTTACTTACATAACCCTGTTCAATAGCCCAGTTAAATATCACTCTTAGGTTTTCAATGATGTCTTTAACGGTTCGAGGATTAAGCAGCCCACCTCTCACATTTTTCTTTTTAGATAATTGATTACTAAGCTTCTTAATATCATCTTGAGTGATTTTTGAAATTTTTAGTTTTCCCAAAATAGGGCTTATATGATTTCTATATTTAGCTTCATTGCGTTTTGCTTCGGGGTTTGTTTTTGTGGGGTGGTATATTTTTGCAATGTCATCAAGTGTAAGTGAGTCATTAAGTTTCTTTTGATGAAGTCTTGAAAAGTCATTTTTCATTGCATTTCGCTCTTTTTGGATTTCAGCTTTTTTATCATTGAGTATTTTAAGTGCTTCATCTCTATTAGTAGCATCTGTTTTAACTTTTTTTCTTGTAGCATCTGCCTCACGGTATGTAATATAAAAAGCAACTGTTTTTTTATCCACATCAGAGTCCCGATAATATTCTTCAACACCTGTGTACTTTTTATTTGTAATTTTCCCTGTTTTACGATTTCGTTTTGCTATTGTTCTAAATCCCAAAATAACTCCATTTGTTTTGACAATTTGTTTTGACAATATAGCATAAACTTGCTAAAAACTGTCAAAACTTGTAAAATGTAGGTTTTTGTTGAATAGCTTAAATGTCCCTATAATAGGGGTATTTTAGGTGTATTGATGAGGTGTGCAAAATTATATTTTAAAGTGTTCGAGTCACTCAGAACCCACCACTTGCAAACACCCTATTTTAGGCACTTTCAGAGAAAAATACTTAAATTGTTTTGACAACTTATTTTGACAAATATACTAAAAAAAGCTAAATATTGCTAAAAGTTGCAAAAATGCCTGTTTTAATAATGAAGATTTATAACCTATTTTGTCAAAACTTTTATATTTAACATGTAGTTATCAACAAAATAACTTTACTCCTTAACCAAACTTATTTAATGACCTAAATTCAAATCATAAATGCAATTTTATCTTTTTAGTATTTTTTTAAACATCTTATCCACATAATGAAGTCAGGGTAAAAATTACCCTCTATAAAAAAACTTATGTGGTCGTTGAGTTGCGTATATATTTTGTTAAATGAGCTTCTCAAACACTCTGATTTTTTCTTCTTTAATTTTATAGTCATTGAGGTACTTATGAACCAATCTCCAAAAGTCCTTAGAGTGGTTTTGATGAATTATATGAGCTAACTCGTGAACAACAACATATTCAATTAATGAAGAAGATAGTTTTACAAGGTGGTAGTTAAATGAGATACGATTAGCCCCGCTACAACTTCCCCATCTGTTCTTTGAGTATCTAAAACTTATGTGTTCTGGCTCAACACCCATATTAGAAGCCCACTTCTTAGTGAGTGGTATTATTTTCTCTATTGCTTTTTGCTTATAGAAGCGTTCAATAGCATTATGGAGTTCAACATCACTATATTTTTGTGGTGTAGTTATATGAAACTTTGAGTGAGTAAAATTTATAGTAATTTTTTGGGTAGCTTCATCTTCAATCATATTAACATAGTAGCTCTTACCCATATAGTAAAGTCTTGAACCCGTGCTAATCTCTTTATTGATTGCGATTGATTTGAATAGTTCAAGCTTTTTGCTTATCCAAGCTGCTTTACTCACAACCATCTCATTAATATCTTCTATGGTGGTGGTGTCATTTGTAATTACCCGCACCCCATCGGTATCAACATTAATATATGTATTTTTGAGACTTGTTTTTCTCTCTATATCAAATACAATATTTTTAGTGCCATATTCTACACTATACAAATGTTTCTACCAACTTAGCAATTATTATCTTTGACATTTTTTTATCTACTCCATATTTAGCAAGTATAGGCTTAATAGTGTTTCTCATATCTTTTTGAGCATCACTTTGAATAAGAACAGCAGGTGCTTTTAGTTCTTCTTTTAATGTATCAAATATTTCAAGTGTTAGCTCAGTTGCTTCTTGGGTTTGTTCTTTGATTAAGTCATAAACTACAAGATGCTTTTCATCACTTAACCCGTGCGAACTATATCTATTTTTATGGCGATTGATTATCACTTGCATATCGCTAAATAAATCTATAACAGCCTGCTTACGGTCTATTTTAGCATCAATTAGCTTTTTTTCTAACAGTTCAGAGAGTTCAAGTGCTAACTCAGGATTTTCTTCTTCATTAGCTTTTATGATTGCCTTTGCTTTATCAAGTGGGTTATGTTTTCCCTCTTTTGTAAGCTCTGCTTGAAACTGCTTATAATCTGTAATATCTATTGGTTTTTGAAGTAAATATTCTATACCGTTAGCTCTAAGATGTTCATCTAGTATCATTTGAAGTTTTTTACTGTCTTCACGAGTGATTTTCTCTTTATTGTCTCTAACCATCATTTTTATCTCATTGAACAGTTTGAAATCATAATCATACTTTGAAGCAAAAGGGTCGGGAAGAACTATGTTCATTGACTTATTAAAATCACTTACAAGCTCTTTGAATTTGTCTTTTATATCCACGGGTTCAAGATAACTTATAGCTTGAAGTATAAAATCATCTCTTTCATTTTCTCTGTTTTTCTTAACACTTTTGAAATAATTAACAAGTTTAGTATGTCTATTTTCAAGAGTGGTTTTTTCACTCTCTATATCCATCATAACATCACTCGGGCTTAAATCTCCACTGAATATTTCAAGAGCATCTACAAGGTGCGAAGTTATCCCTGCAAAATCAACTACATATCCAGCACTTTTACCTTTGCGAGTTCTATTAACACGGGCTATTGCTTGAAGTAGGTTATGCTCTTTGAGTATCTTATCAACATAAAGAGTTTGAAGTATTGGAGCATCATATCCCGTAAGTAGCATATCACTTACGATTAAAAAAGCAGTGTTATCAAACTGCTTTCTTCCAGCACGACTTTTATCGTTCTCATCTCCAAATGGAAGTTTAAAATCTTCTATTGCTTGTTTAACATCTGCTTCAGGTATTGCTAAATCATAAAATTCTTGTGGGTCTTTTTTAGTATCAAAACTCATAATAACTTTTGATTGGAAACTGTTTTGACCTTGCTGGGCTAACTTATTAAATGCTTTTTTATAGGCTATGGCTTGGTATCGGTTATGACAAACTATCATAGCCTTGAACCCGTCTAAATAGCTCTTATTTTTATAGTGCTCTACAATGCTTTTCGCTATCTCTTCAACTCTTGCGATAGCATTTTTATCAAGTTGTGTAGCCTTTGTTTTAAGTATCGCTTGTTTTTTAGCACTCTCATTGCCGAACATTTTATTGAACTCAGCATCAAGCAACTCTTTTTCTATAAAAAACTTACTTAATCCTGTTTCATAAAATATCGGCAGAGTATTTCCATCAGCAACAGATTGTTTTATGGTGTATTTATCTATGTAATCACCACCATAAAACTCGTGAAGTGTTGATTTATTCTCTTTGTCTATTGGTGTTCCCGTAAAGGCTATAAATTTAGCATTTGGAAGTGATTGTCTCATATAAGAGGCAGTTAGTCCATACTGACTTCTATGGGCTTCATCTATAAGAACAAATATATTTTCTTTATCGCTTAGAACTTCCACTTGCCTCTTTTCTTCTGCTCTCTCTTGAAATTTTTGAATAGTTGAAGTGAGCGTTTTACCATAGCTATCTTTGAGTAGTGTCTTTAAGTGAGCGATAGAATTTGCTTGATTTATATTTGAAAAGCCCACTCTGTTAAAAGTGCTTCTAATTTGATTGTCCAAATCTGTTCTGTCTGTTAAAATCAAAATGGTAGGATTATCAAACCCACTTGTTGAGGCTCTTAGTTTAGTCGCAAGATAAATCATAGTGATAGATTTACCACTTCCTTGTGTATGCCATACAACACCACCACGGTTTTCATTTTTGAGTCTATCTACTATTTTATTTACAGCACGAAGTTGTTGGTATCTTGGTAGTTTTTTTATAGTTCTACCCTCTGAGACTTCAAAAATCACAAAGTATTTTATGATGTCAAGAAATCTTCTTTTTTCAAATAGGTTATAGATTAAAATATCTTGTGGTGTTGGTTCATCTTCACACAACGCTATGAGCTCTTTTGTGGCTTTTTCATTGTATTTTGAGTAGAACTTCATTGAAGCTTCTATTGTTCCATATAAGCCGCTTATACGGTTTATAGCACCTATTATTTGGTTATAGTGAAACAGTTTTGGCGAGTTTGTTTGATAGTATTCTAAGTCTGGAATATCACTTATATCTATGGTTTGATTTTTAGCTTCTATTACAGCAAGAGGAAGACCATTTACAAATACGACTAAATCAGGAATAGAGTTAGCCCTTTTCCCTTTGAACTTCATCTGATTGACTACAAGAAATTCATTGTTTTGTATGTTTTCATAGTCTATAAACTTTACAGCCCTTGGGTGTTCTTCTGGTGTAGGTTTAAGTGACAAGGCATCCGCGCGAGTTATAAGTTTGTGTATCTCAGAGTTTATCTCCATTAACGAGCTACCAACACTACTTGTAGCCAATACTTTACGAACTACTTTTTGGAGGTTGTTCTCATTTAACCAAGGGTTTATTTTTTTAAGTGCCGTTGTTAGTCTGTCTTCAAGAACAACTTCATACATTTCACTTTTGGCATCAAAGTAGTCATAGTTAAGCTTTTTGAAAAGCTCTATCGCTGGTAGTTCGCTTTGTAGGTATTCGCTCATTTAGTTCCCTTCAAGGTTTTAGTTTGATTTTCAATCACTTCTATAAAATCCTTTTCAACCTTAGACACACTGTCTTTAGCTTTTTGTTTATATATCTCATACTCTTTTGTGGCTTTTTCAATTGCTTGTTTATGGCTCACAGTTCCTTTATGAGTGAGTATATCATTGCCCGTCATTGTTAAAAATCCATCAAGTCTCTCTATCCAATCTTTCATATACATAGGTTTTCTGTTAAGTGCTTGAAGTTCTGCTAACTCTAAGTATGCCGTTACTATTCGGTTGAGCATCTCTAACTCATCACTGTTTAAATAGTTCTTAGCGATTTGTGTCTCTTGTTTGGTTGGTTTCTTGCCCTTAAAAGTTGTTAAGCCACTGTTGAGTTCGTTTGCATTTACTCGTTGGTGTATTATCTCAGCGGCAGTGTGTCCGTGAGCTGCCCAGTGGAGTTTATTTTGAACAGTTTGAAAAAACTGGGCAGAAGTCTCACTCTTTGGGTCATAATCAACACTTGTAGAGTAAATATCAAGCACTTTTCGCCAAAATACTTTTTCACTTGAGCGAATATCACGAATACGAGCAAGTAACTCATCAAAATAATCTCCACCACCTTGCTCTTTTAACATCTCATCGTTCATAGCAAAACCTTTTACCACATACTCTTTTAAGATAGATGTTGCCCATTTTCTGAACTGTGTTCCTTGAGTTGATTTTACTCTGTAACCTACTGCTATAATCATCTCAAGGTTATAATAATTAGTAGGTTTTTTAGAAAATTCGGAATTCCCGAATTTCTTCATAGTCTCTGTTTCTAAAAGCTCATTTTCTTTATAAATATTTTTAATATGTTCGTTAATAGTAGAACGAGACTTTTGAAACAACTCACTCATATTTTCTTGTGTGAGCCATAGTGTCTCATTTTCTAACTGTGTTTGTATTTTTGTTTTGCCATCTTCACTTTGGTAGATTATTATTTTTGTGTTTTCCATTAAAAAAGCCTCTCACTTTTATCTTGTATTTTTATATTTTCCAAACACAGATTTAACAGTGCTAACATTCGTAAAAATAAATACTCAATATGCTTAATATCTTTTATTTCTATTTTATCTTGTTCGTGGTGTCTTATACGGTAGTAATTACCAATTTTGGTAAGGCTCTTAAATTCTTCATTGATAAAAGATTTATCAAAGTCTGTTGAAATCAACTCTACAAGTTTTTCGCCAGATACATTCTTTTTGACACCATAAAATGTTTTAATTCTTTCAAAAGCATCCCATAGTTTTTCAAGTGCTATCTGTTTATCACTTGTTTTATGAAATCGTTCTTTTGCCTCTTGTATTAAATTATCTAACTCATCATCAATAGTTTTTATTGCATCTTTGTAGTATAAATGAGTAGTTTTTTTACCTTGAATATTTTCAGTTTCTAAGTAGTCTAATAAATCTTGAAAGGTTTCATATATATAGTTTTTTCTTTTTGTATAACAACCATCGCCACTATACTCAGCTTTAATAAATTGCCAAAATTGGTCTAAGTCTCTACATTTAATAATATAAGTAGGAAGAAACTTTTTTATACTCTTATCTAATAAAAACTTCTGCCTTATATCTTTATAATTTCTACTATCAAAATCTCCATTTGTCGCTCTTGCTAACAAACTACTTTGAATATATTCAGCAAGTTGTAAATTATTATCTAAGTATGAAATATCTTCATGTATATCTTGATTTGCCATTGTTATTTTTTTATCTTGCTTTGAACTTCATATTTTAATGAAGTAAGATACGACTTCAAGTTATCGTCATTCAACAATCCAAGTATTTTCCATTCAGCTTCTTCCGTAACTATTATATTTCCATCTTCATCAAATTCAAGACCTAAATCAAATTCTGTATTTATATCTGAAAATTTACCTTTATCAATACTATCCAATACACCAGAAGTTAATATATTTTTTAACTTCTTAATTTTACGACTGTCCTTTCTACATACTTCATAAAGTTTATCTGTATCTTTTATATAACCATTGTCTGATAACAAAGAGATATTATCTTCAACTATTTGATACATTTTCTCAAAGAAATCAAAAACACTTTCAAAGTTTTGTTTATGGAATATTAAAAAATCATCTTGATACAACAGACAATCAATCTTACTATCAAAAGTTATAATATCTTTATCTATTGAGTTTAAGATATTATCCCCAATAGTTACATTCATTATACCTTTTGATTGTAATTTGACATTTGTTGAAGAAAACTTTTTGAACATATAAAGGTCTATATCATTAAAATATACGATATAACCCCATAGGTTCTTTTGCTTAATACTTTTAACATCTTCTATATTTTCTACATCACTTAATTTTTCTAAATATTCTTCTACTAAATCAACTTCATTTTTAGCAATTTTAAGAACAATATTCCTCTCTATACTAACATCGGGTTCATAGGGAACATAATCTATATTTTCATCATTAATGTTTAATTTATTAGTCAAATACTCATTAACATTATGTTTGAAAAATTCTCCAACAGTGCTGTCAATCTTAATGCCAGAGATTCTATAAGAAATATCCTCGCCCTTTTTAGTTCTTAAAATATAGTAAAGATTGATATTTTCAATATCATTATCCTCTAATTTTGTTATTAAGTCTGAAATCATTCTCTTATTTTCCTTTCTATATAGATATTACAACATACGGGTTGAAGCCTTAACTCTTTATCATATTTTGATACATTATTTTTTGATATTACAAATATTTTTTGATTTTGATTTACAATAACGATATAAATTTTATAACCAAGCATAGTAAGAGTGGGGTTAATTGAAATTAGATTTGAGTTTATATACACTGAAAATATTGTTATAAACATTATGAAAAATACAATAATATTATTTATACTTGAAAAATCAACTTGATAAAATGCCACCATATATGGAAGTATATATGTTAAATTCTCGCCAGTTTTATTTTCTACACTTTCAATTGTAAATTTATTACTATTAATATTTCTGTATTTCAAATACCAAAGTAAAAATGCCATTGATATAAAAATTAAGAAGCTACTTACACTGTAAATAATGTAGTGTAAAGGTATTTCTAAATTATAAATTATTTCATTAAATTCAAATTGAGGTAGTTCAATAATTTTATCTTGTTTTGTATTTACACTAATTATTAATAGTAGTGGAATATACGAACTAATAAAAAATAAAAACTTACCAAAAATATTCATAGTCTAAACTCTAACCTCTCCACTCAAAAGCTTCTGTAACAGACCTTTTTTAAGTGTTTCATACTTCTCTTTTTTAGCATGAAGGACTTCTAACTTTTCATCAGCAGTTGATAATATGTCGGCTATTTGTTTTTGTTCTTCAAGTGGTGGGAGTGGTATTTTTGTATTTCTAATTGTCTTCAATGATAAGTTTTTGATTGTAGTTCCCGTTAGTTCTAACATAAAATAATCAAGAATATGACTTGACTTCAAAAGATAAAATAAAAACTGTTTTGATATTTTATTATTTGTATTCATATATGCCACACTTTTTCCAAGCATTACAGTTTCATTACTATAATAAGCAAGACTTCCAATTGTTCCATTTATTGACAGTAAAACAGTAGTATCATCTAATATTTTTTTATTTTTAGTATATTCTTCTTCACTTACACATTTAGTATTTTCTGTAATTTCAATACTTTTACCATTCAGATTATTTCCGTTGATAAAATAATAATCAGATTGTTCAACATACTTTGGTGTTCCGTGTAAGCCATCTCCAATTTTAGTTGTAAGGTTCTCTAATTTACTAACCTCCCAACTCTCAGGTATCTTCCCAAGCTCACTATCCTTAAATTCACTGTGTCCTATACCCTCACTTAGTAGCTTTTGTAGTAGCCCTTTTTTAAGTGTTTCTGCCTTTTCAATTTGTGAAGCAATAGCATCTATCTTTTCATCAGCAGTTGAGAGAATATCAGCTATTTTTTCTTGTTCTTTTAGTGGTGGGAGTGGGATTTTGATTCTTCTTAAATTTTCATTATATAATCTGGCTATTGTATTACCATCAGTATTCCATTTTACTGTTTTGTAAATATAAAATAATAAACTATTCAATAATTTATCTTCTTGATTATCAACCCATACTATATTGGAGTCTTGAAAATATGCTGGTTCTCCATTATAAACAACTAATCTTCCTATTGTTCCAGAAGCAGATATTAAAATATCTCCTTGTTTTGGAAAAGAATATTTATTTTTATAATCTTCATAAACTTTTTCGCTTATATAAGCATCAGCTTCTTTACCAAATGTTCCTATTTTATAAAATGGAATTTTTCCATAATCAGTGGTTTCATTTTTCATTATTCTTTTACACATTGAAACTTTACCGATATCTCTAAGTTCAGCAACCTTCCAATCCTCAGGAATAACCCCAATCTCAGTTTCTTTATAACCCTCTGCTACCATCTTAAAAACCTAAACTTGTAAGATAATCATTTAATTTTCTATCTATCTCTTTCTCTTTATTCTCTAACTCTGTTATATCTTCTCTAACAGCTTTAATATCTATAATAATTTCTTCTTCACTTGTATCAATGTATCGTGAGATATTAAGATTGTAGTCATTTTCAACTATCTCACTCATATCTACAACTCTCATAAACTTATCAATAAAAGGGGCTTGGACTTTAGTCCAATCTTCTTGTGGGACTGAAGTCCCAACCCCCAAAAGAAGAAGTTCTGAACTCCCAACCCCTAAAGTGTGAGCATCAACTATTTTTTTGATATTTTCTTCACTCAAAGTGTTCTGATTTTTGCCGTCTTTATATTCATTTGAAGCATCTATAAACACCACTTTATTTTTTAGATTAGGTGCTTTACTTTTGTTGATTATGATTATACTCGCTGGTATGCCTGTGTTATAAAACAGTTTTTCAGGAAGTCCAACTATCGCTTCTACTATGTCATCGTTTAGTAAGCCTTGTCTGATTTTTCCCTCAGTGCCACCACGAAACAGTATCCCGTGAGGAAGAACAACACCCATACGACCATCATTTTTAAGAACACTTACCATATGCTGAACAAATGCTAAATCTCCATAACCCCTTGGTGGTATGCCA
>JASFZD010000004.1:0-6415 GCA_045046645.1 Sulfurimonas sp. | reverse complement strand
TATATTATACCATAAATAGGTACTTTCGAGAAGGTTTTATCAGCTATTTTTGAGAGATTTTGAAAGTCTTTTGGTGCTGTTTGTGAGGTGCTTACCTTTTTTATACGAATTTTACTACAATACTACTTATGAAAAGAATCATAAAAGAACTCTACGGAGCTGGCATACTATTTTTCTATGTTTTTAAATGGCCTTTTGCCTTAGGCTACCCTTATCTCTATACAAATGGACTCAATCACAATTATATTCTTCATATTTTATGGTTTTATTCTATTTTTCTGATTTTAAAAGATTTTTATACTTTTTATGAAAGAAGAAAAAATTAAAGTATTATTTTCCAAAAGTACTCTGCAGTAAGCACAATTAGTGTAATACCTATAAGATTTAAGATAAAACCATAACGAATCATATTTTGCACACTCACAGCACCACTACTCATCGCTATGGCATTTGGAGGTGTAGCTATTGGTAACATAAACGCATAACTAGCACATACCGTTGCTACCATCATAAACAGAGTTGTGTTTATACCTGCTTGCTCTGATATGGAATAAATTACTGGTAACATAATAGAAATAAGTGCTGTATTTGAAGTGATTTCTGTTGTAAATGTTATGAGAAATGCAATTGCTAAAAGTAAAAGAATTGGTGAAAGGTGTGTCATAGACAGCAAATAAGATGCTATCTCATCAGCTAAACCTGTTGCGCCAAAAGCTTTTGCTATAGAAAAACCTGCCCCAAATAAAAACATAATCTTAAAAGGAATCTTTAGACTATCATTTTCCCAATCCAATATACTTACAGAAGGAATAAAAAGTAAAATTCCTGCACCAAGCAGTAGAATCGGTTCACTAAAGCCAAGACCACTCCAATAAGGTTTTAGTGGAGCATTAACTAACAAAAGCAAGACTAATCCACCTAAGATATATAAAACTTTTTTCTGCTCTTGATTAAGTAGATATAGCTCTTTATCACGCTTAATAGGGATACCTTTCACACCTAAACTAAGTAAAAAACTTACGACTATCAGCATAATAAAAACAAGCGGAGAAACCATCATTACCCACTTAAAAAATGCTATACTTTCCATGCCTTTGTCATTCATAATACCAAATAAAATCAAGTTTGGTGGTGTTCCTATCGGCGTTAAAATTCCACCTATGCTTGCCCCATAAGCAACACTCAGTGCAAATCTCATCTTTAGTTTTTTATCTTTAGTAATAAAAAGAGCAATAGACATAAGTAAAAGTGCTGTTGTGGTATTTGAGAGGATAGAACTTAGAAGTGCAGATGTTATTGCTAAAGAAGTAATAATCCCTGTAGCAGTATTTGGGAACAGTGCAAGTATCTTTGCTGCTATATACTTATGCAAAGAAGTTTTTTCAACAGCAATTGCAAGTAAGAAACCACCTAAAAATAAAAATATAATAGGATGTGCATAATTTATGGTTGTCGCCTTTGTCTCAAGTATCCCAAATGCTGGAAATAGAATAATAGGCAAAAGAGAAACAACAGCTAAAGGAAGAGCTTCATTTGTCCAAAGTGTTACTAAAAAAACTATGCTAGTAATTAATAAAGATTGTTGTGTATTAAAAATAAAGGAAGAGAGTACAAACGCCAAAAGAGCAAGCACAACTCCTAATCCTATTTTTTTAAACTCTTCTTTATATGTGATTATCATAAACTACCTTGAAAGTAAATCTTTAAGTGATTCTTGAGGATTTTTGCCCTCTAACATCTCATAAACTTCTCTTGCAATAGGAAGATATAAATCTTTTTTAGCAGAGATTTCATGAAGAGCGTAAGCCGTTCCTATTCCTTCTGCCACTTCACCTAAGTCACCCAGTATTTGTTTTTGTGTTTGCCCTTTAGACAAGCCTAAACCAACACGAAAGTTTCTACTCATAGTTGATGAAGCAGTTAAAAATAAGTCTCCTGCTCCACCTAAACCCGTAAAAGTCTCCTCTTTAGCACCATAAGAAACGCCAAAACGCTGCATTTCTACAAGTCCACGAGATATAAGCGCTGCTGCTGCATTGTTTCCAAGTCCTAAACCTTCACAAATCCCTGCTGCAATAGCTATGACATTTTTGTAAGCACCAGAGACTTCTGCTCCTACAACATCAGTAGAGGTATATGCTTTTATAAAAGATGGAAAAAGTGATGCGAACTCTTTAGCGAGTCTCTCGTTTGTAGAGTTGACCACTAAAGCCGTAGGAAGGGATTGTTGCACTTCCACTGCAAAAGATGGACCAGAGAGAAAAGCAATCTTATCATCTGGTACATACTTCGCATAAATCTCATTCAAAAATCTTCCACTAGATGCTTCTATACCTTTAGAAACAACTAAAACTTTTTGCCCACTAAAGATGAAGTTATTATCTAACCAAGAAGATATCTGCTGTGCTGGAATAGCAATAACAAGGTATTCACACTCCAAAACTTTTTCTAAAGAAACAAAATTTTCAAGATCACGGGGAGTTCTTGATGTAATATAAACATCATTTTTCTCACTCAAGGCAAAAGCTAAAGCTGAGCCCCACTTACCTGCTCCAATTACTCCAATTGACATACTTTCTCCTTCCTATTAATTTTTCAAATTCTTTTATATCTTCTTCATATCCAGCAACGACTAAAATATCCCCATTTTTCAATGGTCTATGCTTAGTTTGTGATGAATATATAAACTCTCTAACCATATTTTCATGCATCACAGACAGCACAACAACACCTTTGTATCGACTCCAATCTATATCTGCTGGAAACTGACTATCAAAAGCATCTGCATTTTCAACAGAAATCTGCGCTATTTCTAGTTTACCTTCTTCATATAATATTGAATGTAATACTTTTGTAGCAATAGGTTTTAATAGCATACTTGAAATTATATCTGCTGTATTTTGAACGACTGGTATAACTTTATTTGCTCCTGCCATTTCAAGTTTATTGGAACTTTCTTTATTTTTAGCCAAAGAAACAATAACTAAATTTTCAAATCTAGCTCTAAGAGAGATAGTTAAAAATACATTTTGTGCATCGTCTTCTAAAATACAAAAAGCGATAGAATTACTCAATTCTATTAAATCATCAATATCATTCCATTCATCACTTAAATCAAAAATATTAATTTCATATTTTTCATTGTCCTGATCTTGTTTATCTAAAGAATAGATATGAACATTTTCATATTCATGAATAATATTATCAACAATTTCAGTAGAATAATTATTAAATCCAAATATAAATGCTGTGATACTTTTCATGCTTACACCTTTTTATGAAGACTGTTTTCAAAATCTGATATAAATACTTTATTTCCTATCACAAGCAAATAATCACCCTCTTCTAAAAATGTTTCATCCAATGGGTTAAAATAAAAATAACCATTGTGTTTTTTGTACACTCCTAGTAAAACTATCCTATACCTTTTATTATCTAATTCTCCAACCATTGCATAATTTTTCAATATACTCTCAGTTATCACTATCTCATCTATAATTATACTTGACTCTTCAGTTCTTAGTTCATGAACAGCTTCAAACGCAACTGGTTGTCCGACCAGTTCTTTGACAATCATTCCCACTAATTCTTGTGGATAAATTATCTCATTTACCCCAGCGTACTGAAGTTTTTTACGATTAACTTCATTAATCAAAAGAGATAAAATTGGTATCTCTTTGTTAATCGAACGAACAGTAAGTGCTGTATAAACATTTTGAACATCATCAGATTTCATACACAAAACGGATTCAACCTGAGTATGTATATCTATGTTTAATTTTTTATAACTTTCTATGCTTCCAGGGTCGTAATGAATAGCTATAAAACCATCATTTTTTGCATTATTAATATTATCTATATTTTCATCTAAGACTATAATGTGTTTATGCCTTTTATGTAAAGAAAGTGCTACCTCTCTTGCAATCTCCTCATACCCACACACAAGATAAAACTTTTTAATCTTTGCTATGTCTTCTATAGATTTCATCTCACGAATCTCATCTAGTTTTTCTGTAAAAGCAGAAACAAAAAGAGATGTTGTAAAAGCAAGAACTGAAATACCCGCAATAATAACAAGCATTGCTACAAATCTTCCCTCATCGGTAACAGGAGTAACATCTCCATATCCCACCGTAGAAATAGTAACAATCGACCAATATACCGCTTCATATAGTGTATTAATTGGAGAATTTGGATTGTTAGCTTCCATTACATAAATTAGCACAGAAGAAACAAATATAACAATAGAAGCAAACATCGCTAAAGTTAAAAATTCAAATTTTTTAGTCGCTAACACAGATGCTAATGTTTGAAAGCTTTTTGTGTAACGGAAAAGTTTAAATACCCTAAAGAGTATAAATACACGGAGTAACCTAAGCTCATGAAAGAATGGAAGAACTGCTAATAGGTCAATAATTGCACGAAGAGAAAACACATAAGTAAGTTTAAGGTTAACTATGTTTCTTAAGGCTTTATCTAGACGAAATTCTCTACCTAAATATGAATCATATTCGTATCTCTTGATGATTACTTGAGTTACATTTCCATATATCCACAATCTCAATAAATACTCAATAAAAAAGATAATTGAAATTATATAACTATTAAAAAAGATAAGATGAAAGGGAAGTTCATGTTTAACTTCACGAATCAAAATTGCAATACTTGAAAAGATTAATATAATCATACTTATATCAAAATATTTTTTATACTTATACTCATCATTATCTAATAAATTTATAAAAAAACGCTTCTTATTTTGATATCCCTTTGCTCCATTAATAGCATAAGAGGAATCAACAATAAAGCGTTTAAAAATGTTCATTTAACCCAGCTTTACTTTTAAGATTTCATTAACAACTTGAGGATTTGCACTTCCCTTACTTGCTTTCATAACCTGTCCAACAAAGAAACCAAATAGTTTCTCTTTCCCACCACGATATTGCTCAACTTTATCGCCATTTGCATTCATAATCTCATCACACATACTCTCTAATGCACCCATATCAGTTACTTGTTTTAGTCCTAGTTTATCTATAGCACTATCAACATCTGTATCATTTTCCATCAAATAATCAAGAACTTCTTTAGCTGCTTTACCACTAATAGTTTGGTCTTCGATTCGTTTTACTAAAAATCCAAGTTTTTTTGCATCTACGGGTGAATTTGTAATATTTACATTGCCTTTAAAGCGAGCTAGCAGTTCAACTGTTAGCCAAGTAGTTGCATTTTTAGCACTTATTCCCTCATCCATCATCACTTCAAAATACTGAGCCATTTCAACAAGTGAAGTTATTACTCCTGCATTGTATTCATTAAGTCCATAATCTTTTACAAATCGTGCTTTTTTCTCATCTGGCAGTTCTGGAATCTGAGAATATTTTTCTAACATCTCATCTGTAACTACTGCTTTTAACAAATCAGGTTCAGGAAAATAACGATAATCAGCAGCTTCTTCCTTGCCACGCATAGAGCGAGTTTCTTGTTTTATTTGATCAAAGAGTCTAGTTTCTTGAAAAATTTCTTGCTCATAAAGACCATCTTCCCAAGCTTCACTTTGACGAATCACTTCAACTTCAATGGCTTTTTCTATAAATTTAAATGAGTTAATATTTTTTATCTCAACACGAGTGTAGAGTTTTTCATCACCTTTAGGACGGATAGAAACATTTACATCCACACGGAAAGAACCTTCTTGCATGTTTGCATCACCTATCTCTAAGTAACGAATAATCGAATGAAGTTTTTTTAGATAAAGTATAACATCCTCTGCACTCCTCATATCAGGCTCTGAAACGATTTCTAAAAGTGGTGTTCCTGCACGATTTAAATCTACTTTTGAAATATCACCATCATGAATATTTTTTCCCGCATCTGCTTCTATATGTGCACGATTTATACGAATAGTTTTACTAGTTCCATCTTCAAAATCAATACTTAACTTTCCATGTTCAACAACAGGAGTATACAGTTGTGTGATTTGATAAGAAGTTGGACTATCGGGATAAAAGTACGATTTTCTATCAAAATAAGATGTTTTATTGATAGTCGCATCAACCGCAGTACCAAGCATTATTGATTTATGAAGAACTTCTTTATTTAAAACTGGTAGAGCACCAGGAAGTGCTAAACATGTTGGACAAATATTTGTATTTTGTTTGTGATTAAAACTCGTAGCACACGAGCAAAAAAGTTTTGTTTTTGTATTTAATTGTACATGAACTTCAAGACCGATAACAACTTCAAACATAAATTTCCTTAGTATAATAATAATTAATTTTCTATTTTATCCTATTCTTGCTTTAACATCACATAACCCAAATAAATCCATAGTTTAAATATCACAACCCTATCTCTAAAAAGACTCATTAAAAAAAGTAAAATAAGCTCCATCAAGGCTCTAAAATCATCACTT
>JASFZD010000003.1:0-4957 GCA_045046645.1 Sulfurimonas sp. | reverse complement strand
TATGGTCTTTTTTGCTATCTCTATCTTTCCGCCATGGTTTGCACTTAGTTCAGCTATGATGTAAACACCATCTTGTTGTAAATCAAAATTACCTATTTTCATTTTACTAGCTCCATACAAATCACCTCATTACCATTGATTTCTTTTGTGCCTACTTCCTTAAAATTATATTTTTTATATAAGTTTAAAGCTTTTTCATTGCGTATCAAGACTTCAAGTTTGAGTTTTTTCAATTTTAAAACTGAAAAAACATACTCTATACACAGCTCTTCTAAAATTCTACCTATTCCAACGATTTTATCAAATGGATTTGCATATAAGCCAAACTCACACTCTTCTTTGTTGTAGTCAATATGCATAAAATCTACTACCCCAATATATTCCGTACCTTGCTTTACAAGAAAATATTTTTTATCACTACACTCTTTTAAGTTTTCTATATAATCCAAGTGGTTTTTTAGAGATATATCTTCTTTATTATACATCCATTTTTTTATATCACTATGATTTCTCCACTTCAATACCATCTCTTTTTCTTTGCTATTTAAGGATGTAAAGTCTGTGAGGGAGAATGAACCAAATTTTTCTAAGGAAATTAAAATCATATTTCTTCCTTTATCAATTTTTGAAATTTTTCTGGGTTAAATCTATTCAAAATGGCATAACCTCTCTTTTTTAAATAATTAAACATATCTTCTTGATTTTTGGCAGTTTTTATAGCTATAAAAGGGAGTTCCATAAACATCACTTCATTTATGGTGACACTTGGCGTTACTATAGCAAGGTCACTTTTTTTCATTAGTTTTGCTAGTTTTTTGGAGTTGATGTGTAGTTTTATCCACTTTTTATTTTTAACATATTTTTTCAGCTCTTCAAGCTTGCTATTTGCATCTGTAGTTACAAGGTGTACTTTTATGTTTTTGAACCCTTTTAATACCTCTAAAATTTTTATGTTTATGTTAGAATGGTCAGCTCCACCCATAGCTAAAAACAGAGTTTTTTTCTTTTTTTCTTTTATGAACTCATCTCTTAAAAGTGTGTATTTGGAACCACAACGAAGTTCACACTTTTTTGGTACTAAACCTTTGTAGCGTTTTTTATCACCACTAATGTTATGGTTTAGAAGTATATCGCAATGGTGTTTTTCATATGTATCATCAAGTACCATAATGTTTAATGTTTGATTTTTAATTTTTAATTTTTTTTCATATTCTGCATCTATGCCATAGTGATCTATAATCAACAAGTCAATATCTAATTTTTTTATAAGTTTATCTAACTCTTTTATATCGTTTGATTTTACTTTCTCTATTTTATATCCAACTTCTGTTATCTTATGGTTTATATTTCCCTCTAGCTCTTGTGTTGCAAATATAATATTTGAATTTTTATATTTAGATGCTAGTACTATATCTCTCATAATATGTCCTGTGCCAATAGTTGAAGAGGAATCTGCTCTAAAAAGTATATTCATTATTTTTTACTCTTCTTTAAAATTTCATACATATACTCAGCTCGTTCCCAATCTTCAAGAGTATCAATATCTTGAACAAGATGTCTTGGCAGAACAATAGGGATGCTGTCATTTCCAAACATTATCTCATCACTTTTTTTATTTAATCTAGTCCAGTAAAATTGCCCTGCATCTTGGTATGCTTCTTTTAAATCTTGACTTCTTGTCATATAATGCTCTGGTGTAAACATCTCACATCTACCATTATTATTAAGTTTAAATGTTCTTTGAATTGGAAATGGCATAGATGTTGCACTAAAAGCATTTATTGCATCTGATTGTTTAAGTTTTTCATAACCTTCTATCAAATACTCTTTTTGTAGCAGTGGTGCTGTCGCATAAATAGTACAAATATACTCATAGTTTTCACCTTGAGCCTTAAGATAATCAATAGTATGATTTATCACATCAGCAGTACCAGTAAAATCATCACTTAGTTCTGCTGGTCTAATAAATGGCACTTCAGCTCCATATTGTTTAGCTATTTTAGCAATAATCTCATCATCTGTTGTAACTATAACTTTTTCAAAAAGGTTTGAAGCGAGTGCTACCTCTATAGAGTAAGCAATAAGCGGTTTACCAAAAAAATCTTTTATATTTTTTTTTGGTATACGTTTACTGCCACCACGAGCAGGGATGATTGCTACTGTATTTTTAGCCATGTAAAATTTCCATTAAAGTTTTAATAACATACTCTTGCTCTTCATCGCTCAAAAGAGGATACATAGGAAGAGAGAAGCACTCTTTATAGTACTTATCCATATTTGGAGTATTTTCTTCTCCATAGCTTAAGTTTTTATAGTATGGCTGTTTATTTATAGGCATATAGTGGAGTTGGATACCTATGTTTTTTTCTTTAAGTTTATTGAAAAGTTCAATTTTTGAGATATTTACTTGAGTAAAATCCACTTGAACTACATAGAGATGGTATGATGATTTTCCATCAAACAAATAAAGAGGTTTTACGATGGTATTTAAAAATGCACTATCATACTTTTTTGCTATCTCAAATCTTCTCTCAATAAAAGAGGGAAGTTTTTTAAGTTGTGAAACACCTAGAGCACATTGTAAATCTGTGATACGATAGTTAAAACCTAACTCATGCATCTCATACTCCCATGGTTTCATCTCTAGTGTTTTTACCATGCCATGATTTCTTAAGACAAGTAGCTTTTCATAAAGCTCTTTTGAGTTTGTAGTTATTGCTCCACCCTCGCCAGTTGTGAGGTGTTTGACTGGATGAAATGAAAATATGCTCATATCGCTGTTTGTACAAGAGCCAGCTTTTATACCATTATAAACTGCTCCAATTGCATGGGCGTTATCTTCAAGTATGATTATATTGTATGTTGCTTTTAAGTATTGCAATTTTTCTTGATTAAGCATATTTCCGCTAAAAGCTACACCATAAATAGCTTTGATATTAGAATCTTTTTTCAACTCTTCTTCACATAAATCTAAATCAATATTCCCATCTTTTGCAATATCTACAAAAACTGGTTTTGCTCCGGCATACAAAATAGAATTAGAAGTCGCTAAAAAAGAGTTTGGAGTTGTTAAAACTTTATCTCCTTTGTTTAATAGCACTAGTGATGCTAAGTGAAGAGCCGCTGTCCCATTTGAGACTGCTACACAGTATTTTGCATCACAATAGTCACTTAAAGCATCTTCAAACTCTTTAACTTTTGGGCCAGTAGTGAGATAATCTGATTGTAAAGTCGCAATAACACTATCAATATCATCTTGTTCTATTGATTGCTTGCCGTAAGGAATAAACTGCATATTATGATTTCTCATCCATTTCTAAAAATTCTTCGTTTGTAAGCCACTCTGTATTATTTAAAGAGTTATATTCAAAACCTATGCCAATATCTTCACCTTTTTCACCTAAAGCATTAACAGTATAATCTACATGATGATTAAATTGTATAGTTGGTGTAATTGTATAATATGTATCAAACTCAACAACTCTATCGTCTGCAGTTATCATCACTTCATGCATCTTTTCCCCTGGTCTAATCCCGATGATTTTATGAGGTAAATTTGGAGCAAGTGCTGTTGCTAAATCAGTCATCTTCATAGACGGAATTTTTGGTATAAATATCTCTCCACCATGCATTCTTTCAAAATTATCAAGTACAAACTGTACGCCATCTTCAAGGGTAATTAAAAACCTTGTCATATTTGCATCAGTAATTGGTAACTCTGTAGCTCCTTCTTTGATAAGCTTTTTGAAGAATGGAACAACAGAACCTCGACTACCTACAACATTTCCATATCGTACAACAGCAAATCTTGTTTTTCTCTTTCCAACCATATTATTAGCTGCTACAAAAAGTTTATCTGAAGCCAACTTTGTTGCACCGTAAAGGTTAATAGGACTTGATGCTTTATCTGTTGAGAGCGCTATGACTTTTTCAACTTCATTTTTAATTGCCGCTTTTATGACATTTTGGGCACCATCAATATTCGTTTTAATGCATTCCATAGGATTATATTCTGCAACAGGCACATGTTTCAAAGCTGCTGCATGTATAACAATATCCACTCCATCCATTGCCTCTATAACTCTATTTTCGTCTCTAACATCTCCAATAAAATAACGCATACATTCATCAATGAACGATTGAGCCATTTCATATTGCTTTAATTCGTCTCTACTAAAAATTATTATTTTATTTGGCTTATATTTTGATAATATCATCTCTGTGTATTTCTTTCCGAAACTTCCAGTTCCACCTGTTATTAGTATATTTTTATTATTGAACATTTCTTTCCTTTTTATTATTCTTTAAATACCATTCATAAACGTTTCGTATTCCTTCTTCAAGGTCTATAATATGTCTCCACCCAAGAGCATGTAGTTTACTTGGGTCTGTAAGTTTTACCATAGTACCATCTGGTTTAGTGTCATTAAAGTAGAGTTTACCTTCATATCCAACTATCTTTTTGATAGTCTCTGCTAACTCTTTTATGCTTATGTCCTTACCGGTTCCTATGTTTATATGGGTGTTTCTTATCTCTTTATTTGCCGGCACTGAAGTACCGGTTCCGATAATATCTGAGAAATTTCTATTCTCCAAGAGAAATACACACGCATCTGCCATATCTTCTGAGTATAAAAATTCTCTTCGTGGTTTACCACTTCCCCAGATCTCTACTTTTGGAGTGTTATTTAGTTTTGCTTCATGCATCTTTCTCAGCAGTGCCGGAAGAACATGAGAAGTCTCTAGGTCAAAGTTATCGTTTGGTCCATAAAGGTTTGTAGGCATGACACTTATGAAGTTTGTGCCATACTGGATGTTGTAAGACTCACACATTTTTATACCTGCTATTTTAGCTATAGCATAAGGTTCGTTTGTATACTCAAGAGGTGAAGTTAAAAGGCTCTCTTCTTTCATAGGCTGTGGAGCATTTTTTGGGTATATACATGTAGAGCCTAAA
>JASFZD010000002.1:0-25514 GCA_045046645.1 Sulfurimonas sp. | reverse complement strand
CATTATTTTTTGCTATAATAAAAAAATTATAATACCAAAGGTACTTAATGCTTAGCATTTCATCATTTTTACAGCTATTAAAAGAGTCTTTTCGAGATCTTTTACCCATCATACTTGTTATCATGTTTTTCCAATTAGCTATCATACAAACAGTACCTGAGCATTGGTTAAGCACTGCCATTGGGCTAGCAATCGTTGGTGTGGGACTTGCTGTTTTTTTACTTGGACTCGAAGTTGGAATATTTCCAGTGGGAGAAGGACTCGCAAGTGATTTTGCACATAAAGGCTCAACAAAATGGATTATAATTTTTGCTTTTATGGTAGGTTTTGGAACAACTATTGCCGAACCTGCTCTTATCGTTATTGCCCAAAAAGCTGCAAGCATAAGCGCAGGAAGAATTGACGCCAGTGTTTTAAGAACTGTTGTTGCGTTTTCTGTTGGTTTTGCCATAGTTATTGGAGTTTTTAGAATCATAAAAGGTCATCCAATTCATTACTATATAATCTCTGGCTATGTAATGGTTGTAGCTTCTACTGCGTTTGCACCTAAAGAGATAGTAGGACTGGCTTATGATTTAGGTGGAGTAACTACTTCAACCGTTACAGTTCCCTTAGTTGCAGCTCTTGGTATAGGACTCGCTTCGAGTATCAAAGGACGCAATCCTGTTTTAGATGGTTTTGGTTTAATTGCCTTTGCTTCACTGACACCTATGATTTTTGTTCAATTTTACGGTATTTTTGTTTATCAGTTTGTTGATGTAATGCAGGAGCCAATCATTCCTATCATTGCACCTCTAGTAAACGCAACGACTTCCATATCTGAATTTAGTTTTTTATCAATCATTAAAGGGCTTTTGGGAGTTATTTTTGATGTTGTTCCTATCTTAGGTGTTATCCTCTTTTTTCAATATATCATTTTAAAAAAACCAATAGATAATTTTAAAGAAGTGATTATAGGATTTGGACTCGTTATATTAGGTCTTGATGCATTTATTGTCGGTTTAGAGATGGGGCTCTTTTCTGTCGGCGAGACAATGGCATTTGAACTCACACAATATGACAATAATATAATCATATATGCCTTTGGTTTTCTTATCGGATTTTCAACTACTATGGCTGAACCCTCTTTAACAGCTATTGCTCGAAAAGCAAAAGAGATTAGTGATGGTAAGATAAATGATTTTATTTTGCGTCTGTTTGTTGCCCTTGGTGTTGCTATTGGAATCGCTTTAGGATCTTACAGAATTGTTGTAGGTGGTGAAATAGTTTACTATATTATGGCTGGATACTTGTTTGTTATCGTTTTAACATTTATGGCACCCAAATACATCATTGCTATCGCTTATGATAGTGGTGGTGTAACAACTTCAACCGTTACTGTTCCTCTTGTCGCAGCACTTGGTCTTGGTTTAGCTACAAATATACAAGGAAGAGATCCTCTTGTAGATGGTTTTGGTCTCATAGCCTTCGCTTCACTTTTTCCTATGCTTACCGTCATGCTCTATGGTATTATCACAGAAAAAATAGGTGTTAAAGGTGAGCAAGAAAAAGAAGAGATGCATATAAACGAGTTACGCCATGCCCTAGAAGATGTGAACAATATGGAACTATCAACAGTTAATATTTTAGGGACAGACAAAACACATTCATATAACATGTCATTTTCAGCTGTACATATTATTGTTCCAAAAGAAAAAGAACAAGAGGCACTTCTTGCAGCAAGAGAAGCGGGTGCTAGAGGAGTTACAATCATGCAAGCTCACGGTATGGGTCTTGAAAAAATGGAGAATTTTTATGCAAGACTACATAATGACGCAACAGATTCTAATCTTATGTTTATCATACAGAGTAAAAATGTAGATATAATCATCAAAGAAATAATAACTAAACTTGATATTACTGGAGAGGGGAACGGTTTAACATTTGCATACCCTGTCTCACATATAAAAGGTTTGAGATTAAAACTGAGTGACCTATAAAGGAACCATAATGAAATATAATTTTCACGATATTATAGATAATATTGACGAGACATTTGATGATTTCATTAACAAGTACACAACAAACATTCATCTATGCAGTGATGAGTATACCGAAAAAATAAATGAATGTTACTTGTCCATTTTTAAAACACTCAATACGACCTTTGACGATGAAGATATTATAAATAAATTTAAAGAGCTTACAAAACAAAAAATATCCCTAGAAACGCCTTACGGAATAATGGTCAATGAAATTTACTGGCTTAAAAATATTCTTATTACTCATGTTCTAGAAAAAAATATGACCTCAAATATCATCACTATATTACAACTCTTTAAAGATATAACAAATAGCGTAGCTCACCTATATCTTCTTGAATATCTCGAACGATTAATATCTATAAATAATGTACGCCGTAGTTCTTTATCAGATTTAACAGAAAAAAATCTAATTATACACTATGAGGTACATTTAATATGGCTTACAAAACTTGCTGAGCATATCAAGACAAAAGATAAAACAAAATTTCCAGAACTTAATCATACTTTATGTGATTTTGGCAAATGGCTTCATGGTGATGGGAAGAAGATAATAAAAAACAACTCAAAGTATAAAGCACTTTATAATATTCATGAAAAACTTCATCTATTTGCACAAAAAATTTATGATATTATCGAAGATGGTGAATATAACATCCTTATAACCTATCTTGAAAAATGTGAATTAATCTCTTTAGGTATTGGAACTGAGTTATCACTTCTTGACCAAATCATTATAAATAAAAGAATAACAAAAGATTCGTTAACTGGGGCACTCAGTAGAAATGCCTTAAAGGACCTGTTTGAGAGTCAATACGAATTAGCACTTGCAACTAATAATCCTTTTATACTAGCAATGTGTGATTTAGATTTCTTTAAAGATGTGAACGATACTTACGGACATGTTGCAGGAGATAAGATGCTAAAATTATTTGTACAAACAGTACAAAAAAACATACGAAACTCTGATATGATTATCCGTTATGGGGGAGAAGAGTTTGTAATAATACTTCCAATAGTCAATAAAAAGAATGGTTATAAAATTTTAGAAAAAATTAGACAAGAGTTTGAAGAGGCAGAATTAAGTTTTAACAAGCAAACAATAAAAGCAACTGTTAGCATGGGCATGATGGAAATTCAACCTGAAAAACTATTCAAAAAGAAATTTACAGATGAGTATGTTATGATTGTGGACAAAAATTTATATATAGCTAAAGATGCGGGAAGGAATAGAATAGAGGTGTATTAATACCTCTTAAATTAAATCAGAATAAGAGAACTTTTTAACATCAACATAATACTTCTTGCCATACAAGATTATTCTTTTATCTTTTTTATACAATTTATCAAATTTTTTCTTGATTTTTTCTTGTTTTTTATCTGATAATTTTAGTTTTTTTAGATACTTTTTTAAAGATATAACCTTTGATTTAGAAGTAGGCTCTTGGGTAGTCTCTATCTCAGCTTCAAGATGTTCTTCTTGGGGTTCTATCACTTCTTCTTGTGGTGCATTTAACATGAATTTTGATGAGATTGTTGATAGAATGTTTTTAAGTTGTTCATCTTTTTCTTTGTAAATGTTTTCTATCTGGATACGCTCTTGAATGAGCATCTCCTCTTTTTGATCACGCAAAGTTCTTGTTTCAGTCTCAAGAGTGTCCACCCGTGATTGTAGTTTACTGTTTTGATCTTCTAAAAGTTTATAATACTTTTCATCACCTAAACTTTTAGCACTATTTAGCCTTGGTGCAGTTCTTTTGGGCCTGCTCGCATCGATTATAACCAACTTAACACCATCTTCTATGATAGACTTTAAAGAGCCTCTACGAATACGATTATGTATAGCTTCTTTTGAAACGCCAAAATGTTCTGCTGCATCATTAACACTCATTTTGCTCATAAATTCTCTCCTTTATCTCATATTCTCAAAAGAGAGTGGGGCATCCCACTCTTCTTCACGAACCATTTTCATTACTTTTTGAAGCTCATCTAGTTTTGCACCTTTTACTCTGATACTGTCGCCTTCTATCTGTGCATTTACTTTGAGTTTCATCTTCTTTATCTCAGCAGTTATTTTTTTTGCTTCTTTAGATTCTATGTAATCCACTACTTTAAAAGTCACCTTACGATTTCCACCTGAAGAGTCTTCTACGCGTAATTCATCTATGACTTTAGAAGAGAGTCCTTGTTTTAAAAATTTAGATATTAAGATGTCTTTTAGAGCATCAAGTTTGTTATCACTCGAAGCAATGAGTACTAAAATCTTCTCTTTTTCTTTATAAGTTACTTCATAAGTAGTTCCTTTAAAATCATAACGATTTGAAACTTCTCTATCAACAAGATTTATCGCATTTTTAAACTGTTGTCCATCTATCTTAGCCGTAATATCAAATGAGTGCTCTTTTGCCATCTATATTCCTTAATAACATTTGTTAGTGATTATAACATAACTATTAAAATATGTTTGTTTTAAAAAGTCGGACTTCCATCAAACCCAAATCCGCTATCAAAACCACCGCCAAAATTTTGTGCAAAACTTGGATCGTTATAACCTGCTATTGTTGATTTTACTCGTAATTTTTCTATATCTGCTTTACTTGATATATCTTGAGGACAAACAAGAGTACACTCATTGCACAAAGTACAATCCCACACACCGTTTGTTTGAATAGTGTCTATCTTCTCTTGTGCTTCATCTTCGCGTTTATCACTCACATATTTCCAAACGCGAGTGAGTGCAAAAGGTCCTAAAAATGCATCATTTACTGCATATACAGGGCAAGCCGAATAACAAGAACCACATAAGATACAGTCACTCTGCACTTCATTGATAAGCTGCGTTTTTGCATCTAACTCTGCTGTTGCGTTTAGCTTGCCTAGCCATGCTTTTGCAACTCTATTAAAGGCTAAAGATTTATCCATATCAACTACAAGGTCACGAATAACTGGCATATTTTTTAAAGGCTCTATTTTGTCACCATCTTGCACCTTGTACGAACAAGCCAAAACTTCTTTTTCATTCACACGCATAGCACAAGAACCACACACACTACTTCGACAACCACTGCTAAAACTAAGTGTATTGTCTTGCTCTATTTTTACACTGTTTAAAACTTCAAGTAGTGTTGCGTTTGTTAGTTTTACTTCATACTCCACAAAACCGACTTCTCTTTTGATACTTATTTTCATACTGACTACTCCGCCATAAAGTGAGCACCACAGCTCACTTCGCGTTTAATTGCACCTGCTACTACTAGCTCACAAATATCAAGCATATTTAAAAATTCTAAAAACTCTATCAAATTCGTGTTATAGATTTTTGATGTATCACTCACTCCAAAACGCTCTATATTATTTTTTATATTTTTTATCTCTTCTTGTGCATAAAGTAGTTCCTCTTTTTTTCTAACTATGCCAACATTTTGATAAAAAAGATTGCCAATATACTTGCGTTTAGCATAAAAATCCAACTCATTTTTATACTCTTTTATTTTATCGAGTCTATCTGTTTGAAACAGATTTATTTTTTTTTCAGAATTTTCTACAGCATACTTTGCTGCGTTTACGCCTGCTTCTTTGCCAAATACAACTATCTCTAAAAGAGAATTTCCTCCAAGGCGATTTGCACCATGAACTCTATGATTTGCACACTCACCACAAGCAAACAAACCACTTATGTTTGTTTGTGAGTTGTGATCAACTGCAATACCACCCATAGTATAATGTGCAACTGGTTTGATAGGGATAATCTCTTTAACTGGGTCTACATTTTCATAAAGTTTTGCTAGTTTTCTCTCTTGAGGAAGTTCTCTATCTATAAACTCCTCTCCAAGATGTCGTATATCTATAAAAACATCTTCACCCTTTTGTATCTCTGCGTTTATCGCACGGCTTAGTTCATCACGAGGAGCAAGTTCATTGGTAAATCTTTCTCCTTTTGAGTTCAAAACATAACCACCCTCTCCTCGCGCTGACTCACTGATAAGAATCGATGAGTTTTTAAGACCTGTTGGATGAAACTGCACAAACTCCATATCAATTAGTTTCGCTCCTACGCGAGCGGCCACTGCAATCCCATCTCCAGTTGATGCTGTTGAGTTGGTTGAGTTTTTATCATAAACGCGACTATAACCACCTGTTGCAAGTATAACGGAGGAAGCTCCATAATGCTCAATCTTCCCAGATCTTATGTCTAAAACTTCTGCCCCACAAATAGAATCTTCTTCATTTTTGAGCAAAGAGAGCAGATACTTATCACTTAAAATCTCGATACCCTCTTTTAAACATCTATCATAAAGTGTATGCAATATCTTTAAACCTGTATAATCCTGTGCATAACAGGCACGAGGAGCAGAAGCCCCACCTAATGTTCTTTGAGCGATTTTGCCATCTTCTGTGCGAGAAAAACAGACACCGATACTATCTAACCATGCCACTGCGTTTGGTGCCTCTTGGCACATAAATCTCACTGCCTCTTCATCTGCCTCACCATGTGCCGACTTTAAAGTGTTTTGAACATGAGCTTCAACACTATCTTCACTCACATTTGCCAAAGCTGCATTCATTCCACCTTGAGCCATACAAGTTTGACTTCGTGTTGGATACTCTTTTGTAAGTACTCTTACTTTAGCACCAGCTTCATGTGCATTTAAAGCAGCAACTAAACCAGCACCACCAGCACCTATGATTAAAACATCACTTTTCATTTATATTCCTAAAAAATTGTTGTTAAAAAATAATACCTAACTACTCTTAAACTTCCTGCTATTAAAACAAACCAAACAAACTTTAACCTAACAAGTCCAGCGACAAGTGTTAGTGGGTCTCCGATAAGTGGAAGCCATGAAAGTAAAAGAGCCCAGTATCCATACTTGTGTCCATACTCATACGATTTGTTTCCAAACTTTGAAGCAAGTAATTTTGTTTTTGTTTTTTCATAAAGAAAATAGCCAAGATAGTAGTTAAAAATAATAGCAAGCACATTACCACTCGAGGCAGCAATCATTGCGTTTAAAGTAGACATATCATTTTTTAAAGCTACTATAAACGCAGCTTCAGATGAAAAAGGCAAGATTGTCGCTGCCATAAACGCAGTAACAAAAAGAGCCAATTCAGGCATTATTAGACCTCTTTGATATTTTTAATCACTCCAGCTATCAATTCATCACGAGCCTCTACTGAAGTCCATGCGATATGAGGGGTCATGTAGAGATGATTGCTATTTTTTACTTTTAAGAGTGGGCTATCTATGCTTAGTGGCTCTTTTAAAAACACATCAAGTCCGAAGTAAATATTTTTTTCATCAACCAAGCGTGCAACTGCCTCTTCATTGACGATGCCACCCCGTCCTAGGTTTAAAATTACGGCTCCATCCTTACAAGTTAACAACTGTTCATAATCTAAAAGATTGTCTGTTTTCTCATTTAAAGGTGCATGAATGGTGATAATATCACATCTGCTTAAAAGTGTTTCAAGATTGGCTCTTTGAAAATCATCTGTACGATTAACACCACTTGTTGAATAATAAAAAATTTCTGCCCCAAACGCAGAGGCAATATTTGCAACTCCACGACCGATAGAACCAAGACCTATGATACCCCACCTTTTACCTTTCACTTCAAAAAAAGGATGGCTTACATCCGTAAAGATAGGACCTTTAGAGTAAGTGCCATTTTTAACGACTTCATCGTAATAAGAAGAATACCCTAAAAGAAAAAATAGCATAGAAAAAGTGTGTTGCACAACGGAATCACTTGAATAACCTGCCACATTTTTTACTTTGATGTTTAACTCTTTTGCTGCGTTTAAATCAACATTGTTTGTTCCAGTTGCCGCAACACAAATGAGTTTTAAAGAGGGTGTGTTTTGCATATGCTCTTTTGTGATAACAACCTTGTTAGTCACAATAACATCACAGTTTGTTATCCGTGTTTGTGTCTGCTCTTTTGAAGTTGTTTGAAAAACTTCAACCTTGCCAAGTTTGTCAAACGCAGATAAATCAGTTTCTCCAAAAGTGAGTGCATCTAAAAGAACTATATTCACCTAAGCGTCTTTAATCTTAGTGATAAGTTCACGCGCTTTTTCTAAAGCTACATCTACCTTGTCAAAAACAAGTGCTACTGCTAAACGACGACCTACATGTGCTTGAGGTTTTGAAAAAACTCTTACAAATGAGTTGGATGAGAAAAGTGAGTCATCAACATCTACAACTGGTGCATAACTTTCAGATTTACTCTTAAACGCAGCAGATGCACCATCACCATAAAAAGTGAAACCTAAAGGAAGACCAAGAACAGCACGAAGATGAAGAGCAAATTCACTTTGTGATTGTGTTATAAGTGTTACCATACCTGTATCATGTGGACGAGGAGAAACCTCACTAAAGTAGACCTCATCCCCTTTAATAAATAACTCAACACCAAAAAGTCCTTGTCCACCAAGACCATCTGTAATAGTTTTAGCCATCTCTTGAGATTTTTTTAGTGCTACTTCACTCATCTGCATCGGTTGCCATGAAAACACATAGTCACCATCTCTTTGCTCATGTCCAATAGGCTCACAATAAACTGTCTCTTTGCCATTACGAGCAGTAAGTATAGTTATCTCATAATCAAAATCAACAAATGCTTCAACAATAAGCTCACTCGCATCCCCTCGCGCTTCTTTAGCCATCTCCCACGAGAGCGGAATATCTCCCTCATCTCTTGCAACACTTTGACCATGTCCAGATGAACTCATCACAGGCTTAACCACACAAGGAAATCCCAACTCTTTTGCAGCGCCAAGCATCTCTTCTTCTGTTGAAACAAATTTGTAAGGACCAGTTTTCAGACCCAACTCTTCTGCTGCAAAAGTACGAATATTTTTACGGTTCATAGTTTTGTTTACAGCATCTGCATTTGGAATAACATTAAAACCCTCTTCTTCTGCTTTAAAAAGTGCAGAGATAGAGATAGCTTCAATCTCAGGCAGAATATAATCAGGCTTTTCACGACGAATAATTTCTAAAATAGCTTCTTCATCTTGCATATTTACTACATAAGAACGATGAGCCACATGATGTGCTGGCGCATTTTCGTATCTATCAACTGCGATAGTTTCAAGTCCTAAATGCTGTGCTTCGATGATAACTTCTTTTCCAAGCTCACCAGAGCCAAGTAACATGATTTTTTTTGAGTTTGATTTAAGTGGTGCAGAGAATAACATGAGTACAATTCCTAAAAAAATATTTTAGAAATTATATCAAAAAAGAGTTAAATTAGTTTTTCAAACCAATCAATGTTTGAAGGAGTTGGTCAGATGTTGTAATGGTTTTACCATTTGCTTGAAATCCTCTTTGAATGATAATAAGCTGAGTAAGCGAACGAGAGAGGTCAACATTTGACGCTTCTAAGGCAGCACTTTGAATAAATCCACGACCAGAAGTCGCAGCAGTACCGATAGTTGGATCACCAGAGTTGGCAGTTTGATTATAAATATTTCCACCTTCTGTTGCTAAACCTTCGTTATTTGTAAACTTTGCCATAGCTATTTGCGCTAGTCCAAAACTTCTACCATTTGAAAATGAACCAACTATAGTACCACTTTGATCGATTCTAATACCAACCAAATCCCCACCTGTAAAACCATCTTGAGAAATACCAGAAGTTGAACTTTTAGAATCAAAACTTGTCATACCATCAAATGCATTGATAGTACCAAATTGAAGTTTTACCTGTTGTTCTGGAGCTGAGCCATTGTTACCAGAGAATGAAATGTTTCCAGGGACAAGAGAAGCTATTGAACCATCATTATTAAAGCGTACACTTCCTGTTTTTTCGTTTGTTGGAGCTATTGTATCAATAGTTGATGGAGTTGGAACACTTATAACCATATCCCAAGTACTACCTGTACTTGTATCAAGAGCTGTTTTTCTAAACTCCATTCTTAAGGTATGCTTTGATCCAAGTGAATCATAAATATCTATAGAACTAGAGTGTGTAGCAGCATTAATAGACTGTGAAAAAGATGTACCAGCACTACTCTGCGTTAAGACTGAATTCATAGCTTTCATTGTAGTGGAAAAAGTTGGATTTTCGAGAACAATAACGCCTGTTCTCTGATCTGTAAATGAAGTAACTTTAAAATTCATATCATAATCATCAGCTGTACTTGAAGGATTTTTCATCTTAATTTTTCCAGATTCATCCACTTCTATAGTAATTCCATTTGTTCCACCACCTGCACCACCACCCAAGAAACGAGCATCCTGTTGCATAGAACTTCTTAGCTCTGCCATAGTTCTAAAAGTATCATCTCCACCTTCAACAGGCACACCTGTTGATGTAGTGTACTGGTACCTATAAGCTGTAACATCTACAGCTGTAACAAGTCCACTTGTATCACCAGCATTTACAGTTACATTTATGTTATGTGACGCTGAATCTAATGAATTTGCATTTGTTAAGGTAATTATATTTGATGTATCAGCAGATGCTACAACTCCTGTTATTGCAGATTGTGCATTTATTGCCGCAACAAATGCACTCGCATTTCCTGAAACAGTCCCCGTATCTGCTGCTGTTATATTAATTGTATTAGGTATAATCCCCATTTCAGCATCAATATTAAAAGTAACATCAAGACCAGCACCACCTGTTGTTGCTGCTGCTGGTGCTAGAATCGTTGAATCTCTATATGACGCCCAAAAACCTTGATTTGATTGTAAAGAGTATGCTTTTCCTGCTTCATTATACATTACACCTAAATTACCAGAATCAACTAGTGTATTATTATTATCTTTTGCAGCTGGCTCAGTGATACCTGCATTTGAGGCAAGTGTGTATGCAGGAGAGAAACTCTCAACTAATGGACCAGAGTTTAAGTTTGCTTTTAATACAACTTCTGCAGTTGGACTTGCAGGAGTTGTGAGTCCTGGTGCTATACTAATATTTGTTATAGGGGCAGTTGAGTCAACTTTTTTAGTTACTGGGTCTCTTAACCAACCTTGAGTGATAAAACCATTATTGTCAACAAAGTTACCATTTGCATCAAATTTAAAGTCACCTGCTCGCGTATATTTATAAGTATTTCCAGCATCTGATGATACTATAAAAAAACCATCACCCTGTATAGCAACATCTGTATTTTTATCAGAATTTTGAATGCTACCTTGGGAAAAAATTGTAGTTGCCGAAGCCACAGTTGAACCAAGTCCAACTTGAACAGGATTTTTACCACCCAGGTCACCTTGAGGAGCCGTTGCGATTGATTTTGTTTGAGCCAAAAGATTTGAGAAGTTAGCACGAGAGTATTTAAAACCTGTAGTATTAACATTTGCAATATTATTTGATTCTATATCCATCGCAACTTGGTGCGATTGGAGTCCGGAGACACCGGAAAAAAGTGATTTTAACATTTTTAATCCTTTAATTTCTTATCTATGAAAGATAAGCTTAGTAAAGGATATATAGCATATAGTGTTCCAACTTAGATATGAAAGTTTACGCATCCATACTAAGGGCTTTTTGAAGCATTTGATCTGCTGTTGAGATGGATTTTGAGTTTGCATCATATGCTCTTTGCATTATAATGATGTCAGTAAGTCCAACTTCAAGCCTAACATTGGAACCTTCAAGTTTAAATGTGGCTAAATCTGTCCCATTAATATTGTTCCCATTAGCATCTTGAAAAAATAATGCTGCACCACTATTCTCACTCGCTGCAAATCTTGAACCACTAATTCTATCTAATCCTTGATCATTTTGAAAGTGAAAAATTCCTATTTTTCCAACATTGCTCTGTCTACCGTTAGTAAAGGTAGCTAATACATCACCATTCTTATTTATATCATAACCAAGTAGCTCTCCCGCTTCAAATCCATCGGCTTGACTTACAAGGGAATTTGCTGCACTAATTGAAATCATACCATCAAATCCAGTTCCTAAATTTATAGAAACTGATGTGCCTTGATTGTCAATAGAACTAAGAGTATTTGATATCAATGCTCCACTTTCATCAAAACTAACAATACCCGTTTGCGTATCATACACAACACTTCCATCTCTGTTTTGAGTAGTAGCTACTACATCCCATTGAACTCCAGGAGGGACCTGAAGTGCTGATTTTGTAAACTCTAGCCTTAAATTATTTGTACTTCCATCACTCGATATAATTGGTACTCCTACAGCAGAAACATCCTGATCTAAATTTAAATTACCTGAAAATGTTGCTTGGCTTGTTGGAGTAGGTGGAAAATACAATTCTTGAGGAAAAGCTAGAGATTCTTGTTGCCCAACATCAGTTAAAGGTATTTCAAACAACTGCTCGCTTAAGACTCCATTTGTTATATTATTACCCATAGTACCTAAAACATACATTCCATCTTGAGTTACCAAGTCACGATTTGCATCAAAAGTAAAGTTACCATCACGAGTATAAAAGGTTTGAGCATTTGCTTGAGTTCCAAACCATCCATCACCTAAAATTGCAAGATCATTCCCACTTTGAGTAAGCTGTAATACACCTTGGGATTGATCCATTACAATCGAATTTACCCTACTTCCAACACCAATACTGCTCTGAATACTTGATCCTACAGAATTAGTATTTATAGCTTCTTCAAACATACTTGAAAATTCTGTAGTATAACCACGAAAACCAATAGTACTTGTGTTGGCTAGGTTATCTGATATTACATCAATAGCTTGAGAGCTGGCTTTAAGTCCTGTTAAACCTGTATAAAAAGCTTGAGTCATCATAACAAACTCCTTAAAAAACTTCTTTTATTTTAGAAAGATCTACATAAGATGAGCCAACTTTTACAAGAGTATTCCCATTGTCAAATTTTACAGATTCTATAGGGTAAGTACCAAGTCTTGTTGTCAAATCATTACCATCTGGATCTTTATAACTAGCAGTTATGTAATAAATTCCGCTTTGTGCGAGATTACCACTATTGTCTGTTCCATCCCAATCAAATTGATGTACACCGGCTGAGTTTTCTTCAAGATTTATGCCTTTGATAACTGTTCCATCACTGTTTAGAACTTCTAAAGTACCAGTAGCAATATCTGATGGAAAATAGACCTCAAAAGAACTGGTGGAACCTTCATCAAGAACAATCGCATTACTTCCTAGGTCCGCTATTTTACCAATAGCTGAGATTGTTCCAAATTGGTTTGCTGTACTTAAGCTAAGAGCTAAATTTTCAAGAGCTTTATTTGTATTATCTGATGCTTCTAAACCTGCTAACTGTGAAGTTTGTGTTAAAATCTTAGTAGAATCCATGGGTGCAGTTGGATCTTGATTTTGTAACTCGACTAAGAGTAAAGTCATAAAATCATCTTTGCCTAAGGCTGTGTTATCTTTAGCTGAATTGTCTTCTACTGGGTCTGCAAATAAGGCTGCATTTTGACCTACTGAATTGATTGCCATCTTAAACTCCTTAGTTTTATTGTATTACTATTAACCGTATTGAGGAACGATTATTTCAAGTGAACTTAACACCTCTTCGTTCTCTTCTTCTGTAGCAAAATAATTATACTCTTCATTTGCCTTCTGCTCATTTTGTCTCTGCTGTTGTTGTTGCTGAGACTGAGGGTTATCCCCTTGAGGGTTGTTATTAAAGTTTAATGTAGCATTATTTATTCCACTATTTGCAAGTTGCACTTTCAAATCATTTGCATTCGTTGCTAAAGTATTGATTGCTGTATTATTTGAGCTTAGATTAATATGAAGATTTTTACCCCTCTGAACTATTGTTAAATCTACTTCTCCAAGTCTTTGCGGATTGAGTTGTAACTTCACCCGTGTAAATGGTGACTTATAATCTTCTATTGCTGTTTTCACATCTTGCGAAAGGTATTTAATCATCTGCTTTGCTTCATTGAGCTTCACTTCAAAACTATCCGCTTTAGCTGTTACAAGTCCATCAGTTTTTACACTCTCGGTTGTATCTGGTTTATCTCCCATAAGCAATCTTTCTAATCCACTCGATAGCTCTTGTGTTGCTTTTGGAGCCGTAACTTTTGCACTCGCTACACTAAAGTCAGAAGTTAAAGTCACATCATTTTTGATAACTTTTTCACCACTAATAAGTAGCTTTAGTGTTTCATCTGCTTTTTCTTTTGGCGTTTTATGTTCTACTGTAAATTGTTTTGTTTGGATTACCTGTTGTGTTGTATGCTCAAGAGCTGTTTGGGCTTTAAAGAGTAGTGTAGTTTTTATTGTAGCTTTTGTTTTTGTCACAATTTCCACTTTTGGATTATCTAATTTTACTTGCTCTTGTAATTTAACATCATCTCTTTTAGCAATTACAGGCTGTAAAGTTTTTTCTTTAGTATGAATTTTAGTGTTCTTGACCTCAGCAACGTCTGTAGCTTTTTCTTTATTATGAGCCTGACTCGTCTTGACCTCAGCAACATCTGTATCTGCTTCTTTATTATTTGCCTTACTCGTCTTGACCTCAGCGACATCTATAACTTTTTCTTTATTATTTGCTTTACTAGTTTTAACTTCTGGCAAATCTACATCAATATCTTTTGACTCTGATTTTGCACTCTTCACTTCTGGAACATCCCCAGTTTTTTCTTTCTGCGAAGTAACATGATGAACGCTAGGTTTCACTGGCAATTTAGCATCTGCTCTGACTTCTTCTATCGTAATCTTAGAAACATCAAGACCAAACTTTTTAGCCATTTGTGCTAAGCCTTTCAAGGTTTTTGGAAGTTCTTTAATTTCATGCTTTTTAAAATCATCACTTGCTAAGATTTTTTCTTTCAAGTAGTTTTTGGCATCCTTTACTAAAGTTTTTAACTCAACTACACTCAGTTCTTTTGTAAGTTGTGGATTAATTTCTAAAGGTAGCTCATCCTTACTTGTCTCTTTTAGCAAAGGCTCTTTTACATCACCTTTAAGTAAAGCTAGTAAGATATCATTTTTACTTGTTTTTATATCACTTTGAGTATCTACTTTTAGCTCTTTTGTTTCTTTCCCTAAAGATAAAACTAAAGCGCCATTTTGAACTGCTTTGTCATCTTGTTTGAGAGAGACACCTCTTAAAAGTTCTGAAAATGAAAGAGTTGGCTCTTCTTCTGTGGAAGAGAAACCTAAAGGGGACGATGAAGTTGTTGTTTCTGATTTAACATCTAATGAAATCATCTTATTGCTCCTATATATCTTCCCTAGTTCTTAGGGGTTTTTATATAAATAGCATTTATTGTTCCAGTGATGTTTTAGAATTTATATCACTTATTGATATTTCTTAGCAAACCTATCTAAACAAGCTAAGTCTTGTTTATAAAATAGACTGACACTATCTTGCATAGAACCAAAAATTTCTTCTGATGTTTCACCATCAGCTGGATAACTGAGTAAAAATGAGTTCAAAAACTTTGCAAAAAATTCATCAAACATTTTTTTAACTATCTCTGCGCCATATTTGTCAGTATAGGGTAAAACAAAAAAATAAGCATTTTCATGATTGACAATAGAATCTGAAGTTCTTAAGATATCTATCAAAGATGCATCAATAATCTCTTTATCTATCCCTGTAAAGTCACAATACAGAAGCGTAAAACTCTCTGCACGATTCTCATCAAGCCTTTCTGAAATTCCTATATTTAAGTCCATTAGTTGTTTAAAGTTCTCAAAAGAGAAGTGTATACCAGCCATTACCAAACCTTATTTTAGATTGAAATAGTATAGCCAAATATTCTAAACTCAATCCTGAATAACACTAATCGTTAAATCCTACCAATACACCCTGCTTCAATTTTGCAATCTTCCCACGAAACTTACGAATATAAAAAGCTTTCTCTTCAAATGTAATATTTGAAACAATATTGACCTTTTTAAGTTCACGCTCATAGTACTTACTCAAAAATGTAATCAGCTCCGCGTTTAAAGCCTCTTCATCTTTTAAAATACCTATACTTTCGTCTATAAGGATTGCCATAAGTTCAGGCATATCTTTTTTACCACTCAATGCCAAAGAAAATTCATTTGAGTGAAATTGTAAAATTGATGGATCTAAAACATCTAAAATCTGGTCGATAAAGTAAGGTTTTTCCAACACTGTTTTAATAAGTGATAACTCCCATATATCTTTGTGAGAATTTCTCTGAACTAATGCTGCGTTTGGATTGTTAGTGTTAGTGTTGTTATTTAATTTAATCAAAGAAGGGGAGATACCAAGACCTCCTAAACGCGGAGCAAGGTAAGTTTTATACTCTTCTTGTAAGATTGGAGAGAGTGTTTTAAGGTACCCTATCCCCTCTTGCATACAAGCCTCTTTTGCTTTTGGATCTCTTAAATCATATAAAGAGAGTATCTCATCTAAAACAAACTCGATAAAAGGTTTTGGTTCTCTAAACATGTTTGAAAGTTCTTCAACTCTCCCCTCTTTTACCATATCAGCAGGGTCAAGTCCTCCCTCAAAAACAACAACTCCACCGTTAAAACCTGAAGCACTTAAAAGTTTTGATGCTTTAAGTGCTGCCGCGCGACCTGCTTTATCTCCATCATAAGCCATTACTACTCTTGGGCTACCTTTACGCAAAAGAGGAAGATGCTCAAGAGTCAAAGCAGTTCCAAGTGTTGCAACAGCATTATCAAATCCTGCCTGATGAAGCATCACAACATCAAGATAGCCTTCTGTTATGATGATTTCACTCTTTTTATAAAGTGCTTGTTTAGCTAGATGATAAGCATAAAGTAGACGAGACTTGTTAAAGTAAGCAGTCTCAGGTGAATTTACATACTTAGCTTGATGCCCTGTTATCGTTCGACCACCAAACCCCACAATACTACCATTTGCAGAAAAAATAGGAAAAGTAATACGCTCTATAAAACGAGCATAAGTCTGATTTCTTGAAGCCTCATATCCAACTACTCCCATATCGATGGCTTCTTTAATGCTAAACTGCTGAGATTTTATGTAGTTAATCGTTGCGTTTGAATCAGGTGCATACCCAATCCCAAATTTCTCAATACTGCTCTCATAAATACCACGCTCTTTTATGTACTCTATGGCTGTTGTTTTAGAGTTGAGAAGACTTTGATACCAACTATTCAAACTATCCATAACTTGTGAGCGTGGTTTGTTATGTTTGTTATCCGTGTAAGAGAGGGTAAAATTATAAGACTCTGCTAACTTCTCAAGAGCCTCAGGATAGTTAAGTTTTTCGTACTCCATCACAAACTTAACACTATCCCCTCCAGCTCCACAATTTCCAACTGCAAAATGATTCGATAAGAAAGTATGTGTTTTATCTTTAACTGTTATGTCATAAACTAACTCTTCTTTACCTACATTTACTATCTCTTTAACTTTGACGAAGAGATACTTTACACCATTTATGTACTCATAAAAGCTCTCTATTGATTCTCTTTTTTTAAAGTAAATTGTATAAGATTTTTTATGATTTACTCCATTTTTATCTTTATGTGGGGAAGAGACTCTGCAGGTTGGTATTTTATTTAACATTATTGCTAAGTCGATTATCTCATCTGCAAGGGTTTCACTAACCGTATCATAAGTATTTTTACTATAGCAACCATCACCATCCATAAGACCTTTAAATAGTGACTCTTTTAGCTCACTATTTAAAGAGTTAAACCAAAAAGGATACTGTTTATTTTGGGCTCCTTTTGCAAATAAATTTGCAAAAATATGTTCTAAGTTAGTACTAGAGATTGTAACTTCAAGAGAATTTTTTTTACTTTCTCTATAGAAAAGTTTTGCTTCTTTATTAAAAAGTTTTTTGCAAATACTCACTATTTTTTTTGCATAATCTTCCTCTTTCGCTGAGATAGAAAACTTTATACCCCCTTGATAAGTACTACCCTCAGCTACATAAAAACCAGCTAACCACATAAAATCTTTGTTGAGTTTTATTTTTTCTATTTTTGTTATATCTGGACCAAAATCTTTTTTTTCCCATAAAAATGAAATATCAAGATACTCTTTTTTTATAGACTGACGCTGTTGTGGATAAACAAAATAATCACCAACACGAACACTGTTTGCAAACATTCTTTGTATTGTTAAATCATACTCTCTTGGTACTTTTTTTATACGACCATAAAACTTTAAAGGTCTATGTTTTTCTACTCTTAAATAAGGAAGTTTTTCAATTAAAGACTCTTTTGTAACAACTAACATATCGTGATTTTGCGTAAAGCAAGACTCTTTTGCACTCAGAGCAGTTTTAAATGCTAAAATATCAAATTCACTTGTATGGTGTAGCGTCTCTATAACTTCTGTTATATTTCCATCAACAGAGAAAACTTGATCACCAACTTTCACATTTTTAATCTCTGTATATCCATGAGGTGTAGAAATTTTTTGATAGGGAGGAAGACAGCCGAAACAATGATATATCTGTTTTTGTGGGCTTACTACAAATGAAGGGGATTTTTCATCGTGAAAAGGACAAGGTGCTTTATAGTTTCCACCTGCTTTTTTTAACTCGACATAAGAACCAACAACATCAACAATATCAAGTCGAGCTTTTAGTGCTTCTATGGAGTCCTGTGCAATCATAAAAGAAGTATATCTTGATGTCTATTAAGAGTAGGTTTATATTTTGTTTATGTTAAAAAAATAGAATACCTTAAATATTGCCAAACTACACCAAACTTAAGTATACCAGTAAGTCATAAAGGGGTAAGCTGTGAAGTAGCTATCGTGAAGGCTCTACTAGTAGAGTCGAATGATAGATGCTTTGCAGATTGCCCCTTTATGACTTATCCAAAGGACGATTAGAAAAAAGTACCCTTGACTTCGTTACAAAGCCTTGAAGCTACTAGTAGCTCCTGCGACTTTGTGCCTTGCAATTGCACATTTTTCTAATCACTGGTATGCTTAAGTTTGGTGTAGTTTGGCAATACAATACAAAGGAGAAACAATGATTACAATACTTATGGTTGAAGATGACGAAGTTATTGCTGAGTTTTTAGGAAAGTTTTTTGATACTGAGGAGTATCAGTTTACCCACCTGATTAGACCATCTCAAGCACTCAACATAATTAAAAAAGAGAGTTTTGACATTATAATTTTAGATTTAACACTCCCAGAGATAGATGGTTTAGAACTCTGTAAACAGTTAAATGCACTCACGAATACACCTATTATTATCTCAAGTGCAAGAAGTGACATTAATGACAAACTTGTAGCACTAGAACATGGGGCAGATGATTATCTTGCAAAACCTTATGATCCAAGAGAGCTTGAAGCTCGAATAAAAACTGTGCTTAAGCGCGTGGGAAAAATTGCAGGTGATGAGAGTGCTGCGTTTATAATCGATAATGAAAGTTCGCAAATTTTTCACAACAACAAAGCACTTGAGCTTACCCCAGCAGAGTACCAAATGCTTAAGATGTTTTTAGAAAATCCCAACCGCTCTATCTCTCGTGCTGACATTGCAAACTCCATCGACTCTATGCGCTTTGAGAGTGGTGTTGAAAGCATTAATGTACTTGTCGGTAGGATTCGTAAAAAGATAGAAAAAGAACCAAACAAGCCCCAACTACTCAAAACCATTCGTGGGATAGGATATCGCTTTGCTTACAAAATCTAAAAACTCCATACTAAACGCCATCACCCTTATCGGTTTTCTCAGTGCCCTACTTCTAGTAACAACAACTATTCTGCTTGGTTATATTGCTCTTGTGAATGATAAAACTAGTGCTATTAAACAGAGTATAGTTTTATATGAAAATCTTCATAAGTACAAGGTTGAAGATAAGCTACTTCAAGAGTATTTAGATATGAATCAACTCACGATGGTTACACTCAAAGAAGCAAAAGCCATTATGAAACGCGGTGAGCAACTTATTACTGACAAAGATATTCATAAAACACTGCATGAGGCAAATATTGAAATTTTCGTTGAAAATAAACACTACTTTTATGCTTATAAAGCAGATGCAGACATGTTTTACTTTATAAATGAAACACCAATGACTCCGATTCCAAAGTATCTGGCGTTTGGAACTTTCTTTCTTCTAGTGATTCTCTTTTTGCTCTATAGGTTTATCAAAAAATCTATGCAACCGCTCCAACTTCTACATAAAAATATCGACAAATTTTCTAAAGGGGAGAGTATTCAAAAGGAGGAGTTAGAGAGTTCTGATGAAGTAGCTCAAGTTGCCAATGCTTTTTGTGAAGCAGCTTCAACCATCGATACTCTTCAAAAAAGTCGTATCCTTTTTTTGAGAAATATTATGCATGAGTTAAAAACACCTATCACAAGGGGGAAGCTTATCACCCATATGTTAGATGACAGGGTAGAAGACAAAGCAAAACTTATAGATACTTTTAATGTTATGGAAAATCAACTTAAAGAGCTAAGTGACATAGAAGCTATCACTTCAAAAGCACAATCTTTAGAGATTAAGAAGTATGCACTGATTGATATAGTAGAAAATGTGTATGACATTCTCTACTTTGATGATGTAGATTCAGATATTAGCGATGAAATTGTAGAAGTTGATTTTAATCTCTTCTCAATCGCTTTAAAAAATCTAGTGGATAATGCGCGAAAATACAAAACTGATGGAGAGATTACTATCAAGTATAAAAATGATGTTTTATCGGTTATAAATAGAGGTAAAGAGTTCTCACAAAGTATAGAAAATTTTATCACCCCTTTTAGTAGAGATTGTCAAGACTTACAAACAGAGAGTTTTGGTTTGGGACTTTATATCATTCATGAAATAGTTAAACGACATAATTTTTCTTTTTCACACATATATATAGATGGCGAACACTCTTTTAATATAGAAATGTCAAAACTTTTATAATTGTTTATATTTTGTTTATGGTGGGATTTTAAACTCTCACTATCAAAACAAAAAGGACACACAATGAAATCTACATTCACAAAAATTGCTCTAAGCTCTGCTCTTATTTTTAGCTCTTCCCTTATGGCACTAGAGATAGATGTAAAGATTACAAACCTTACTAAAGGTATCAGTTTCACACCACTACTAGTCTCTGCTCACAATGCAAACGCAGCACTATTTATGGCAGGTTCAGTCGCATCTTCTAACCTTAAAGCTATGGCAGAGGGGGGAGATATCTCTGGTCTTGTAACAGACCTCAATGCATCGGGTGCTACTTCAGTACAAAATCCTGCTTCTGGTCTTCTTAGCGCAGGATCGAGTACGACAACGAGCCTAAGTACAGCAAGTGGGAATGACTACTTATCTATAGTGGCGATGATGCTACCTACTAATGATGGTTTTCTTGCTATGAATTCTGTAAAAATACCCACGACAGTTGGAACTTACAAGTATGAACTTAATGCTTATGATGCAGGAACAGAAGCTAATGATGAGCTCGCAGGAAATATTCCAGCCTTAGCAACGGGTTCTGGCGGAACGGGTGTGAGTACAACTAGTGAAGGCTTTGTGCATATCCATAGAGGAAATGTTGGAGATTTTGATGCTAGTGCAGGGTTAAGTGACTTAAATGCAGCAACAGACAGGTTTTTAAACCCTGTAGCCTCAGTTGTTATAACTGTAAAGTAGGTGTGAGATGAAAACTTTAAATATTTTATCAAGCATTCTTCTTGGTTCTTTAATGCTTTTTAGTGGTTGTAGTAATAGCAATGATAGCGCTACGCAAATAGTACCCACTTATAGTCTAAAGATAACAAACTTAACAGCTGCTCAACCGATGTCACCTGTTTTAGTGAGCAGTAACTCTATCTTTAGTGTGGGTCAAAGTGCCTCTGCTGGGCTTGAACAACTAGCCGAGAGTGGAGACAACTCAACTTTACTTGACAGTGATTCTGTCTCTGGTACTGGTCTCTTAACGCCATCATCAAGTGAGACTATTAACATTACAACCGCTAATACTATGCTCTCTATCGCAAGTATGCTAGTTAAAACAAACGATGCGTTTGCAGGAGTTGAAGCTTATGATGTTTCATCTTTAGCAACAGGTGAGAGCACAACTATACACCTTAATGTCTACGATGCAGGAACCGAAGATAACAGTGAAACTAACACTACTGTACCTGGGCCTGGTGGTGAGGGACATAATGCTACAAGAGAAAACACAAATATTGTAACACTCCATAGTGGTATAATTAGCAAAGATGATGGTTTAATGAGTTCTAACTTAAGTGCAGAGCATAGATTTAACAATCCAGCAGCTATGGTTGTTATCACTCGTACCAACTAGATAAAAAAGGATAAGTCATGATAGTAGAAATCGTATTTGCAGCAGGTTGTTTTTGGGGTGTTGAAAAGCACTTTGACAACTTCGATGGAGTTATAAAGGCCGAATCTGGTTATGCAGGTGGAAATTATAAAAATCCAACCTACAATGATGTTTTAGATAAGCGAAAGCTTCAAAAACAAAGCAAGATAGTCAATCATACTGAATCTGTACGCGTTACATATGATAATACCAAAGTAGATGCTCTCACCCTTATCAAATCTTTTTGGGAACTCCATGACCCTACTCAGGTTAATGGACAAGGTAACGACATAGGGAACAACTATAGAAGTGCTATCTACTATACAAATGCCAAACAAGAAAAACTAGCACATAAAACAGAGATAAACTATCAAACGCTACTCACAAAAGCTGGCTATGGAGATATTGTTACAGAGATAAAACCTCTTCGCAAATTTTATCCTGCTGGGAACTATCATCAAAACTATTTACAGAAAAATCCTAATGGTTATTGCCCTAATCATAGCACAGGTGTAAAATTTCAAAAGAAAAGTGTCAAAAATGATAAGGTGATCCCTCTTGGTGGAAAAGAGATTATTGTTATAAAGTCTGATCATTATTGCCCCTACTGTGAAAAATTTGAGAGAGAAGTGAGCTCAGGATATAAGGGTACTTTATCCCTTAGAACAGTTGTTGCAAGTGCCTTATCAGGCTTTGATATAAAAACAAAACTTTACGCAACACCTACTATACTATTTATAGAAGACGGCAAAGAAATCATCGCTCATCTTGGTTTTATGAATAAAAAAACTTTTTATAAAACACTTGGTGACTTTAAGCTCGGCAAAAATTCTCAGGCTTATAATGTTGCCTTTCATGAGGGGACAGATGCGCCAGGATGCAAACAGTATGATATTTTTAAAGACACTCCTGATGGTGTTTTCATAGACAAACTCTCAGGGGATATACTTTTTGATACAAGAGAACGATTTCATTCTGGAACAGGTTGGCTTAGTTTTTATAAAGCAGCTGATAACTCAGTTATAGAAAAAGTAGATAACAGTTATGGAATGCGAAGAGTAGAAATCATTGCAAAAGAGAGTGGAATTCACTTAGGTCATGTCTTTCCTAGAGCAGATGGTAGAAAACGATTTTGTATCGACGCCACTATTTTAGAATTTATTCCTAGAGATAAAATTACAAATTAATTGGGGGATTCAACTTCTAGGACAATTTTGTTTTAAATTCTGTTGTATATTTAGTCATTTTTCTACTCATAATTTATAGCTTCATCTTTTATTGTTTAATTTTACTATTTGACTTAATTAAAAAAATGATCTCATTTTGGATTTATCTGTAAAATATGATATTGGTAAAATAATCAATAATTTACTACTATTTATTTTATTGTGGTAAAATAGTCCAAATATTACCACTATAGAGGTTCTCAAATGGATACAGAATATATTCCTCCTTCACTTCCACTAACACAAGATGTCGAGAGCAAAACTGTTTTAAAACAAATTGTTAAAGCCAACCGTGCTCTTGCTGAACTAAAAGGTGCTGCTCGTTCTATCCCTAATCAAAGTATTTTAATTAATGCCCTTTCACTTCAAGAAGCTAAAGATAGTTCTGAAATAGAAAATGTTGTAACAACTCATGATGAACTTTACCGTGCAAGCGTTAGTAGTGAAAATGTCTCTAAAGAAGCTAAAGAGGTACAGCGTTATAGAGAAGCTTTATATCTTGGATTTGATTTAATTAAAGAGCAACAACTTCTTCTAAAGCGCCATATTGTTGAAATTCAAAAGAAGCTTGAAGACAATGATGCGGGAATTCGAACACAAAGTGGTACGGTTTTAAAAGATAATCAGGGAAATACTGTTTATATGCCACCACAAAACCATCAAGACATTCAAGATCTTATGGATAATCTTGAGCAATATATCAATGACAATGGTTTAGATGATTTTGATCCACTGGTTAAAATGGCAATTATTCACTATCAATTTGAAAGTATTCATCCATTCTATGATGGTAATGGTCGTACAGGTAGAATTATTAATATCTTATATCTTATTTTAAATGAACTTCTTGAGGTTCCCGTTTTGTATTTAAGTTCTTATATCATAGAGTTCAAAGATGAGTATTATAGTCTTTTAAATAGAGTCAGAACAGAAGGGGCTTGGGAAGAGTGGATTATGTATATGCTTAAAGGTATCGAACAGACTTCTCTACAAAGTATTAAACTGATTGAAGAGATTATGAAACTTATGTATGAAACAAAAAATATTTTAAGAGAAAACTTTTCTAAATTTTATTCTAAAGATCTTTTAGAAATACTATTTAAACACCCTTATACTAAAATCAGTTTTTTAATAGACGAACTAGGTGTTACACGTAAGACAGCAACTAACTATTTAAAAGAACTAGAGGCATTCGGTCTTCTTGATAGTGTTAAAGTGGGTAGAGAAATATATTTTATAAATACTAAACTATTTAAACTCTTACAAGTTAATATGAGTAGATAGTGGTAAAAAGTATCACTGTACAAACTATATGCGTAAAAAAAGCTAAAATTTACCACTATATCTTTTATAGTAGTAAAAAAGTGCAATAAGGATACATATGAGTAATTGGATACGAGAAGCTAAATATGTTGAAGATAAATTTTTAGAGCAATTAAAAGTTTTAGGATGGAATACTTTAGTCATTAATGACAATGATAATAAACGCAGAACAGATATAGCTCTCTTGGAACGTTCAAGTTTTAAAGAAGTAATCTTAAAAGACAGACTGGCTTCAGCGATACAAGATATTAATGGTAAGTGGCTTAATAATGAACAAGTTAACGAAGTAATAGCTAGCCTGGTAAATATAAATGAAACTTCTCTTTTTGAAAATAATCTTGCCTCAACTACTCTATTACTCGAAAACTCCTCTGTAGATATTAATCATGATAACGGTGCAAAATCACCTACAGTAAAATATATTGATTTTGAAAATATAGAAAATAATGATTTTTTAGCCGTTTCCCAATTTATGGTTGATGGAGCTGAAACCATTATCCCTGATATTACACTTTTTATCAATGGCATTCCATTAGTAGTAATAGAGTGCAAAGCTCCTGATATTACTGATCCTATGAATGAAGCTGTTAATCAATTAAAGCGATATATGAATTCTAGAGGAACTGAACAGAGTGAGGGTGCTTCAAAACTTTTGACTTAATAGTAAATATGGGTGCATAAAACACCTTCTAAAGTATGGTATATTGGGAGTAAACAAAGGTTTATTTACAAATGATTGTAAAAAAGTTCCAA
>JASFZD010000001.1:0-16440 GCA_045046645.1 Sulfurimonas sp. | reverse complement strand
ATTGGATGAGACTTGAAAATGTCCTTGCACTTACAAATGCTAATCTTGTAAATGAACCATTTGTAAAAAAATTTACTAATATTGTCTTTGATGAAAACAGAGTAAAAAGAGGAGATCTTTTTATTGCTTTTGATGAAGAGACCATAGAAACTGCTGTTTTTAATGGTGCCTATGGTGTTATGTTTGATAGGCCAACGCAAATAAGTGATAGTGAAATTGCTTGGATAAAAGTAGATAACATAGAAAAAGCTCTTAAGCGATTACTGCGTTTTAGACTTATCCAAAAAGATATCATCGTTTATGAGTGTAATGAAATTATTTTAAAACTGGCACTTCAAGTTGTGACAGAATCAAATTTTATGGTTCTTGATGGAGATATAGAGTCTTTGACAAAAGAGCTTTGGGACTTAGAAGGTCCGCATATACTTCTCTTCTCTCCTTTTCTTGTCTCAAAAGATATTTTTACTGATATAAAATCTATTCCAAGCTCTAGAGAACCTATTAGCATAATGGAACAAACACTTTTTGAAACATCTTTTATTTATGATGATGTTTTTTATGAAAGACAACTTATATCTCCATTTTTTATCCCCTACCTTTCACAGCTTTTATATCTTTTTAAAAGATTAAAAATAAACTTTCGATTAAAAAAATTTAATTCTATTGGGCATTTTGAAGCAGTGTTTACAAATAAAAACTTTGAAATAAAAGAGTTTGGCACAAGTGATAAAGTACTTATTTTTGAGAAGAATTGCTCTGTAGTAAAAGATGAAATTAATTACCTGCAAAAACAGGCTACTTGGGCAAAAACCATTTTTTTAGTCCCTTTTCTACATACAGATAACTTCGAATATGTAGAAAATCTTGTAATATATAAACATGAGAATGAGATTCTAAATATTCTTAAAGAAAACAGTTTTCATTTTGCTCTGATTGTAGGTGTTGATAAATCAATACTATCCAAACCACTTGCCAATCAAGCACAAATCTCTCTTTTTGATTTTAATTAAATAAGGCAAATGAAATGAATCGTAGAACTTTTTTAAGCACAGCAACAGCAACTTCAGCAATTTTGGCTTTAAATGGATGTAATGAAAGTAAAAGAAAAGCAATTGATTACTCAAAACACCCACAGCCAAGTAAAGATATTAACAAACATGTCAATATAAATAAAAATAAAAAAACAGTTATTAAACTTGCTACAAGTTGGCCCGCTCATTTTCCAATCATGGGAACAGGTGTTGAAAAATTTGCAAAAAGAGTTAATGATATCAGTGGCGGAAGTTTAGAAGTAAAAATATACCCTAAAAATGTTCTAGTACCTGCTTTGGCAGTTTTTGATGCTGCTAGTAGCGGTCAAATAGATGCATTTCATTCGGGACCTTACTACTGGAAAGGTAAAAACTCTGCGTTTTCACTTTTTAGTGGGATTCCTTTTGGTTTTACAGCTGAAGAGATAAACTCTTGGATGATTTTTGGTGGAGGACTCGAGATATGGAGAAAACAATATGCAAAATACAATCTCTATCCATTACTTGGAGGTAATACCAATATTCAAATGGGTGGATGGTTTAGAAAACCAATCAAATCTTTAGAGGATATGCAAGGCTTGAAAATGCGTATACCTGGTCTTGGTGGAGAGGTATTTTCAAAAATGGGCGTCAACCCCATTCTTTTGCCTGCTGGAGAGATTTACTCGTCATTAGAGCGTGGTGTAATTGATGCAACTGAGTGGGTTGGACCTGCACTTGATATCAAAATGGGCTTTTATAAAGTTGCACCTTACTACTACTCAGGTTGGCATGAACCTGGTTCGATTTTAGAACTTACCTTCAACAAACACTCTTGGAGTAAATTAGCCTTTGAACACCAATCAATGATAGAAGTTGCATCGAGTGAGATGAATGCCAATATGACATCTGAATTTCATTATGAAAATATTCATGCACTTAGTAAACTTAAAGAGTTAAATGTCCAACTACTTCAATTTCCACAAGAGGTAACAGATGCAGGTAAAGTTGCACTAAAAGTTGTTACGCAAGAGCTTAGTAGTAAAAATGACGATTTTAAAAATGTTTATAAATCCATACAGAATCATCTCAAGCTTTCAAAAGAGTGGAGTAATACTAGTCTAAAATATTTCTTAAACGCAAGATAAGTCTTTTATAGTATTATTGCAAAATTCTAAAATATGAGAAAATATTGAAAAAAATACTATTTACAATTACTTTGTTGTCTATCTCACTTTACGCCTCTTTTTCAGGTAAAATTATAGATGCAAATACACTAAAACCTTTAAGCAATGTCACTATCAATGATGCCTATCATGGTGTAAAAAGTGATGATAACGGTTCGTTTAACATAGATTCGAAAGAGAAGCTTTACCATATTAAAGCTTACGGATATAGACCACTTAGTTTTGGCGATGATATAAACACTACAACCATTTTACTAAGACCCATAAAAGTTAAAGCTCTCTATCTTACTTTCTGGGGAGCTAGCAATAATTCTAAAACACTCAAGAGAATACTCAATATAATAGACAAAACTGAAGTAAATGCAGTGGTTGTGGATGTAAAAAATGAGTATGGCGCTACATCCTTTTACACTTCTTTTAAGCAAGCAAATAGTTATGGTGCACATAAAAAAAGAACTAATCGAAATATTCAAAAATTTATTAAGACCATGAAAGATAGAGATATTTACACTATTGCTAGAATTGTTACTTTTAAAGATGAACTTCAAGCTGCAAACAACCCAGACTATGCAATCAAACGTGACGATAATGGTAGTATTTGGAGAAATCATGATAAGATGGCTTGGGTAGACCCTTTTGATATTCGCTCCCACAAATATACTATTTCCATAGCTGAGGAAGCTGCTAAGGTTGGGTTTGACGAGATAAATTTTGACTATATCCGTTTTCCTGCTAAGCGTGGACTACATTTTTCAAAAGAAAATACACAAGAAAATCGCATAAAAACTTTAAATGAATTTTTAAAGAGAGCTCAGAATAGTCTAAGAAAATATGGAGTTTTTATCTCAGTAGATACTTATGGAAATATCTGCTGGTCAAAAGATGACAATGGAATAGGACAAACAGTTACTGGTTTAGCTACTTACGCTGACTATCTTGCACCAATGTTGTATCCTTCTGGTTTTTCTAGTGGCTCTTTTTATTTTGATCACCCTGCCGAGCATCCTTACGCCGTTATCTATAGAAGTGTAAAAAATATTAAAGATAGAATAGATACAAATAGAGTTAGACCTTGGTTACAATACTTTAAAGATTATACTCGTAAACGCAGACCATATAAAAAGTTTGAAGTTCAAGAACAGATGAGAGCAGCAAAAAATATTAAAACAAATGGATGGATGATGTGGTCACCATCAAGTAGGTATCATTTGAATTATTTTCAACTCACCTCTGAGTAGTTTTGCATTGGGTAAATAATACTCAACAAAATTATGAAAGTTTTTTGAGTGATTCATGTGCACGAGGTGAGCTAACTCATGCACTACTACATAATCAATCAGCTCTTTTTTTATTTTTATCAATTCACTGTTGAGAGTAATAACTTTTCCAGAACTACAACTTCCCCATCTACTTTTCATTTTTCTAAATTTAAGAGAGTTATAATTTAAGTTCATAAGTCTAGAAAATTTTTCTACTCTTTGCACAAGGTATTGATTTGAGAGATGTTTATAAAAAGTATCGTAAGATTTTAAAATATTTTTCTCATTGAGATTTTTTAACCTTTCTAATCGCTCTCGTAAAAATCGCACTTCATCGGAATCAATACTAATAACATCACCAAAAAGAAGAACTTCGTCTTCTAAATTGACAACATGTACTTTGTTTTTTTCAAATTTTGAAAGTTGTTTTCTTATCCAATTTTCTTTTTCATGAAGTAAATTTTGAATAAAAGCCTTGGAAACTCTCGGTGTTTTTATAACTATTTTAGAACTATTTTTGACACTAATATAACTGTTTTTTAATTTAGGTTTACAAATATGCTCAACTTCAAACTCTTTAAAAATAACATTAGGCATAATCAATAGGGTCAACTTCTCCTGCTAATTTAAAACCATTCAATCGCAATCTACAACTGTCACAAACGCCACATGCTTTATCTTCACTTTTATAACAACTCCAAGTTAGTATTAGAGGGACATTCATGCTTAGAGACTTTTTAACAATTTGTGATTTTTGTAAATGAACTAAGGGCATTCTTACCTCTATCTGCGTTTCATCTTTTGTACCAAGATTAATGGTATTTTGCATACTTTTTATATAAATTTCTCTACAGTCTGGATACCCACTACTGTCCTCCTCAACAACACCAATACTTATAACTTCCGCGCCCTCTTTCTCAGCAATCGCAGCACTCATGCTTAAAAAAATCCCATTCCTAAAAGGAACATAAGTAACAGGTACACCCTCTTTTACACCCGTTATTGGAACATCAATGGTTTTATCTGTTAATGCTGATGCTCCCAAATGTTTAAAAAAATCTAAATCTAAAATATATTTTTCTTTTACATTTAATTCTTGTGCTATCTTTTCAAAGCATTCTAATTCTTTAGCTTGAGTGCGTTGATCATAGTTAAAATGTACCGCAATAATTTCATAGCCTTCTTGTTTCATCATATATGCACTCAAAGTGGAATCCATTCCACCACTCATAACACATACTGCTTTTTTTGTCTCTGTTTTATCTTTCATAATTTTATTTTAACATATATAAAATACTTTTTTAATCTTTATTAAAACAAATTAGTTATACAATAGTTTATATAAGAAAAAAAGGAGATATTATGGATGTGTCATCTTCAACAGATTCTGGTGTATCACAAGTTGATACCTTAAAAAAAGCCATCGATACTCAATCAGAACAAGTCTTGAAAGTTTTAGAAGAGTCGAACAAACAAACGCAAGAGATAGTAGCCCAAGAAGACATCGCCAGAAAGACAGGTGTTGGAAGTAACTTGAATATCACAGGCTAAAAATTTCTGGCTTAAAGTCTAGTTTGATATAATTCTACTTATGATTGAACTAGACAATAGAACCTTACTTCGGGTTAATGAAACCTTTTTAAATAGCATCGCTTCTACTTTAACCGATAAAGATATAGAATTACTTATTACTTCTAATGAAGAAATCAAAGAAATCAATTTAAAACATAGAAATATAGATAAAGATACTGACGTTCTTAGTTTTCCTTATGAAGATACACCATTTTTTCCTCTTGGTAGTATTGTTATATCAGCTCAACATGTAGAGGAAAAAGCTAAAAAACTTTCACATAAAAATAGTGATGAGCTAGCACTTTTATTTATCCATGGTCTTTTACATATTCTTGGATATGACCATGAAGTAGACAGTGGAGAGATGCGGGAAAAAGAGAAAGAGTTGATTTTAAATTTCAAACTGCCAAAAAGTTTAATAGTAAGAACACAAGGATAATAATGGATTTTGTTATATTTATAGTGGCAATGGGAGCTTTAGTTTATGGAGCTGACTTTATCATAAAAGAATCAGAAAGAATCGCGCTTCACTTTCATATCTCGTATTTTGTAATAGGAGCAACACTTGTTGCCTTTGGAACATCACTGCCTGAGATGGCTGCATCAATGATGGCTGCATCACAGGGAAAAAGTGACATGGCAGTGGCAAATGTTGTCGGTAGCGTAATATTTAATATTACATTAGTTTTGGGCGTTGTCTTTATGATTGCAAAATCTATGAAACCTAAAAGAGACCTGTTTGCAAAAGATAGCGCTTGGGTAATTGTGCCTGTAATTATTTTCTTTATTATGATTCAAGATGGTGTGATTAGTAGAGTTGATGGAGTTATATTCTTACTTATGATGGCATCTTATCTTCTGTTTTTATTTAAAGATTCTAAAGAAGATTTAGAAGGAGAGATAGATAATCTACTTGGTAAAGAAAAATTTAACTGGACAAAAACAATAATTTTACTCGCTATTGGTTTTACTTTTACTATTGGTGGAGCTAATTTTGTTATTGAAAGTGGGTCTAATATTGCCAGAGAATTCGGTATCAGTGAATGGATTATCGGACTCTTCTTAATCTCTCTGGGAACATCTTTACCAGAACTTGTTGTATCTATTGTCGCAATAAAAAAAGGAAACGCAGAGATGAGTATTGGAAATATTATAGGCTCTAATGTTGCCAATTTTTCCATGGTACTTGGTGCCTCTTCTCTTATTCATCCACTAAGTGTAGATATTATTGCAACAAAATTTGACTTGCTAATCATGGCTGGAGCATCTCTAACACTTCTATTTATTCTTGCAAATAAAATCTACAATAAAGCTGGAGCAATATTTCTGTTGAGTATTTTAGCTCTATTGATTCAAAATGCCATAGTATAAGTACCTATTTAGAACTACTTTTTTATATAACCAAGTTCTAAGAGCTTGTTATATATGTCTGAAGCCATTGCACCAGCTGCATGACCACCATGACCACCATGTTCTACCATTATTGTCACAATATATTGTGGATTTTTATAAGGACCATAAGATGTAAACCAAGCATGAGAACGTCTATAATATGACAATTCGTGCTCTTTCTTTCTTTTTTTAATATCTTGTTTAATCCCAACAACTTGAGCAGTACCAGTCTTGCCAGCAAGCTTAACTTTAGAGTGTAAATAGTTAGTTGCTGTTCCATGAGGGTTATTACAAACTTGATACATTGCTTTTTGGATAATTGGTAGTTTTTTAAGCTCTTTTTTCGTAAAAACTTCTTTTATTACGGGCTTATATTCTTTATCGCCTATCTTTTTAGCAAGATGTGGTGTTGGAAGCTTTGATGTTGCTAATAGTGCGGTTGCTTGTGCTATCTGCAAAGGAGTAGTTAAAAAATCCCCCTGCCCTATAGCCATATTTGCTGTTTCACCTATACTCCAGATACGATTATATTTTTTTAATTTCCATTCTCGAGAAGGAACAACACCTATAAATTCATTAGGCAAATCAATCCCTGTTTTTTTTGATAAACCATAGCGCTTTAAGGCGGCACTCATTTTTTCATTTCCTACAATAAGGCTTCCCTTGTAAAAATAATCATCACAACTCTCTCGTATGGCCTTAGTGATGTTTGTATATTTATGTCCTTTTCTTTTCCAACATCTAAAAATACGACCGCCAAGTGGTAGTGATGAACGACAATCAACACCCCATCTTTCACTTAAATCGCTACTAATATAAAGAAGCCCCAGTAGAGGTTTTATCGTAGACCCAGGAGGATATAAGCCATTGATAAGTTTGTTTGTAAAAGGATGATCAAGACTAGAAGAGAGATTATTATACATTTTATAAGACATGCCTGTTACAAAGATATTGAGATTATAGTTTGGAAAACTACCTGCTGTTAAAATAGAACCATTTGTATCCATAACTACAACAGAACCAACTTTACCTTCAAAAAGTTTGGAAACATACTTTTGCAGTTCTATATCTAAGGTTAAAGTTAATTTTCTATCTTCTATAGGACTAATATACGAAAGTTCTTCTATTTCCTGATTACTTGCGTTTACTTTTATCTTTCTGTTACCTTGTTCTCCTTGAAGGTATTTGTTGTAGTATTTTTCTACTCCTATTTTACCGGTATATCCAATAAGTGCTAAGAGTGCATCTTTATCTATATCTTTTTTGTTGGCACGAGAGACATAACCGATTATATGTGCAGCAATATTTCCATAAGGATAGTAACGTTTTGGAGCTGGAATAATTTTAAGATTTTTTCTAAGATTTAATTTTGTATAGACTAGGGTTATGTCGTTGTATGGTATAAAAGGAACTACTTCAATGAAATTATGGTTATAGTAAGAGTCCTTTTTTGTATAATTTTTAAGAATCTTATCTTTTTTAAGGGTTGGGAATAGTTTTAAAAGGTTTTCTACTTCTTCATTGTACTCTGCTATATGTTTTTTCCCTCGTAGGTGAGGTGCTAATTCAATTTTAAATCCAAGTTTATTGATAGCAATAGGAATATTATTTCTATCAACAATTTCACCACGAACCGGAGGAATATTTTCACTTTTAATAGTATTTTGCGTAGAAAGCTTAGCGTAATATTCGTTTGACTTAACAGAGAGAAAAAATACACGAACTATAATCCCTAACCATATCAGAATAAAAACAAGAATAATAAATTTAATTTTCATAAAAGACTCACAAAAAAGAATTCAATTACTATATAGTATACTATATAGTAATCTACACTTGGTGTAGGCAGTAAAAAGATATTAGCGACTAGCATTAAAAATAGATAATATCCTGTATATGCCAATAACACATAAGAAACTCTAACGCAAGAATTACAACTAAAGTTCTGTATTATTTTAGGAATAATAAATTTATAAACTAAAGTGAAATATATAATCGTACTAAAAAGAGGATAGCCATTGTTTGTCTCAAAGATTACTAAACAAAAAGAGATTAGCACAATCAGTAAAAAATCATCTTTTTTAATGGCATTTGAATAAAGTACAAACAAAACAGCAAGCAAGGGTGGCAAAATAAGATAGATACTGCTTAAACTACTATATACTACAAAGATTGCAACATATAGAAGCGGTACTAAAGGTTTTTTATTAGAGAGATTTCGTTGCATATTGGAAAGTGTTTACACTTAATACAGTCTGCCCAGATTTTATGTTCTGGAAGTGACTCTTTTGGAATTTCTACAAAACCTAAGCGTTCAAAGAATACTTGTTTATACGTTAAACTTAGTACTCTTTCAAGTCCTAAGCGTTTTCCTTCTTGAATTGCTTGCTTAACTAAATTTTCTCCTATTTTTTTGCCTCTCATTGACTCCTTTACAACCAATGAGCGTATCTCCCCTAATGTTAAAGTATGAATATGAAGTGCTAAAAAACCAACTATTTCATTTTTATGAGTTGCTAAAGTATAAGATCTGATGTTGGTAGCTACTTCATCTTCGCTTCTTGTGAGGATAATCCCAGAGTCAACTTCTGGTGTAATAAGTGCTTGCATTTTAGGTATATCTAAAAGTGTTGCTTTTACATACTCAATCTGCATCGCCATTCTCTTGTAAAATATCATAGATAACTTGTATTATTTTTTTCGTACCTTTCTTTTTTGAACTTGAAACCATTAAAGCATTTGGAAATTCTCGTCTAAGTACACTTTGTTCTTTTTGATTTAATTTATCAATTTTTGTAAATATTTGTAGTATAACTTGATTTTCTCTCACATTGTCAAAAAGAAATTGACTCACGGATGTATCTATGTCCAAATGTGGATGTCTACAATCAATCAAGTGTATAAATAATTTTATCTGCTCACGCTGCGAGACATAATCAGTTAAGTTTTTTTCCCAATCATGTTTTAGAGATTTAGATACTTTTGCATACCCAAAGCCTGGTAAATCTACAAACTTAGCCATACTTTTTTGTGTCGTATCTCTATCAATAAAAGTCACATCAAAGTAGTTAATAAGTCTTGTTTTTCCAGGTGTAGATGAAACTTTTGCAAGTCCTTTATGATTTGTAAGTGCATTTAAAAGAGAACTCTTTCCCACATTTGATCTTGCCATAAAAACAACTTCATCTTGAGTGTCAGACTCAGGTGCTGCACTTACATTTGGCGCAGAAGTTATAAACTTAGCATCAACAATCTCTATCATCTCTACTCCTTAGTCTCATTTTTGTCATCTGCTATATCAAATATCATAATGACTGGTTCAGACTCTATACCTTTAGCATACGCTTTTCCTTCTATGGTTTTAAGTAAAACTTCATCCCCAATAATCTCTTTTTTATCATTCACTTGTTTAAGATGGACATTTTTAAAAAAGTGATACTCTTTTGTACCTGGAATATAAATCGCTTTACCTGCCACACCTTTATAAATAGTTTTTTCTTTTGTCTCAATTGAAAAAGAAACATCACCAACAGCGACAAATTTTGTTGGTTCCTTTTTCTCGTTTGTGTAAACGGTCACTTTTGAAGCATTGAGTTCGTCATTTAATTTTTTAATTTTTACATTACCCTCAAAGACGGAGATACCTGTATTTTCATCAGAATTAAATGCATTTGCTTCTATTTTTAATTCGTCCGAACTTAAAGTTGATACTAATAATAGTATTGAAAGTAGTTTATATTTCATTATTTCTTCTCTTTTATTTGATATTTTGCTATAACATTTTTAGATGCCATTTTGTTGAGTTTATTATTATATCTTGCAGATGAGCCAATCACTCTATTGCTTCCTTGGTATGATATATAATCATTATCTATCGTAGTTACTGCATTTTTTTTATTATAAACAGCTTTGCTAGTTTCCATAACTAAACCATCTTTACGATTATAAACAACATCACCAGTGAGTGTTAAGATATCGTTTTTATAAATTCCGTTATTTGCTTTCATGTTTGCAATATACTCTTGAGTATTGTCTGTGTAGTTTATATTATCAATCCTATATCTATCGGCATATCTAAACGCTCTAGTACCAGTCATCATCGTATCTAAACCAACCTTATTGATTTCATAAATAATAAATGTTGATAGCTCAAACAATGGAACATCTACAAACTCTTGCTGTTTTAAGTTCATTGGTTTAAACCCAAAAAATATAAAAATAAGAGCAGAAGATATTATAGCAAACAATAGATTTATGTTGATAACTTACTCCTTTACCCAGACAGATAAAAATGCATCTTTTTGATCATTTTCATCAACTAAAATATTAATCATTTCACGTACAGCTCCATCCCCACCATTTTTAGTGAGAACAGTATTTACAAGTTTTTGTATATCCTCAACACCATCTTTTGGTGTAAAACTTCTCCCAACTATACTCAGCATTCCATAATCATTAAGGTCATCACCGATAGCTCCAACTTCATAAAGCTGAAACCCAAGTGAGTCTATGAGTTCTTTAAGTACAGAATCTTTATCTCTTATTCCTTGAAAAAGATGCTGTACACCAAGCTCATTTGCTCTTTTTTGTACTATCTCAGAGTTACGCCCTGTGATAATAGCAACTTGATTTCCCATTTTTATCCAAGTGGTGATACCAAGCCCATCTTTAACATTAAAGTTTTTACTCTCTATGGCGTCAGCTGAGTAGATTAGTTTTCCATCGCTCAAACAACCATCAACATCAAGAACAATAAGCTTAATCATAAAACATCTTTTGTGCTTGGTATTCCAACTCTTTCATTAAACGCAGTAGCTCTACGAATAGCAACAGCCAATGACTTAAACGCAGCCTCAATAATGTGATGTTTATTTTTACCACGAAGTTCAATAATATGTGCGCTTATTCTAGCATTTAAAACAAAAGCTCTAAAAAACTCTTCCACTAGTTCACTGTCGAACTGTCCTACTTTACCTGACACTTCCACTTCATAAACTAAAAATGGACGATTACTTAAATCCAAATTACAAGAAACGCAAGCCTCATCCATTACAATATTGGCACTTCCAAAACGCTCCATATTTTTAACCGGATAGATAGCTTGTGCTAAAAGTGACCCGATAACAATCCCTATATCTTCAACGCTATGGTGATCATCAATATGTGTATCACCAACGCAAGTTACTTCTAAATCAATCAAAGAGTGTTTTGAAAAACTTTCAAGCATATGATCTAAAAAACCAACACCACTATTTATTTTACTTTTTCCGATACCATTTAAGTTAAGTGAAACTGTTATATCAGTCTCTTTCGTTGTTCTTCTTTTATTTATCATACTAGTCCTCTCTTATTATAAATGCTTTTTTAAATATACCGTTTGCTTTAAAATCTCTTGCTTCTTGCTCACTCTTAAAACCTTTAAGCAACACTTTAAACATGCGACCTTTATTTGTTTCTTTATCAATAATGATTGTTGAGTAACCAGAAGTATTATCATACTTTTCTTGTGTTTTTAAAGCACCTTCTATTTTTGAAAAAGATGCTATTTGTAGCGCAAAATAACCAATTGATTTTTTTTGAGGAGATTTTTTCAACTCTTTTTTAGTTGGTATGCGTTTGCCGCCTTTTCTCTCAAAACCAAGTATTTCTAGTTTAACTGGTGCTGTTCCATGACCTATCATATTCACTTTTGAAGCTGCTGCTTTTGAGAGATCTATAATCCTCGTTGCAACAAATGGACCTCTGTCATTAATCCTAACAACAGTAGTTTTACCATTGCGTAAGTTAGTTACTTTAACGATGGTATTCATAGGTAGTGTTTTATGAGCTGCTGTCATACCCCACATATTGTATCGTTCTCCATTGGAAGTTGATTTTCCGTGAAAATCAGGACCATACCAACTTGCGTTACCTTTAAATATATCTCCAACACTTACCACTGTAGGATGGTAGCGAATTCCTCTAATAACATAAGGACGCATTGTTGGATGAGAGTATGTCTTTTTACTTGGTCTTGCGTTATGATAATTTTTATCAGCAGAATATTCTTTTACTCTATTGTTGTTATAGTTTCTGTAAGTGTGTTTGCCTCTTGTGCTACATCCAGCTAAAAAGCCTAAGGATAAAACCAAAAAGATAGTGATTAGTTTATTCATATATTTTAAGCCTATCTCCTATTTTTATCATGGAACCTTTGAGATGATTTTGCAGCTTGATATTTCGAACACTTACTTTATGTGCTTTTGAAATAGAGCCTAAAGAGTCTCCGCGTTTAACCATATAGTAAAACCGACTATCTATTTTACTAATTTTTTGATTACTTATTATTGGGATAATAAGCTTTTGTTTTAATCTAAGTCTACTATTTTTAAGCTTGTTAAAGTCCATAATGACACGGTAAGATACACCATACTTTTTTCCAATCTTTGAAAGATTGTCACCGCTTTTAACTTTATGTATTTTATAAATATTTTGCATTGACTTTTTGTGATACTTTTGTTTAAAATCTGCCAATTTAATATATGGGATATAAACATTATAGTGCTTAGCGTATGGAGGAACAAAATCATATTTCAAATGTCTATTAAGCTTTTTAAGCTCACTGATAGGTAAATCAATAAGCTTAGCGACTCTACTTAAGGATTCTCCTCTAGGCAATTTAATAGTAGATATAGGGTAAGCATTAGCACGATTTAAAAGATAACCATACTCACTTGAGAGTAAAAACTGTTCATCTGTGCCTATAAGGGCAAGTGCTACAATTTTTCTAATGTAAAACCTACTCTCTCTTGGTATATATTTTTTATTAGGATTGAGCAAAACCGCAAGGTCATCACTTCCAGCCTCCTTAATAGCTCTACTGAGTTTTCCTCCACCACAATTGTACGCAATAGCTGCTAAGTACCACTTTCCAAATCTCTTATGTAGGCTTGTTAAATATTTGGCTGCTGCTTGGGTAGATTTAATAAGGTCGCGTCTTTCATCCACATATTCATCGATATGAAGATTGTATATTTTACCTGTTCTTGGCATAAACTGCCACATACCAGCTGCTCTTTTACGTGAATATGCTCTAGTGCTGAAGTTTGACTCAGCCATAGCAAGATATAAAAATTCTTGAGGAATATTATACTTAGCGAGGATATTTTTTATAGCAGGTATAAAGAGATAGGCATCTTCCATAGCTTTAAAAAATTGTTTATGTTTTTCAAGCGCTGTTCTTCTATTTCTCATATCATTCATGATAGGATCATAAAGAAATGATGGCTCAATATCAAATGACTCCAAAAGTGTCAATTCTTTATTGTAATTGGACTCATAAGTCAAATTTGCAAGTAACAATAATGGAAAAAGTAGCATTAAAAGATATTTAAACATAGACAACTTTTTATTTGAATTTTTAATAGTTTCATTCTATCTAAAATTTTATTAAATTTAGTTGTAAATATTTTGAGTCTTAAATTATTATTATCATATTATTAAATATGAAACAGATTTTTGGCATTTTTGGTCGTTAAACTCTCTATGTTTTCTAGTGAAATTTCTAATAATTCAGACATTTTTGATGCAACAAATGTAGTATAAAATGGTTCGTTTCTTTGACCTCTATGTGGAGTTGGAGTTAGATAAGGTCCATCAGTTTCTATGATAAGTTTTTCGCTTGGTATTCGAGGTAAGATATTAACCAACTTTTTGGCATTTTTAAAAGTCAGAACGCCACCTATTCCAAAATAAAAACCATTGTTTGCAAGACTAAGTAACTCATCATCTGCATTAAAACAGTGAAGAACTCCGCCAACTTCTTTAGCACCATGTTCTAAAAGCAAAGCCTTGGAATCTCTTGATGCATCTCGAATGTGAACAATAAGTGGTTTTCTGTATTTCTTTGCCAACTCTATCTGAGCCACAAAAACTCTTTTTTGCTTCTGTTTCTCTAATTCTTTTTCTTCATCTGAACCCTCAAGTCTAAAGTAATCAAGTCCACATTCTCCGATAGCAACACACTTTTTATGTGATACAAACTCTTCAAAATTAAGTCCATCAAAAGAGTCTAAATCATAAGGATGAACACCAACAGAAAAATATACATCATTATTTTTTTCAGCTATTTCGATGGCTCGAGTAAGAGTTTTTGGGTCAGCACCAGGGATTATAAACTGTGTTACCCCACCCTCTCTTGCGCGGTTTAAAACATCATTTAAATCATCTCTATATCTATCATCATCTAGGTGGATATGCGTATCTATTATCATGTATTAGTCTCCAGCAGTTCTCGAGCAAATTTTTTCGCTTCATTTGATACACTATCACCACTTATGATTCTAGCTATCTCATCCACTTTTTCATCAAAGCTTAACTCTTTTGTATGTGAAATATTACCATCTTTATAGACTAAAAAGTGTTGATCCCCCATAGAAGTTAGTTGTGGTTGATGAGATATAACAAAAATTTGAAAATGTTTAGAGAGTTTTCTAAGCACTTTTGCCACAGACATGGACTCTTCACCGCTAAGATTAGCGTCTATTTCATCAAGCATTAACACTCCACCATCTTTACTCATGAACTCTGATTTTAAAGCAAGGATAGCTAAACGCAGTCGATTAAATTCTCCTGTGCTTATCTTTGTAAGTTCTGTTGCGTTTAACTGTATCTTCAAGGCATCACTACCGAGATGTCCATACTCTACATTTTTAAGTTCTACTTGCGCATCTCTAAGATACAAGTCACTCAGGTATTTGTTTAAATCTTTTTCAAAAGAAAAAACTTCTTTATGTCGCATACTGCTAAGCTCCGAGGCAAGTTTTTTTATTTTTAGACTCAATTTGTCATATCTCTCTTGTAAATCACCTTTAGCTACTTCTATATTTTCATATTTCATCAACTCTAACTGTTTTCTCTCTTTGTATGCAATAGCTTCTTCTATGCTGCCATACCTGCGTTTGAGTCCACTAAGTTCTTCTATGCGATTAAAAATATCCTCCACATCTACATCATCAAGAGCGGAAAATTTCTCTTGTGCACCATCAAGTAAAGCACGGAGCTCATTCATGGCATCATCAAAAAAACTACTATCTACTTCTAAACTTTCCAAAGCACTTGAAACATGAAACTCGTGATTAAATATTTCATAGGCACTATTTATTGATTCTAAAACTTTTTCTTTTTTGGATAGTTCTTTTTTGATAATAAGAAGTTTTTCATCTTCTCCTGCGTTTGGACTTATATCTTCTATCTTTTTTATTTCGTACGCTGCAAACTCTTTAAGTTCCACAATCCTTTTCTCTTCTTCTTCTAAAGTCTGCAACTCTTTTTTAACAGCTTGATGCTCTAAGTAACTTTTTTTATAACTCTCTTTTAAAGTATTTATTTTTTTATTTCTAGATGCAACTCTACTATCCAAGATGGCTAGCAAATTTTCATTTTCAAAGTCACTAAAATCTTTTAGACTTAAATGTCTCAGATATCCAGAGGTCACAGAAGCTATTGATTTTTTAGATAAACTTTGGTTGTTTACAAAGTATCGAGAGTTCTCTTTTTTTATATGTTTAAAAACATTAATATCATCGTTTTGGATACCTATCTCATCTGCGTTTATATCCCAAGTAACACTAGACTCACACAAAGCCGCATCACAAGAAGCCCCACCTAAGGAGGAAAGAATAGAGTTCATCAGTATAGACTTTCCACTACCACTAGGTCCAGTAAAGACAACTAGCCCTGTCTTTAAGTTGAGTTCAGTCTCTTTAAAACTAAGATACTCTTTTAAGTAAAACCTTTCTATCATTTTTTTGCCTTTAAAAGTCGAGTGGACTTATGAGTTTTGTCTTGTTCATTTCTGAAACAACATGTCTGGCACTAAATGCCGACACCACCGTCGCTAAAGCGAAAGTGTGATGATATCCTTTATCTGTTTCAACGGATTTATGCCCTAAAAGCTCTTGTATACTTCTTAAGTCAATCCCAGCTTGAAGAAGATGAGTTGCATAAGAGTGCCTAAATATATGAGAAGTCACTCTTTTG